>DATJOA010000121.1:0-9301 GCA_035507635.1 Candidatus Acidiferrales bacterium
TGACACCACTGGAGACTATCTGGGAACTTTCCACCTCACCGAGATAGTCCACGTAAAGCAAAACGGGACCGTGCAGACCGGCTTGTTCAAAGTGGATTTTTATGACCCGTCGGGAAATTTTCTGTCGGAAATCGACGGGAACATCGTCGGGCAGCGAATCCAGAGCGAGTGATTCTGCGATTGATCCAGGTGGAGGAGCCGTACCGATCGCGGCTCCCCGCCTTCGTAATGCACGCCCCAGATCTTTCTACTTGGTCCTGGCCCTGCGACACGCTTGATCCTGAGGCTCACCCCATTCAATACACGCAACTCGCGCTCGACTCTTTCAAAAAAGGCGAACTCAGTTCGCCCGAGGCAGGCCGATCTTCTTGATAACCAGGAACAATTTGGATACTCCTGAGAAAAAGGGCACGGCGCAAGACCGTGCCCTATCAAAATGATTTTCCCTCTGTTTACTCGGCGGGATTGCTTTCCTAGTCCCTCACCCCATCCATAAACGCCCGCAGCTTCCGCGAGCGCGATGGATGCCTCAGCTTCCGCAGCGCCTTCGCTTCGATCTGACGGATGCGTTCGCGCGTGACCGCGAAGCTCTGCCCGACTTCTTCCAAAGTATGCTCGCTGCCGTCTTCGAGACCGAAGCGCATCTTGATCACTTTCTCCTCGCGCGGAGTCAGCGTGCGCAGGACCTGTCCTGTCTGGTCCTTCAGGTTCACGTTGATCACCGCCTCAGCCGGAGAAACCACTGCGCGATCCTCGATGAAATCGCCAAGGTGCGAATCTTCCTCTTCACCGATTGGCGTTTCGAGCGAGATCGGTTCCTGTGCGATCTTGAGCACCTTGCGCACTTTCGCCACAGGAATGTCCATGCGCTTGGCGATCTCTTCCGACGTAGGTTCGCGTCCCAGTTCCTGCACCAGCTGACGCGATGTGCGGATCAGCTTGTTGATCGTTTCGATCATGTGCACCGGGATGCGGATCGTACGCGCCTGGTCAGCAATCGCGCGAGTGATGGCCTGCCGAATCCACCATGTGGCGTACGTTGAAAATTTGTAGCCACGGCGGTATTCGAATTTATCGACGGCCTTCATCAGTCCGATGTTGCCTTCCTGAATCAGGTCGAGGAACTGCAGTCCGCGGTTCGTATATTTCTTCGCGATTGAAACGACGAGTCGCAGGTTGGCCTCGATTAGCTCGCGCTTGGCCTGCTCCGCGTCCATGTCGCCCTGGATGATCTCGCGCTGTGTGCGCTTGAGCTCCTGGAACAACACGCCGGTTTCCAATTCGAGTTTCTCGACCTCGCCGCGAATCGCGCGTGCCTGACGGCGGTATTCTTTCTTCTGCTCTTCGCTGCGGGTCGAGTCAGCCTTGCGCTCGAGGTTCGTCGCCTGCCGGTCGAGCGAGCGCATGCCGTCGACTGTCTTGTTCAGCCGCTCGATCAGTCGCTTGCGCTCGGTGTTGGTGAATCCGAGTTTGCGGACGGCGATCGAAGTAACCACGATCGCGCGCGCCAGCTTACGGCGCGCGCGGCGGTGGTCCTTCGGCTTCTTCGTCTTGGATACTTCCTGGAACTTCTCTTCGAGGACCTGGGCCTTCTTGTACAGCTTGGCCATGTCATCGATCTTGCCGGTGAACTCATTCAGTCGGTTCTGCAGGATCTCGTCCGTGATCTCTTCTTCGTCGAAGGTCACGACTTCCTTGATCGAGCGAACGTTCTTCTTAAGGTCTTCACCGAGCGTGAGCAGTTCGCGAATTACGATCGGCGACCGCGACAGCGCCTTGAGCACGCGGATCTGGCCTCGCTCGATGCGCTTGGCGATTTCAACTTCGCCTTCGCGCGTCAGCAGCGGCACGGTTCCCATCTCGCGCAGGTACATGCGGACGGGATCGTTGGTTTTTTCCAGGGCGCCGGGGGTGAGGTCGAGTTCGACGTCCTCCCCTTCTTCTATGTCTTCAAAGCCTTTTTTATCGAGTCCTTGCGAAGGAAGCTTCGGTCCTTCGAGAACGTCGATGCCTTGCGTACCGATGGTTGTCAGCAGATCGTCGAGGTCTTCAGGGCTGTGCACGTCATGCGGTATGAGGTCGTTGACCTGGTCATACGTGAGATATCCCTTTTCTTTGCCTGTGTCGATCAGCTTTTTTATGTCGTCGTACTTGTCGTCAAGAGCCAAGAGGTGTCCTTAAACTGTCAACTCCGCTCACGAGGAGCGTGTGATTAAAGTTCCTTCAAAAGGTGGGAATGTGGGTGTAGCGGGATTGTGCGCCTAGCACAAACCTGTTGAGTTTAGCACACTTAGGTCTTTTGGTCTATCGGTCGCCCGCCTTATACAGCCCGCTTGCAGCATTCCCCTTATTTCCTTTAGATGGCTTTTGAGGGCCTTTTGTTTCAAGCACTTTTGCGGCTTTTGACGGCTTTCAGGCCATCCTCAGCCAAGCTTGGATCACGCAGCGCCCGGCTGATCCGCTCCAGTTCCGCCAGCAACTCCCGCAAGCGTTCTCTATCGGCAGAAAGGCCCGGCTTTTTGAGTTCCTGCTGTACCTGCTCCTGCTGGCGCTTGAGGTGAATGCGGCGCAGGGCGCGGACTGCGGCCTCGAGGATCTCGGCCGTGAGTTCTTCCTCTTCCTTCAATAGGATCGACGCAAGCATGCGGCGGTCGCTATCGCTGGCTGGGACTTCGAGGACGTCGATAACGTCGGAACCCATATTGAGCAGGGATTCGGCAAGAGATTCAGTGGCGAGTCCCTGATGTAGACCTTCGTTGAGAAGAACGAACTGAGCCTGGCGCGCAGGATCGAATTCTTCTTCAGCTCCATCGCGGGCGGAGAGATGCTCCTCTCCGGATTGCATTTGGCGGGCTGAGGCGAGAGCGCGAATCAGGACTTTCTCGGCGTCGGTGACCTGGGCTTCGGCAGGGGCCTTGACCGTGGCTGCGGATCTAGTGGCTGCGGTGTGGCGCAATTCCTGGCGAAGAACGGCGGAATCGATCTGGAGTTTCTGCGCTATCTCCTGGGCAAGTTCGTCGCGCACGATGCGGCTGGGAATGCGCTGGATGTGCGGCAAAAGGTAGTTGACGGCCTTGTGCTTGCCCTCCGCGTTGCGCACGGGAAATTGCAGGCGCGCTCGCTCGATCAGGTAATCGAAATATTTTTGCGAATGACGGAGCGCGTGTTCGTAAGCATCTTTGCCCTCGCGGCGGATGTAGAGATCGGGGTCGAATCCCTGCTCGAGGGTCAGAACCTTAATATTGAACTCCTCTTCGACCAGAAGGCCGATGGTACGCTCGGCGGCCTTGGCTCCGGCGGTATCGGGATCGAAGTTGACGACCACGTTTTTCGTGAAGCGTCCGAGTAGCTTGGCCTGCAGCTCGGTGAAGGCCGTGCCGGAGCTCGCGATCACATTGTGGAATCCGGCGGCGAAGACGGAGATGCAATCCATTTGGCCTTCGACAAGGATGGCGTAGTCGAACTTCTTGATCCATTCCCTCGCGTGATCGAGATTGAACAACACGCGGCCCTTCGAATAGATTGGCGTTTCGGGCGAGTTGAGATATTTCGGTCCGGTTTTTTCGTCGGGGGAGAGAGTGCGTCCAGTGAAGGCGATGACCTTGCCGGCTTCGCTGGCGATGGGGAACATGATGCGGTTGCGGAATTTGGAGTACATGGCGAGTCGCGAGTCCTGAGTCGCGAGTCCTGAGGTCGTTGTTGATCGCTGGTTGTTTGTCCTTGGCCCTTGACCGTCAGGCTTCGCTCGGGCCGGGAGTTCCGGGACGTCAACCCCCCACCCATGTCCGTCCAAAGAACGGACGGACATGGGTGGGGCAACCTCGGGTTTTGTGGTTGTGGCATCGTCCTGCTTCCAGGAGAAGAGGCCGCTTTCGCGGAGGACTTCTTCGGGGAATTCGTTTTTCAGGCGATCGCGGAGTAAGAAGCCGGAATCGGGGGCGTATCCGATATGGAACTTCGCGGTCATTTCCTCGTTGAGGCCGCGTCCGGAGAGATATTCGCGAGCGCGAGCGCCGTCGGGGCGGCGAAGACATTCCTGGAAAAACACGACAGCACGCTCGTGGACGTCGAGAAGTTGTCCGCGGAGTCGGGCTTCTTTTGCTTCTCCGGGAGTCGAGTAGCTTGCCTTCGGGAGCGGGATGCCGAGCTTTTGCGCGACGTGGCGGACGGCTTCCGGGAAAGTGATGTTTTCAATCTTCATGATGAAGTTGAAAATGTCGCCCGAGATGCCGCATCCGAAACAATGAAAGAACTGGCGCGTGGCGTGGACAGAGAACGATGGCGTTTTCTCGCCGTGGAACGGGCAGAGTCCGGAGTAGTTCTGGGCACCGGCCTTCTTCAGCTTGACGTAATCGCCGATGATGCGGACGATATCCGCCTGCTGCTTGAGGGTGTACGCGAAATCGCCGGGGTTCGACATTCAGTTCTCAGTTCCAAGGCGTTGGTGGTTAGCCATGATTCTTGTCCTAGCTGAAGCCCCGCGTTGATTCGGCGTTCTCATCCACGTTGACGCCGGTTTGAAGCCCGTGCGATTCCACGAAAACACTGCTCTCACGGAAATTGTCAGCTACAAACGGGTTGAGTTGAATATACCGGAGAAGAATTGCTGTGGAGAAGTTGTGGGAAACTCAAGATAGCCTTTGAGATCGAGTGGAAAATTTGGCGGGCGTCCGTCTGTTCGACGTGCTCAGTCCCTAAATTCAAAATCCCCACTTCTGGCAAATTTTGGGCAGAAGTGGGGCATCCATCGAATTTTTCTTATCGACACGAAGCTAAACATTACGCTTGCGATTGCAGCGGCCAGGGGCGATTGGCAGGTTCGAGGCGGCGCGGGGCCGGGAGAGTGCCGATCTCGGAGTCGTCCTCGGCGAGCAGGAGGATCGCGACGCTGAGGAGTTCGATCTCTTTTTCCAATTGACGGAATTCTTCCTGCTTGCGGCGGAGTCCGGCGAAGAGCTGGTTGGGCGTGCAGGCGGCCGCTGTTTTCGTTGGCACTGGTTTCGTCAAGGCTGGAGTCTGCTTCGGCGAGGTGTTCCGCGCGGCATTCGATTTTGCCTGAGATGTCGTCTGCGGCTGGCGCGATGCGGGATCCGGCATCGACATGAGTTGACGCTTGGTTTCGTCGTCGGGCGGGAGCTGGCTGAGGAACTCGAGTCCGAGGAGGTCCCCTCGGCGATGACGCACGATGGCGTTGACGCGCGAGGGCTCGGCGGTGGGGAACTGGAGCTGCATCATGTCTCCGGGATTGAGGGCGAGGCTGGCGTGAAGGGCCATGCCGGCGCGGCTGATGTCGCTGCCGCGGGCCATCACGGGAGTGGTGAGGATTCCGTTGACGCCGATGATGCGGACGGGCAGGTCGATCTGATAGCGAGGCCAGCGGCGCGTGCTGCGCGGCGGCTCGTTCTCGATGCGGTGAGTGGTCGCACTCCGGCTGACTCGGAGAGCTGCAGTGAGGGAGGGCCGGCGAGCGGCCAAAGCATTCGTATGGTCCGAGATACGGGTGTGCACGGGGGAACCTCTGATTAAGATTTTTGTCCGCGAGAAGCTTCAGGCAAGCGACCGCTAGGACTACGAAGTGGTGGGCAAGGTCAGTGTGCGCTGGGGACAGGATGTTAGCAAATTACTAACGGTCAGAGGTGGGGACGGTTACCGCTCGTAGCTAGATCAGGGAGCGCAGGAAGCGCAGGAAACGGTGTTTTGCGGGCGGCCGCTTGGGGAGGGCGGCGCGGTATTTTTCGATCCAGGCGTCGGGGGCGGGTTCGGCGAGGGAGTGCAGTGTGGCGCGGAGGCGTCCCTGGTCGGCTTTGTCGATGGAGACGAAGCGGAATGGCTGGTGGTCGGCGGAGACGGGAGGCAGCATTTCTGCAGCGCCGAGCACGGGGCCGGTCTGGGTCACGAAGAGAACTTTGACGCGGGATCCTTGGGCGAATGTGCTGGAGATGGCGAGGAGGCCGCCGTTGAGGGAGAGAACTTCGAGCTTGCCGCGCTGCTGACGTCCGTCGGGCGCACGGAGAATAGCCGGAGCAGCGTCGTCGAGACGCACACGCGGGCTACGCCACTGCGATTGGGGGGTGGGCATGTGCTTTAAGTATCGGTGTGCGTACAGAGGTGTAAAGATTACGGAAGTTTCGGGGGACGCGAGGTTATTCGAACTGCCTCCAGTGTAGGCGGCAGTCCCTTCGGGGTGGCAATCCGGTCTGGATGACGGTGTGGTTGAGGATGACCGTTTTTACGGCTTGCACTTACGGATTCGGTACACACTAACGTTTTTTGTTTCGTTAGAGGCGACATGGTGTATCTTGCTGGATTCCCGTTGGGGCGGGGCTTGGCCAGGGAGTACTGCGTTTGTCTCGAGTCGTGTACCGAAAAGCCAGCATGCCGGTGAAGCTGGCGATGATAATTGCGTGTGTTTGTGTCGCGGAGGGATCCTTCGCCTTCCCTGCCACGTCCGAGTTTCAGAATCCTACTTCCGGCAATCCTGCCCGGTCCAGTTCCCAGAGCGCGGCGTCGCCGAATGTGAAGCCGGAGGCTATGTCTTCTCAAGTGGGCAAGCAAGCCGCCCAGGCTAACCTGACTCCTGCTGCCGAAAAGGCGGATGAAATCAAGCCCGCAGTCAAGAGCGATGCGAGCCAGCCGAGCATCACGGTCCCGCGCCTGCGGCGCGCTCCTTCGCTGAATGATTTTCTGACGATGAAGCCAGAGGGAGAAACGGCGCGCGCGATGGCGAAGGTGACGGGGTTCACGCAGCGCAATCCGCACGACGGGGAGCCGGTGACCGAGCCCACGGATGCGTATCTCGGATACGACCAGAAGAACCTGTACATCGTGTTTGTGTGCTCGGACGATCCGAAGAAAGTGCGTGCGCGAATGTCAGTTCGCGAGGATGTTTACGACGACGATGAGGTGGAAGTCATGCTCGATACGTTTCACGACCGGCGGCGAGCGTACGCGTTTCAGACGACCCCGCTGGGCGTGCAATGGGACGCGATATGGACTGAGGCTTCGCGCGAGGAAGAGACGCAGGGGCACTTCGATACGTCGTTCGACACGGTGTGGGATTCGAAGGGCAAGGTGACGAGCCAAGGATTCGTGGTGTGGATTGCGATTCCGTTCAAGAGCCTGCGGTTTCCGGCGGCGAAAGAGCAGGAGTGGGGAATCATTCTGTATCGGGGAATCACGCGGAAGACGGAGGACTCCTTCTGGCCGCACATTTCGTACAAAGTCGAAGGGCGGCTGGGGCAGGCAGCAACGCTGTACGGGCTGGAGGGGATTTCTCCGGACCGGGATATTGAGTTGATGCCATACAGCTTGCTGCGCGGGTTTCGGGCGCTCGATACGCGGGATGCGACGAATCCTTATTTTCAGAATGCGAATATCCAGGGGCAGCCGGGAATGGACGCGAAGATCGTGTTTCACGATCACTTCACGCTGGATCTGACGGCGAATCCGGACTTCAGCCAGGTGGAATCGGAAGATCCGCAGATCACGGTGAATCAGCGGTACGCGGTGTATTTTCCGGAGAAGCGGCCGTTTTTTCTAGAGAACGAAGATTTTTTCCGGACGCCGATGGATCTGTTCTTCACACGGAACATCGGGGATCCCTCGGCGGGAATCCGGCTAACAGGGAAAGACGGACCCTACTCGCTGGGAGTGATGACGTCGGACGACAGGAGTCCGGGGCTGGCGCTGCCGGATTACTACCCGCTGTCGGGAATACGGTCGTATTTCACGATTGCGCGAGTGAGCCGCGATATTTTCAAACAGTCGAGCGTGGGCGCGCTGTATACGGACTGGGAATGCCCGTCGACGGGCGAGTACAACCGGATTGGCGGGGTGGATACGCGGCTGAAGTTCAGTCCGAACTGGACGCTCGACGGGCAGGCGGTGACGAGCACGAGCAATATTTTCGGGAATTATTACTCGAACACATATTCGGCGGCGAACTGCGAGGCGAATTATTTTCCATTCAGTTCGGGAAATCAGGGCAACGGGAATCATTATGCGGGCCCGGCGGAGCGGCTGGAACTGCACCGCGATGGGCTGCACTTGACGTATGACGGAACGTACAACGACATCAGTCCGGGATTTGTGTCGATGCCGGGATTCATTAATCGCGTGGACATTCGCGAGATCAATCAGGAACTCGATTACAGATTTCGTCCGAAGAGTGGGTGGGTCGTGGATTGGGGACCGTCGCTGATCTCACGGTACGACTTCGATCACACTGGGCTGCGGCTGGATACGGATTACAGTCCGTATTTTGTGATTCAGGGGCGGGGGCAGACGATCATCGTGCTGCGTCCATATGAAGAGTTGCGAGAGCGGTTGCGGCCACAGGATTTTTGTTTTTATGGATTCGGGGAGTGTCCGGGTGCACAGCCACCGGCGACGATTTATCCCAACCAGGATTATCACGAGCGGGACAGCGGAGGGTCGATTCAGACAAGCTATTTCAAGAAAGCCATGATTCTCGCCAGCTATCAGTTTGGAGATGGAGTGAATTTCGTGGCGGAGCCGGAAGCGCCGGATCCGTACGGGCATCCGTATGTGGCGCGGGAAGATGTGGGGCAGGCGGAGTTGTCGCTGCGTCCGATAAAGCCCTTGAAGATCGACAATACTTATTTGTTTGAGCGGCTGGAAGCGCAGGACGGCACGGCGATGTTTCTGCAGGCGAAATATCCGGGCGCGGGGCGGAGCATTTTGAATGATCACATACTGCGCAGCAAGTGGAACTGGCAATTTACGCCGCAGCTTTCGTTGCGGCTGATCCTGCAATACAACTCGCTGCTGGCGGGGACGCCGGGAGTGGGGTCTCCATATACGTATTTGCCGACGCAGAAGGAATTCAATGCGGACTTTCTGATTACGTACCTGGTGCATCCGGGGACGGCGATTTATGTGGGGTACAACAGCGATCTGCAGAATCTGAATGTCATCCCGGGGATGCCGGGTGTGCCGGGATATGTGACGAATACGGCGCGGGGGTATATGAACGACAGCCGGCAGTTTTTTGTGAAGGTGAGTTATTTGTTCCGGTTTTAGCGGTGAGCCGTCAACTATCACCTGTCCGCAAAGACAAAGCTTCGGGCGCAGGCCTCGCTTCCCCACATGAACCACAGGATAGCCGGGAGGGCTTGCGCTCCATGAGACGTGGACGTTTGCTGAATCCTGTGGAAATCCGGTAGAATCTAAAGATTCGAATCGAGGTTTCAAGCCACATGAAAGCAGCTATTCATCCGTCTTATAACGAAGTGCGCGTGCATTGCGCGTGCGGGAACACATTCATGACGCGGTCGACGCA
>DATJOA010000122.1:0-20221 GCA_035507635.1 Candidatus Acidiferrales bacterium
GATCCGAACAATTCCACTCGCTGACGCGGACGAAAAGCTGCGCAAGGCGATTGAAGGCGAGCAGAGGTTTTATCCGAAGGAATATGCGCAGCCGGTGCATCCGGATGATACGGGAGCGGCGTCGATTGTGGGATCGCATACCCTGATACCAGAAGCGCTGTATCACGCATTCGCGACATTTGGCACGCTGATGTCGCCGGAGTTGCCGTTGAGCCGTGCCCAGCACGAGATGATCGCGACTATGGTCTCGGTGACGAACCGGTGCGTTTATTGAATTGAGTCGCACGCAGAGTTTCTGCGTAGAGTGACGCTGGATAGGACGATGGTCGAGGCCTTGGAGAAGGACTACGCGACGGCGCCGATTTCCAAGCAAGACCGGGTGATGCTGGATTACGTAGTGAAAGTCACGAGGGATGCGACCGAGTGCTCGAGAGAAGATATGGAGCGGCTGCGGGCCGTTGGGTTCGATGATCGCGGGATCTTGCAGATTACGCTGATTGCGGCTTGGTTTAATTACATCAATCGGGTGGCGGATTCGCTTGGAGTGGGGCGGGAATAGGTGTGGCGGCACATTCGGCTGCGCTCGGTCGCCCCGCTTCTGGCAACATCGGCCGCAGGTTGGCACCATTTTCTTTTTTCTCGCCCCACTTCGTTTTGCTTCGGTGCGGTTAGTACGTAAATCCCTGGATTTCATTAACTCCTGCGGAAGGGCCGTCGATGAATCCAGTGCGCTTCGATGGATTGATGGCGATGTGCGCGGCGACTACGTTGAAGCTATTGGAAAAGCTGAATCCGTTGAGGGTTTCCTGCAGATTGCCAGCCGTGTCGTAAACGTAAATCGTGCTGCCTTTCGGCGACGAACTCGAGGTGGGCTGCGCGACAAGAAACAGTTTGTGGATGGAGTCGAACTCGACGTCGGCGCCGCTAAAAATCTGTTGCTCACCGCTGTTCGGCAGGACCACGGTAAATCCGCTATCCGTCGCAAGGTCGTAAAATTCCACGCTGGCGTCGTCTTCCGTCGTTGTGCAGGCGATGTTATCCGCTGAATCGACGGCAATGCCGTTCACGAATCCGAAACCGATACCGGTGAATTCGCTGAAGGTTCCTTTTCCGAGATCGGCGACGCCTATTACTGGTAGGCACCCGAAGCAGCCGTCGCCTCCGCCGAGAATTGCCTGATTCGTCTGAGTGTTGTAAGCCATGGGCGGCGGAACGCTGCCGAAGTTCAGCGAGTCGGTGATCTTGATGATCGGCCCAAAGGTATTGGCTCCAACATTCGAGCTGAACACCCAAGGGATGAAATTTCCGCTGTTGTCGTACGCAAAAATGGCGTTGTTGGTCGCGCCCTGAGTGCGGCTGACTTCGCTGAGCAAGTGTTGTGTGCCGATGGGCGGCGTCCATTTTCCGGTGATTTTGTTTGCGGTCAATGGGTTGACGGTGCTGAAAGTGCGCTGCACGTGCAGGAAGCTGACTTCATGCTCGTGCTCGAAAAGTCCGACCGAGGTTCCGACTACACCGAGCGTGATGAAGTCATCCTGATCCTGGGTTTCGGTGACGACACTGAGGGTCTTCCCCGTGTTTTGGTCGAAGGTCTCGACGGCGGCGATCAAGTTTCCATTCGATTCCAGCTTCGACTCGGCGAGGATGCCTTCCGTGCCGTTCTGATCGATGTCGAAGCCGAAGATCTGTCCACCAAACTTGCTGTGAACAAAGATATTGTTCGGCCCAACGGCGGGGTTGGACTGGAAGGAATCGATTTGGGCTACGGCCAGAGTGGACAGGCCAGATAACAGGGCGAGAAGGGCGGCGATGACGAAGCGGCCCCGCACAGAATCTTTCGTATCACACATGCTGAGCTCCTGATGCGGCTCAGACAGGATAGGGGGAGGTTGACGAATTCATGTCACAAAGATGTCAGAGAATTGTCAAAAATGGCGAAAGCCCGCGTCACCATTGGACTCCCGGATAGAGGCTCCCGAGGTGAATGGTGCGGTAGGAGTTCTGTCCGTTGACATCAAGTTCCCAGACGACCTGCGGAGTCTGCTGCTGTGTGAGTTCCACGATGCGGGCGCCGGTCGGATTGTCACTTGGGGTATTGAGGTCGGCAAAAATGTTTGTATTGGGCAGCTCTCGCGTTGTTCCGCCCCAGAGCGAAAAATTTGTGGGGTAAGACCACAGGAGCTGGGCCGTCATCGTGGTTTCATTCACGTCGAAGATGGCGGGGCGGCTATAGCATGCGGCCGCGCCAGTGGAACCGCAGGTCGTGCCGCTCGAGTCGAGGACGCGGTTGAGGCCGTTATCGAACATCGCTAGCTGGAAGTCGCCGGTGGTATTGGGGCTGACGATGTTGACATCGTGCTGGGCAGAGAACCAATCGGCCGGGGAAGTGGAGTTCGATAAAGTGAAATCGCCCTGGTAGCCGAGCTTCCAGATAATGTCGCCTGTTCCTGCTCCATTTTCGTAGTCGATCTTGATCACCCAAGACTGGTGCCTCATGGAGAGCAGAAGGTTCCCATCATCCTGGGAGTAGACGAGAGCGTTGCTGTGCGTCCAGTCAGGAAACAGCATGGGGTGGCGGTTGACATCGAGGTGATCGAAGGTTGACCACACCCAGACCACGTTGTAGTTGGGGTCCAGATCAACAATGGAGTCGCCGAGTACGGTTGTTGTTCCGGGATAGCCGGTCAAATTGGTGAATACTTTATTGCTATTGACCAGCAAAAGAAGGTGACCGTTCGGCAAATACACGAAATCGTGGTGGATCGAGTTGGCGGTCCAGGTATATCCGGCGGTGGAGAGCCATTTGTTGAGTGTTTCTACATTGAATTCGTGGATCGTATTGCCCGCAAGATCGATTTCGCGAACGATTCCTCCGGGCACAGACGTGCCGACGTACAAAACGATGAGGAAGTGGCCGTTCGGCAGGAGCTTGATTGGCTCGGCCAGTCCGAGCGAGTGATCGTAGTTGTAGTACCAGATGAGATTGCCGGATGGATCAAGGGCGAAGATCGTGAGGTTGTTGGCTGCACTCCCGGTACCCGGGTTGAGCCCGACAAGTTCTACTCCGGGCGAGGGCGTCATTCCCTGTGTTGTAGTGACGGTAAATGGAGGAATGATGTTGGAGGGAACAGTTCCGGTCGTGAAGGTACGATCAGGGTCGGTTTGTTGAGTGCCGTCAGGAAGAGTAGTGACGGCGCGCATGTGATACGTCGATTGTGCCTTCATGCCGGCCACTTCGACTGTGACACTGTCGTCCCCGTCGGGAACCATCACAGCGGAAGTCGTCATCCCATAGTTCGTGTCAGGCCCAAACTGCACCACCACGCTGGAACCCGAGGGAGCGCTGACGGCATATTGCGCTACCAACGGGTTTGGAGCGGTGGTGGAACTGCCGCAGCTGAGTAGAGACAGAGCCGCGCAAAGGAGGACGAGCAGAGAGAGAGTTTTCATAGCGAGATAAAGAGGGTGGCAATTATATACCGGATCAATTTCCCCAATTCTTTCTGACTCGACTGGCTTCTGGTGCAACTAGGGTCATTCCTTGAACGGAACGCTGTAATGTGAGGCGATGACTTGCCAGCGGCCTCCCACTTTCATCCACACATCGGTGAGGCGATCGTGGTACTCGTAGCGCTTGCCGTTGGACTCGCCTAATTCATGATAGGCACCGGTCACGATCGCCGTGTCGCCATGCATGCGAACTTTTAGTTCGGAGAGTTCCGCGACATCAACGTGGACAGAAGTGTCGGCACTGTGACTGATGTATCCCGCTTTGCTGTAAACGCTGCCGTCTTCGATGGTGATGACGAAATCGTCGGCCAGCAGTGAGGAAAGAATATCGATGTTGCGCTGCTTGTAGGACTGGGTCCATTTGAATTCAAGTTCGCGGATCGTGGCGGCGTCGGGTTTGTCCTGAGCCGCGAGCCGCGGAGCGAGCAAAGAGAGAAGCACAACCAGTCCCGAGAGGAAGCGAAATCGCATGAATGTATGTCACACAAAACACTCCGGCGAGACAAGTTCCTTCTTTGGGCCTGACCGCCCAAGAGCAGGTTGGAGAGGCATGGCGTTTATTCCAGACCATTCGACCGAATCCACTAGACTCTAGCTGGAGAGTGGTGTGTAAGGTCGCTTATATCGCTATGGCCGAAACTCTGGCTCAATTCCTTCTGCAGAACTTTCAAAAGCATCGGACCGAGTGCGCCTACCGGCAGCACCGCGGTTATCGGACAGAGTCTTTTACTTATGGAGAGGTCTTGCAGTTGGCAAGCGCCTTTGATCAGGAACTGGCGGCGCTCGGCATCGGCCACGGCGAGCGTGTGATGGTATGGGGCGAAAACTGTGCGGAGTGGGTTGCGGTGTTCTTTGGATGCGCAATCCGTGGTGTCGTCGTTGTGCCAATGGATGACGGAGCATCAGCCGATTTTGCGCGGCGCGTGTCGGACCAGGTCGAGTGCAAGCTGTTGGTCGCGTCACGCAAGCACGCGCAGGAATCGGGAGCCGCGAATTGGCAGATTCCGGTGCTCGTGCTGGAAGAGTTGAGGCAGAGGCTCGGGCGGTGGCCAGCAGTAGTTCCAATTCCTACTGCGAGACGCGAGGATATTTTGCAGATTGTTTTCACGTCGGGAACGACCGCCGATCCCAAAGGAGTGGTGATCTCGAACGGAAATGTGCTGGCGAATATCGGTCCTCTCGAACAGGAGATGCAGCGGTATCTGAAGTACGAGCGGTTTGTGCATCCAATACGGTTTTTGAATCTGCTGCCGCTGAGTCATGTGTTCGGGCAATTTCTGGGAATGTATCTGCCTCCGCTGCTTGGTGCCACGGTGATTTTTCAGGAGGAACTGAAGCCGTCGGAGATCGTGAGCACGATCCGGCGTGAAAAAATTTCGGTGATGGTAAGCGTGCCGCGAGTTTTGCAGTCGCTCAAACAGAAGTTGGAGCGCGACTTAATCGATAAGGGACAGATCGAGTCTTTCCGGAAGCGTTACGCGCGATCCGAGGGCAAGCACTTCCTGCGGCGCTGGTGGATTTTCCGCGCGATCCGGCGGCAGTTCGGATGGAAATTCTGGGCATTTATTTCCGGCGGCGCGGCGCTCGACCGCGAAACCGAAGAATTCTGGGGGCGGCTGGGATACGCAGTGATTCAAGGGTATGGCCTAACGGAAACGACGTCGCTGATCAGCGTGAATCATCCGTTTCGCCTGGGAAAAGGGTCGATTGGCAAGATACTGCCGGGGCGCGAGGTGAAGCTGGCGGCGGATGGAGAGATTCTGGTTCGCGGCGGCGGCGTGGCCTCCGGATACTGGGACAGCGGCGGCACGCACACAGTGTCGGATGAAGAAGGATGGTACCGCACGGGCGACATTGGCGCGCTCGATGAGCAAGGCAATCTTTATTTCAAAGGCCGCAAAAAAGAAGTGATCGTGACACCGGGGGGGACGAATGTTTATCCCGAAGATCTCGAAGACGCGTTGCGCCGTCAGCCGGAAGTGAAGGATTGCGTTGTGGTCGGACTTGAGCGCGGCGGCAACGCGGAGGCGTGTGCGGTGATGATCCTGCGGGAGGGGGACCATGCCGAATCCGCGGTGCGTCGGGCGAATGAATCCTTGGCGGAGTATCAGCAGATCCGCCTGTGGATGGAATGGCCGGAGGAGGATTTTCCGCGAACCAGCACGCTGAAGCCGCGGCGGAAGCTGATTGCTGAAGCCGTTAAGGCGAAATTTGGTGCGGCAACGAATGCCCCACGGTCGGGAGCGAATCAGTCGCTGCAGGATTTGATCGCGCGGGTGACTGGCCGAGCGACGCCGAGTTTGCGCGAGAATGCGAATCTCGACTCCGACCTCGGCCTCAGTTCGCTGGATCGCGTGGAGTTGCTGGGTGCGCTCGAAGACCGTTACCAGGTTGATCTCAGCGAGGCGCGTTTCAGCACGGTGAAGACGGTCGGCGATCTGGAACGGATGCTGCGTGGAGAAGCAGCGCCGAGCCGGGGATATCACTATCCGGCATGGGTGCTGGGTTGGCCGGTGACATGGATCCGGCTGCTGGTGCATTACGCGCTCATGTGGCCGGCTGTGCTGATTCTGGGATGGCCACGGGTGTTCGGGCGGAAAAATCTGCGTGGCGTGAGAGGTCCGCTACTGGTGATTTCCAATCACGTTGGCGATGTGGATCCGGGATTTATTTTGACGGCATTGCCCGCGCGATTTCGCCATCGGCTCGCGACGGCAACTGGCGGCGAGGCGCTCGAGGCACTGCGCGTTCCGTCTGTCGACCGAAGATTCATTGGAAGAATCTTTGATCGGTTGAAATGGCTTCTGGGAGTATCGTTGCTCAATCTCTTTCCTTTACCTCGCGAATCGGGATTTCGGCAGAGTTTTGCCTATGCCGGGCGAGCGGTAGATCGCGGATACAGTGTGCTCGTTTTTCCGGAAGGAAGACATACGACTACGGGAAAGATGAATCCGTTTCGTGCGGGGATCGGATTGCTGGCGGAAAATCTTGGGATTCCAGTTTTGCCCATGCGGATTGACGGGCTTTACGAACTCAAGGCAGCGAGTAAGAGAATTGCGGCGCCCGGAAAGATCTCGGTGCGCATCGGGAAGCCGAGAGAGTTTGCGCCGGGAACGGATCCCGAGAAGATTGCGGCGGAACTGCAGAAAGAGGTCGAGCAACTTTGAGGCGGAATAAAAAGGGCGCCGCAACCTTAACTCGATTGAGCGCCCGTGACGGCTTCGGGTTATTTCAGCCGACAAGAATTATTAGTTGATCGTCACCGTCTTCGCGGCAGAGGGAATTCCGTTGGCGACGACAACGAGGCTCGCGGTCCCAGTGTGAATCGTGCCGGGAATATCGAACAGCGCATGAGTGACGGTTGTTCCTTGTGCGACTCCGCCGAGCCAGCCGTGGGTTCGGCAATAGACCACAGCGCCGGTTGAATCTGTGATGCGAACGATGGGGAAGTTGGTAGAGCTCTGATTATCATCCCCATAGTAGGATCCCTGATCCAATCCGTTAAACTGCGTGCCGGAGATCTGATTGTTCTTGGAGCCATGGGTTAGGGTGGTGGCGACCGCCCTGATCGAGGGTGCGCAACCACTGCAGGCGCTCCCAGACGGCGTGTAGATCTCTACGTCGGATGTGAAGTCCGTAAAGAGAATCTGGCCCGTCGGAAGGACGACCATGTCGCCGACATAGGAAGAATCGATGGAAGCATTCGGCGGGGCGGAGGTCTCATTCAGATTCTTTCCGTCCCACTCGAAGAAGACGCTGCCGTTCTGGAAGATTCCAGGGCTTGTGTCGAACAGGGCGTTGCCGTCGGGCAGAACGGCGGCCGGTCCATCCGCGATGTCGAGACTGCCACCGAATGAGGGAGCCTGCGCCCAGGTGCCGGTAGAGATGGTGTAGAGGGCGTTGTTGGTAGTTGCGCCGGCGCCGAAGACAGTGCCGTTAGGAAGCAACGGCATCGGTCCGAGCTCCAGGGAGCTGGGATCGACAAGGTTCACGACTGTGTTGTTGGATGGAGTGGTCCAGGCGCCAGTCGTAGGATTGTAAATCTGATAGCCAAGCTGGCAGCAGGTGGTTTGGCCAACGTATGCATCGACAGTGATGATGTTGCCGTTGGGCAGCATCGTCCAGCCTTCTTCATCGTTCCAATCGAACTTTCCGGTGCCGGTGGAAGCCCACGACGCGGCGTTCCCAGTCAGCGTAAGGATCGCTTCCTGCGTCGTGCAGCAATTGGCGAGCATCATCTTTCCATTGGGAAGAATAATGCTCTGCGCGTCCCCGATGGTCGTCCAGCCGCTTGGCGCCGAGAGCGAGCTCCAGGTATTTGTAGTTGGATTGTAAACAGCGCCTTTGGTGGTCCAGACGCCGCTGCCGTTGTTATACTCGCCGCCCATCACGACCACCTGGCCGCTAGGGAGCAATGAGGACGCGAAGTACAGAGGGTTGTAACCGCTGGGAAGCGTGCCGGCGTTGACCCAGGTTCCGTTGGCATAGCTGCCCGTGGAGTCCGGGATCAGGCGATACCACGGATCAGGATGGTTTTCGAAATACATGCTGTTGACGAGTACCGAGCCATCGTCGAGCAACATGGCGTGAGCAACGGCGGAAGTAGGTGTGTTGTTCGTTTTCGTCCATGTTCCGGGAGTGAACGGCTTCTGGGCGCTGGCGATGCTGCACCAAGCCAGCAGAGCAAGCAAAGAAATTCCGAATACTCGGAATACCTTCATAGAGTATTGACCTCGCATGGTTAAAAGGTTTTTCGCAACGAGGCTTCGGACACGGACGTCCAATGATCTTCCCACCACAGAAAGGAAAGAGTCCCCACGGCAGTCCAACTCGAAGTCCCCAAAGTCCGTGGATTATAACTTGCGCGAGACATTTCCAAGCAGCAGTTATGAGGAAATTACAAAAATAGTTTTCGGAATGATGAAATGTGGCAAGAAGTTGCAAACTCACAAACAAAAATCTGCAAGAATTTGCAGAGCGCCGGTTGCGTCGGACGCTTTATCGAAGCGTCTCCAAAAAATTCCTTCGGATTTTGCTTGCGCTAAGAAATCGGAGCCGGCCTTCTAACGACTATTCTTCGTCGACCTCGACTTCTTCCTGAGTGAAATTGGCATGAATGTCGACTTCAGGAACATTCGATTGCTTGAGCGCTCGATTCAGAGCTGGTAACTCGGAGCGCTTGAAATCATCCCAGCGCCGGAGGACGTCGGTACTTTCGCGATCCGTAACGGCGAGTGCTTGTGTCTGAGCCGCAGTCGGCTCGGCGTCGGACTGCCAGATCTCCTGGTATAGCGTGCTTGCTTCTCCGTTCACTCGGCCTAACGTGACCTCTTTCGAGGGCGGAGCAAAGAATCCGCCGGAGGCTCCAAGCAGAGATTTGAGTTCCTTGTCAGCCGAATCAACGGCATCTTTGGTTTGAGACTTTGCTTCGGGAGAAAGCTTGTCGAGTTGTGCGCGGATCGATCCGGCCTGAATCTGGCCTTCGGCTGTTTCCGTCATGATTGAGGCCAGATGAGTCTCGGACTGGAATTTCTTCTCGAGACCGGCCGGGGTAGTTTTCACGCGTGGATCCATCTTGACAGTTAGAGATGCAGTGGAAGCTTTTCCATCAACGGTAAGGCGCACCGTATAAGTTCCCGGCAACGCATTCGGTCCTAGCGGCAGGCGTGGGGTGTCGTGCGGGACCGCGGAGATTGGATATTCGTGGCGGGTGGAGAGCGGTGTGGAGTAGTGCAGATCCCAGACCCAGCGGTGCATGCCGGCTTCGGTCGAAAGGCTGTGGAATGGACTTATCCAGTAGAGCGGGATCAGTTGCTTCTGCAGGTCTTCCTGGCTTACATCGGGCTTGTCATTGTTCGAGAACCGGCGGACCACGTGGTTTTGCTCATCGAGAATCTCGAGTGTGACCGTGTTCGCGGATGCCGGCAGAAAGTAATCGAGGATCGCCCCATCGGGAGGATTCGCCGCGGCTGGCTCATCCGGTGGCAACGGAGTGTCGGTATTCGTGTCGCGCTCGATGCGATACGCGGGAGCCGGCGTGAATAAATGCGCAGAGTTCTCCATCGCGGCGGAAATCTGACGCAGAGGAGTGATGTCGTCGAGAACCCAAAAGGCACGGCCGTGAGTTGCCACGATCAGATCGTCGTCGTGAATCCAGAGGTCGCGCATGGAAGTGTGCGGCAGATTCAGTTGAAGCGATTGCCAGTGGTCACCGTCGTCAAGCGAAACCCACACGGCATTTTCGGTTCCGGCGAACAGAAGCCCCTTGCGAACGGGATCTTCACGCACGGTATCGACGGGACCGGAGTCCGGCAGGCCTGAGGTGATTAGATTCCAACTCTTGCCGCCGTCATGCGTGCGGTAGATGTACGGATGCATGTCGTTAATTCGGAAGCGGCTGACCGAAGCATAGAGGGTTTGCTCGTCAAAGTGCGAAGAGGAAAGTTGCGTGACTTTACTCCAGGGAGTCAGCTCTTTCGGCGTGATGTCGTTCCATGTCTTTCCGGCATCGCGCGTCACCCAGATGAGGCCGTCGTCAGTGCCCGCCCAAAGTGTGTTGACGGTTTTGGACGAGGGAGCGAGGGCGTAAATCACGCCGCGCTGTTTTGCTGAACTCTCGCGAGCCAATTTTCCGACGCTCGATGGAGCGCCGGGATTTTCACGCGTGAGATCTTTGCTGATGGTTTCCCAGGAATTTCCGCCATCGATAGTTTTGAACAGCACATTGCCGGCGAAGTACAGAATGTGCGGGTCGACCGGAGAGAACATTAGGGGCTCGGTGCGGTCAGTACGGTATCTTGGGTCGCGAAGCGGAATCGGAGTTACATCCTGAACTTCGCCGGTGGACCAGTGGAATTTCGAGACCTCGGTTCGTCCCCCGCCGTAGACAAGATCAGGATTCAGCGGGTCGGGAGCGACGTAGCCGTACTCGATCACGCCGACCGGATGCCAGTCGCGAAACGTGATAACGCCGTCGTTGCCGCGGCTGAGCGTGCAGGCTGAACCGCTTTCCTGCTGGCCTCCGCAGACGCGGTAGGGAAAGTGATTGTCGGTGATGACGTGATAGAACTGCGCCGTGGGCTGGTTGTACCAGGAACTCCAGCTCTCGCCGCGATTAACAGTGATGATTGCACCCTGATCGCTGACCAGAAGAATAATGTTGCGGTTCGTGGGATTGATCCAGAGGTTCTGGTAATCGTCGCCGCCCGGGGCGCCGCGGAAGCCGGACCACGTTTTGCCGCCGTCGGTGGAGCGCATCGTTACAGTGCTCGCAACGTACAGTAGATCGGGATCTTTCGGATCGACTCTCGGGATGGGAAGATCACCTCCGCCGATGCGGCCGGACGGGCGCGGGTCAGTCGTGATCTGGGTCCAATTTTCTCCTGCGTCATCGGAACGGTAAACACCCAGTTTGCCGGAGGCTGTCGCGAGCGTCGCGTAGAGGCGGCGCGAATCGCTGGGAGCGACCGCAATGTAGATTTGCGAGAGATCATTGGGCAGGCCACTCTTGAGCTGGTTCCACGTGCTGCCGCCGTCGGTTGATTTGAAGAGTCCGCCGCCGGCTCCGTTGAATTCGTTATTGTCCTCCCACGGGCCTTCACGAACTTCCCACATTCCGGCGTAGATGACGTCGGGATTCGAGGGATCGATTTCGACATCGGAGGCGCCGGTGTTCTCGTCTTTCGCGAGAACTTTTTGCCAATTCTGGCCGCCATCGGTGGAACGATAGATTCCACGTTCATCGCTTGGGCCGTACGGATGTCCGAGAACGGCGGCGAAGACTTTATTTGGATCGCGGGGATCAACCGCGAGCGCGGGGATCTGCTCGCCATCGTGCAGGCCGAGATGAGTCCAGGTCTTGCCGGCATCGGTCGATTTGTAGATGCCGTCGCCGACAGAAAGATCGGGACGGTGGAGTCCTTCACCGCTGCCTACATAGATAACGCTGGGATCGGAGGGAGCGACCGCAATCGCGCCGATCGATTGTGTGGGCTCGTGGTCGAAGATCGGATTCCAGGTCCGGCCGTAATCATCGGACTTCCAGACGCCGCCGTTCACCTGTCCGACATAGAAGACATTGGGCTGCGAGGGAACGCCACAAGCGGCGCGAGTGCGGCCTCCGCGAAACGGGCCGATCATGCGCCAATGGAGTTCCTGATAAGTGTTCTCGGGAATCTGCGCCATTAGCGTTACGGGTAGAAGGATAAGCAGGGAAAGGAAAAGACGAAGGACTGGAAGTGGTCGTTTCACGGTTGAGCCCCCTCGCACAAAGAACGGAAAACTACATAGGATAAACCAAATCTGCAGTGATTGAAGGCAAGGGTGCCGGACGCCGTTGCGCGTTTCCAAATTATTTTCGCCACCATCAGAATGCGCGGTTATGATGGCGGGGCCTTGATAGGTATCCGATGAATATTCACGGTCTAGTTAGACATTGTCTTCGTTTCTTCGTATGTTGGGCGGCGATTGTTGCGTTTTCGTGTAGTGCCGCGTACTCCCCTTTAATCGCGGCGCCGACGGACTCGCAAGGACTTAAGCCGATACTTGCCTATATTTCGACGGCATGGGACACGCTAACGCGCTCCATGACAGAGTGCCAGAGCATTGTCGACCCGAAGATTTCGGCGGCGTCAGTTTTGTATCTTCCGCAGGGATTCGCCGAGCCTGAGTCTGTGAAGTCGCTCGTCGGCCACTGCAACGTGCGCGTGGAACATTTGCCGATGGAGATTCATCAACTGGGCGAGATCGAGACGAGCAAGATCAACCCGCCGGGCTTGCTCTACCTGCCGGAAAAATACGTCGTGCCCGGTGGGCGATTCAATGAGATGTACGGATGGGACAGCTACTTTATTATTCGCGGGCTCTTGCAGGCTGGGCGGGTGCAACTGGCGCGCGGCATGGTCGAGAACTTCTTCTTTGAGGTCGAGCACTACGGCGCGATGCTCAACGCGAACCGCACGTATTATCTGACGCGGTCACAGCCGCCGTTTATGAGTTCGATGGTGGTGGACGTGTACGAAGCGATGCAGAGGGATCACGCACAAGAAGGGAGCCGTGCGTGGTTAGAGCGGGCGTACCAGGATCTCGCCAAGGATTATGGGATGTGGACTCGGGAACCTCATTTAGCAGGCCAGACGGGGCTTTCGCGCTACTACGATTTTGGCACGGGGCCCCCACCGGAAGCGGAGCAGGATGAGGCCGGTATTTACCGGAACGTGGCGGAGTACTTCTTCTTTCATCCGGCGCTGGATCATGCCTACATCGTTGAGAGCGGGGCAGGCACTCAGGAGCCTGTCGCCGGACGAACCTACTCCATGCAGGTCTGCGACGTATCGATGACGATGGCGCATCCAGATTGTAATGAGGCGAAGCGGTTCCGGTTGAGCGCCGACTACTACAAAGGCGACCGGTCGATGCGGGAATCGGGATTCGACGTCAGCTTTCGCTTCGGTCCATTTGGAGCGGCCACGCAGTATTACGCTCCGGTTTGTTTGAATAGTCTGCTGTACAAGACGGAAAAAGACTTGGCGCAGATCAGCACCTGGCTGGGGCGAAGTGATGACACAAAGAACTGGGTGGGCCGCGCAGCGCATCGCAAGCAACTCATCACGAAATATCTCTGGAATCCGCAACAAGGACTGTTCTTCGATTACGACTTCAAGAACGGTCGAATGTCGGAATACAAGTACGCCAGCACTTTTTACCCACTGTGGGCGGGCTTGGCTACTCCGGAACAGGCGAAGGCCGTGGAAGCCAATGTGAAAGTTTTTGACCGGCCCGGAGGTCTTCCGATGAGCACCGAAGATACCGGTGCGCAGTGGGATCTTCCGTACGGCTGGGGAAACATCGAGATGCTGGCGATCTCTGGGCTGCGCCGCTACGGATACGACACGGACGCGGATCGCATCTCGTATGAGTTCGTATCGATGGTCGCGGACAACTTCCGCCGTGATGGAAATATCCGCGAGAAATACAACGTCGTGACGAGATCCTCGGAGTCGCACGTCGCCTTGGGATATCACATGAACGTCGTGGGCTTCGGATGGACTAACGCTGCGATCCTCGAACTGCTGCACGACATGCCAAAAGAAATGGTGGAACGGTTGAACAAGGGGCAGAATCAGCCTGTTCAGGGCGCGAATTGAGCGAGCTGCTTATTCGCCCGCCCCTTGTGTTTGACTGAGGTTTTCATCCCACCTAAGATGAAAACTCCGCTCCTTCCTTGGGGTCCAAACCATCGATGATCAACCAGACCATCTCTCACTACCGCATTACCGGCCAGCTTGGCAGTGGAGGGATGGGTGTGGTGTATGAGGCGGAGGATCTGAATCTCGGGAGAAAAGTTGCGCTGAAGTTTTTGCCGCCGCAGTTCTCGCGCGATCAGAGCGCGCTGGACCGGTTTCTGCTCGAGGCGCGAACGGCATCGGCGCTGAATCATCCGAACATCTGCACTATCTACGCGGTGGAAACCGCTCCGATGGATGGCGACCTTTCGCAGTCGTTTATCGCGATGGAGTTGCTCGAGGGGCAGAACCTCGATCAAAAGCTGCGCTCCGCGCCATTGCCGACCGACCGGCTGCTCGACATTGCGATTCAACTCGCGGATGCGCTCGACGCGGCTCACGCGAAAGGAATTATTCACCGCGACATTAAGCCCGCCAACATTTTTGTGACGCCGCGCGGTCAGGTGAAAGTGCTGGACTTCGGACTGGCGAAGCTGATCCGCCCCGAGATGCAAATGGAAACGATTGGGGCTACGCAGGACTCGCCGGCTCCAGCGCATCTCACGAGCCCCGGCGCCACGGTGGGCACAATTTCCTACATGTCGCCGGAACAGGCCCGGGGCGAGGAGCTCGACACGCGGACCGACCTGTTCTCGCTGGGAACGGTCCTTTACCAGATGGCGACGGGGAAGCTGCCATTCACCGGCGCGACGTCCGCCGTGGTGTTTCACGCGATTCTCGAACTCGATCCGACGCCGGTGCTGCAACTGAATCCGGCGCTTCCGGCCAAATTGCAGGAGATCATCGAAAAGCTTTTCGAGAAAGATCGTGACTTGCGGTATCAGTCGGCGGCCGATTTGCGCGGAGATTTGAAGCGCCTGAAGCGGGACGTGGAGTCGGGACGAAGGCCATCCGGGCCCCCCGTGCAAAGCGCAACGGAGGAAGTTCCATCATCGCGCATCTCCGACAGAAATGTTCCGGCGCAACGCACCGGAAGTTCCTCTGTCGTGGTTGCAGCGCGGCAAAACAAACTAGGCACCGGCCTCATTGTCGGACTCGCGCTGATTGTTCTAGCGGCCGCGAGCTATGGAGTCTACTCCTTTGTCACGCATCAACGGCCGCTGCCATTCCAGAATTTCTCCGTCACGAAGGTGACGAATACCGGAGACGCCTTGCTGGCGGCCATTTCGCCCGACGGAAAATACGTTCTCACCCTGATTCGGAGAAATGGCCTGGCGAGTCTCTCGCTGCGCAACGTTCCGACGAACAGCGATACGCAGGTCCAGCCTCCGGCAGATACTTACTACAACGGCCTGCAATTCTCGCCGGACGGGAACTATTTCTATTTTGTGCGCAGCGATCCGGGAAATCCCGAGCTGAAGTTTTTGTACCGAGCGCCCTTGCTCGGCGGCACTCCGCAGAAGCTGATCAGCGACGTGGATTCCAACGTCACATTCTCGCCCGACGGTTCGAAGCTCGCGTTCATGCGTTACGACAATCCCGTGCCGGGGCAATACCAGTTGATCATTCATCCGCTGGATGGCAGCGAAGACAGGGTTCTGGCCCGCGGCTCCAATACCCAGGGACTCTATCTGCCAACATGGTCGCCGGATGGAAAGACAATCGTTTGCGAAGTCGTGCATGTAGGCAATGCGCTGGAGAGCCTCATGGCTATCGATGTTGCAACTGGGAAGCAAAACATATTTCAAGGAGGAAATACTGAACTCTTTGAATCGCCACACTGGTTGCCGGATGGCAGTGGGTTGCTAGGGCTGGTGCGGGAAGCGCGCACGAATTTCAACCAGTCGCAGATCATGTTCGTGTCTTACCCGGAGGGAAAGATCACTCCTGTGACACGGGACACCAACAGCTACACGGACCTTAGTGTTGCCGGGAGCGGACAGTTGCTGGCGGCGATTCTGAGCCAAGGACACTGGCATCTCGAGATCGGACCGAATGTTGAACCGAATTTCCAGGCGCACGACATCGCACCGACCAGCGCGTTCACGAACTTCACATGGACAAGAGATGGCCGACTCCTCAGCGACCAGGACAACGCGCTGAATATGATCGATCCTTCCACCGGCAACAGGACCCAGCTGCAAAATGGAGGGCCGGGAGGAGATCCATCGGAGTGTCTCGATGGACGCTACGTCGTATTCGAGTTGGGATTTCACGGAGGCACGGGCGATTCGAACGTGTGGCGCATTGATTCTTCCGGAGCCAATCTCAAACAGCTAACCACGGGAACGCGCGATAGCTCCCCGGTGTGTTCATCCGATGGCCGTTGGGTTTATTACGACGCAGAGTCAGGAGAAGGAAGGCTGACGCGCGTTCCGATTGATGGCGGTACTCCGCGGGAGATTTCGGAGCTTCCGCTCAATCAGGTTTTCGACATTTCTCCTGACGGAAAACTTGCGGCATTCGCGACGCTCGAGCATTCCGGAGAGCATAAGGAAAAAATCGCGTTGGTTTCGACTGATTCAGCTGCCGGCGCGCCGCCGAAGGTGATCGAGTTTGAGCGTCTGCGTTTCGGGCCAATGCGCTTCAGCTGCGACGGGAAAGCGGTCATCTATCCTACGCGCGAAAACGGCGTCGACAATCTGTGGTTGCAGCCTCTCGACGGCTCCAGAGGACATGCCATTACCGATTTCAAGACCGAGCGTATCTACGACTTTCACTGGTCGTTCGACGGCAAACAACTCGCCATGGTGCGCGGACACAGCGACTTCGACGTCGTGCTGATTCGAGACATGCGCCCCTAGAATCTGCCGCGTGTCCTATGCAGCTTGGACCACGCTATGCTTTGCCATGAATGCCGTCGGCTGTCCCCAAAGCCAAGCCACGATCGCGCCGAACACGAAGTTTACGCTGACGACTTCGCAGAAATGCACCCAGCGAACCGCGTCAGGGAAATAAGGGTTCGGTATCAGCAATGGCGCGACGCCACTTAGAACAGTGAACAGCGCTCCGACCGTGAGCGCGCCCGTCAGGCGCGGCATGCCCAGCATGCGCGTGAAGCCAAGACACAGGACGACGAAGATGGGCCCGCGGATCAGCAACTGAAGGGCCACGATCGTTCCCTGAGAAGGCAGCTCCTGCGTTGCATAAAAATCCCGGACGAAGGGAAAGATGATCATCCCAGCGGCGTAGTAGAGAACGATGTAACTAACGTCGGAGACGATGAATTTCCAGGCTCTTTCTCCGCGTCCTTTCGCCTGAATCGGGTGGTAATGCGGAGAGGTCGTGTCTCTTCTGCCGAACAACAACGTCCACACAGGAAAGATCAGGATCGCCGAGATCAGCGAGTGGAGGAAAATCTTCTGCCACGGCAGATCTGAATTCTTAAGAAATACTGAGCCTTCGATGATGTTAGCTGTACTGATGATAAAGGGGATTGCCGCCAGCGCGGCGCCGAGTTGCCATCCGCGCCAATCCGAGCGAACGGCGAGAACGGTTAGCGCTGCAGCGACGATCGCGTTGGCGACTAAAAACCATTCGGACATGTGAGGCACCGTTGGCACCCTCATTCGAACCAACAGTCCAGCGATCGACTGAGCGACGACGATGCCAATTAGTGCCAAGACCCAGCGCAGAATTGCTTGACTAAGTTTCACGACGCCCTCCTTGCAGTTGTTTTTCGAAAATGGAAATGGCGTAACGAGTCCATCCCAAAAGCGATTCGTAGCTTCGTATGCCGCACTCCAGAGCAAGGCGTCCGGAAGTAGGTGCGAACGGCCTCATGGCCTCCAGTTTCTCCCGAAGGTCTCGTAAAAAAGGTCCGAGCGCGGCTTCGATGGATCTGAGAATCTCAAGCGAGGCGAAAGGTCCGACGGCCTTTTCACTGAATGCGAAGCGGAGCATGATTATCTTCAGGCCCGACGATAGGTCGTCACGACCGATGGGAAGCGCGATCCACCGTTTGAGTTCGGCGAGACCTTTCGCAGTCAAACGGAAGACCTGGCGCCGCCGCAGTCCCGAACCATCTTCGACTGTGCCTCGAATCAGACCTTGCTTCTGTAGTCGCCGCAGCGCCGGGTAAATGGCTCCCGGGCTGTCGCTGTAAGTCTTCATCGAAGTGGAAGAGAAGATTTTGCGGAGATCATAGCCGGACGATGGCTTCTGGTGGATGAGGCCGAGGAGAGCGTAGCCAAAAGATGGAATCTGCTGACCCATAGTACGTAACGTACTATAACGCTGCGTATTATGAATCGTCAATGTCCTAAAACACTAAGGGCGGCCATTGCTGGCCGCCCTCATGCGGATTGTTTGCAAAGCGGTGTTAGACGCCCTTGACGTTCTCAGCTTGCCAGCCCTTGGGGCCTTTGACCACGTCAAACTGCACTTGTTGACCTTCCTGCAGGCTGCGGAATCCACTAGCCTGAATGGCGGAGAAATGTACGAAGACATCCTCGCCGTTCTGGCGACTGATAAAACCATAGCCTTTGGCGTCGTTAAACCACTTCACTGTTCCTGTTTCCATGTTGTTGCATTGTTCCTTTTTCTTGATGTAGCGCTGAAGCTTTCAGGATTCTTCTGCAGGCAGGTCACACGCTGGGTTAAGCGGAGATGCTTGTACTGCGAAGGAACTCTAAAGTCAAACGCAGCTTCATTGTACGTGAAAGTGCACAGGAATAGCTACAGAATTCGTAAGGGACTCCATTCAACGCACTGATAATGAACACGTTAGGCCCTTCTTGCGACTAAGATGTTGGGCCCATCTCTCACAGCTGTCTTGAGGCACTTTGCGCTTCGTTGCGATCAGATTTCCTAGACTCAACGGACGCAATTTCCTGCATCTTGACGCAACCATTGACCGACAGCATAATGCCTTCCCAATTCTCTGGTTGGTTCGCCAGCTGAATTTAGCGTCGAAGCTGGGTTCTCATGCGTTCGCCAACAAACTTCGCAGAGTAATCCGGTCCCCCCATTGGAAGGAACGTGATGATGAGTCTCTACGCCACAATCTTGCGCCGTATATCAATGGGCTGCGCCTTGCTGACCCTGGTGTGCCTGACTGCAGCCAGCGCGGCTGCGCAGAGCGAAAGTGTTCTTTACAGTTTCTGCGGCCTTTCCTCATGCACTGACGGACAGTACCCCGAGGTTCAGCTTATAGAAGACCCGCAAGGAAACTTGTACGGCACTACTTACGAAGGCGGCGCACACAATGGGGGCACGGTATTCAAGCTTGCTCCGGAAGGTGCCCTGACTGTTCTATATAGCTTCGGAGCGACATCCACAGATGGGATCGAGCCTGTTGGCACGCTCGTCAGGGATTCGAAAGGGAATCTTTACGGCGCAACTGCCGCAGGAGGCGTCTATCGTTCGGGCACGGTGTTCAAAGTCGGCCCCGATGGAACCGCGACCGTTGTTCATAATTTTGGCGCGAGCGCTTCCGATGGTCTTTATCCAGTCGCCGGCCTCGTGATGGATGGCCAGGGGAATATTTACGGAACGACCGCGTATGGGGGCAAGGGCTTCGGCGCCGGCACCGTATACGAGGTCAGCGCGAAAGGATCGTATGCGGTCTTGCACTATTTTGTCGGTGGAGGAGATGGGCTCAGGCCGATGGCTCCCTTGGTGCTGGATCAGCAAGGCAATCTGTATGGGACAACTGAGCTCGGTGGGACCTTCGGCGAAGGAGCCGTGTTCAAGATCACTTCTGCGGGAACGGAAAGTGTCCTGCACAGCTTCTCCGCCACCGGTAGTGCGAAGGCCGACGGGGTTTTTCCTGAGGGAGGTCTAGTTGTCGACGCACAGGGTAACCTCTACGGCACTACGTACAACGGAGGTGAGTTCCACACCGGCGTGGTGTTCAAGCTGACTCCTGCGGGGACAGAAACGGTTCTGCACAGTTTTGGCGGGACCGGCGATGGTTTACACACGCAGGCTGCGCTGATTATTGATGGGAGCGGCAATCTATATGGCACAAGCTTTCAGGGCGGGGCGTTTGGTGGCGGGATCGTATTCAAGCTGGATACAGGCGGGAACGAAACCATCTTGCACAGCTTCGGCAGTGGCGGTGATGGCGCGTTCCCTCATGCTGCATTGCTGATGGATTCGGCGGGCAATCTCTATGGCACGACCGAGCAGGGCGGAACGAATAATGGCGGCACGGTTTTTGAGGTGACGCCATAACCGGAGGTAGTTCGGCGCAATCATCTCAGCTGCGCGATGATCGGGTCGCGCGATTTGCCACTTTTCAGTCGAAGAATCATCATAGGAGTGATGCGATCGCGAACCCTGCTGATCTGGTTCTGTCTTACAGCTTCAATTGCATGGGCTGGGATTGTCGACAACGTCCGTTACGCGCTGGCGCAGAACAACCTTGCCGCCGCGGAATCCGAGCTCGATTCTTACCGCGCACAGAGAGGTGTGGATGCCGAATATCTGGATGCGTACTCGTGGCTGGCTCGCTCGGCGCTGGATCAGGGCCAGTACGATCAAGCCGCCTCGTACGCAAAGCAGACCAAGGCACTCGTGCTCGA
>DATJOA010000123.1:0-22557 GCA_035507635.1 Candidatus Acidiferrales bacterium
CTGCGACAAGCACAAGCAGGCCCATTCCCGCGAGTCCGAGAATGGGCCGAAATCGCCGAGCCACCTGCCAATTGTTGCGGTGACCCTTGAGAACCGTGGTTCCAACGCCTCTCATCGCAGCCTCCAGCAGCGTGACGGTGATGGCGAAACCGACAAAATCCAGCCACGAAATTTCACCGATGCTCATCGTTGCTGCATTGTATCGCGGGAAGTTTGTCAGTGGACGAAACCGGGCCATGTCACAAGCGTGCGCTTTTGCTTCGCCCTTTTCGAGGGGTTTTGAGCGATATGGCGATGTTACGCCAACCCACTTAGACCAAGAACTGCGTACCGCAGACCACGAACGTCAAAACAGTGAGAACGATGGCGAGAATCGCGGTGAATCGCTTCGCATCTGCCACGAGACCAGCCACTGCAAAACCGAGCGACCCAATTCCGCCCAGAAGCCACGCATCAGAGGCCAGACTCTGAACTTTCGTGATGTCGTGATGGCTCGATGACCGGACGAAAAGAATGGCGGTCCCTATTGCGGCGATCTCTCCCAACGACAACAAGAGTGAAATACATCCGAATCTTCGCGCTACCCACCACTCTGCAGTCTTTAGCGTCGTCATGGTGTGGAACTCGTACCAGACATTATGCGTCCATTCCTCAACTGTTGAGAACAGGCCCTAGCGCTCAAGTTCCCCGCCTCGGGGGGATTAGCGAAATCGCGATTTTTCGCCAATCTTTAAGTAATGCGCGTCAGCAAATCTCTGAAATCCTTGCGGTCCGCATCGGGCACAAGTCCCAGTTTCATCCGGCAGTCCGTGGACCTGCACCAACTCAAGAAGCAGCCCTTCGGTGATAGCAATGGTTTCTTTCAACTCCTGAATCGTCTTGATTACACTACATGTCGCTGCTTCGGCATTTTCGGAGTCGTAGAGATGGAGCCGGGATTCGGCCCGACGGGGAAACCACTGGCCAGCTTGATGCAATGCCTGATGCGATTACGATTTGGCTCCGGAAGCTCTGACAAATACATCGGGAAATTCGTCATTGGGTTTATTCCCTCGACGCCAGTCTAGGTAAGGGGAGATGGGTGAAGGGGAAGGAAAGACGCTTGGGCTCGTAACTAATGTAACCAGTGGAGATGTCACAAACTGGCGTCGTCTGTTCGCCGGGGCGGGGAATTTTGAGTGTAATCGCGATTTTGCAACCTCTATTGGCGGGTTAAGCGTCTTGGCCTCTGCGCGGAAGTCCTGCGGGCGAGAAAGACGTATAAACTCGTAAAACATACGAATCCCAACCCAACGACGGCAGCCTGAATCAGATCGTCTCGCATAATGACGCCCGGCATCTCGAAGTAGAGGCGAATAAGTACCGCACAACAAAATGCGAATGACACGCCTGACACGGTCGCCAGAATCAGAGCCAATAACCGGGCAGAATAAGTCAACGCATGTCGCATTCGCGCCATACCCCCAGCAGATTCAACAAGGAATTAGCTCACCTGAAGATGAGTGAAATCCGGACGTTGCAACACTTGCCGCGTGGTTCTATTTCCAGAGCGCATGAGTGAATATCAAATACGTCCAGATTTGTGCGCTCATCGCCGATATGATGACGGTGTCCGAGTTTGGGAAGACCCAGCCGATCCCATGAATAAGTCGTCGCAACTTAAATACACCTGCGACGGCGGCCAATCCTCCGAAGGCAAAAATCAGCAGCCACTTGAATCCGTAGACAGATGGCTCCATTCGCGCAAGAGAGTCGCAAATCACAGAACCGATGATCGGCGACACTGCAACGAAATACTCTCTTTTTCGACTGTTCTGAGCCTTACCTTTTTCCTGCACAGACTGCGGTTCGTTCACGCTCGTCTCCAAGATCAACCATAACACGGGACGACAGCACCGCCCGTGATCCCGGGATATGCGGTACTTTGACGAAACCACAGGCGCTAGCGCTCAAAACCCCTGCCGGGGGACGAATTCGGGACACACGGAATGTTTCCCTGGCTTCGCGGAGAAATTGAATGGGGAACCCTCCGTCTGTCCCGTGCCACGCGATCCGGGAACGAAGTTTGCGTCTTTCCACAGGCCGCTGTGACATCTGACCTTGCCTTCCACAGCCTCAACATCCGATCATGGCATTCGCCGAGAGGCACGGCCCCCGGCAGTCGCGCTCTGTACTCGGTCGGGGCTCGCGACTCGGGACTCACATAAGTTATTTGAAAACAGGATTTTGCGTATAACTCCAAGCGGCTCAAGATTTTGCAAGGGGTGCTCCGCGCTGCGGATCGAGCAACTCCAATGTTTTGAATATTTTGCAAGCAGACGCATAAAAAACTGTGCGCAGTGCAAGATCTAAGTCCAGCATTTTCAATATTTTGCCCGCAAAATCTTGAAAACAAATATTTTATTCCGGATTTTGCTGTAAATCATTGATTCCAGAGAATCGGCACAGGGGGGTGGGGGGCGTTTCCAAAACATAAGGTCATAGAGCGGACGCGTCCTTGCAGACAGAGAGCGGCATTCCCGCCCGTGTTCTCATCTTGGGTTCACGACTCAGAACTCGGTGCTCGGGACTGACGGAGGACGACGGATGGCGGACGACTCCTACTTGACCGGTTCCACGAACACCGCCGTCCCGTAGGCAAGCACTTCGGTGACGCCCTGCATAATTTCAGTCGCGTCGTAGCGGGCGGCGACCACGGCGTTCGCTCCGAGTTCGGCGGCATGCTGCAGCATCAAGTCGAAGGCTTCCTGCCGCGTCTTCTCGCACAGGTTCGTGAGCAAGGTGATGTTCCCTCCGACCAGCGTTTGCAGTCCGGCGCCAATCGTTCCGAAAATCGACCGCGATCGCACCACGATACCGCGAACCACGCCAAGAGTCCGCGTCACGCGAAAGTTATCAAGCTCGTACTGCGTCGTAACCATGTTGTGCGAAACCATTCTGCCGCTCGTGTAGCCCGTCGCCATGGAAGTCGCTCCTCACTGAGCACGCGCCCGATCGCCGGGACAGCCGTAATATAGCGCCTCGCGCGGAAGAAGACGAGTATTTGTGAAGCGTCGGCCGGTCGATGGTCGTTCGTCGTTGGTCGTTGATCGTTCGCCGTTTGCAGCCGCTTGGGAGCAGCGCCAGAAGATCCTTCGTCTTACTTCGTGACCTTGGTGGTTCAAGATTTTTTGGGTTAGCCAGGGCTCAGGAAGCAGCGTGCGAATCGGCTAGCGACCAACGACGGATGTATGTGCTCTACTTGAGCTTGCCATGGAATCCGGCTTCCAGTGCGCCTCTTGCGGGGAGTGGAATCATACGACCGTGGACGAATCCGCCGGCCGCCGCCAGACCTATGTCGAAGACTGCCAGGTCTGCTGCAAGCCCAACGTCCTGCGGATCGAGTACGACAATTCCTCCCAGGAATTCTTCGTCACCGCAGAACTCGAGTGAGCCGCAGATCGGCCAACGACGAACGACCAGCGACTATATAATGTCCCGGCCTTACAATCCTCGATCCTTGGAGGGACGCATGATCTCGCGGCGGCGGTTTCTGGAATTGGGCAGTGTAGCCGGAGGCATCGCGATAACTCCGAACGCACTCGGTGCCTCGACACAAAATTCGAACGACTCTTCCCTGCCCCCATCGATCGCTCGCCTGCAATCGCGGAAGAGTGAGGCGAAGCCGATCACGCTCGAAGAACGCAGCCAGCGCCTCGATCTTGCCCGGAAGCTGATGGCTGAGAACTCGCTCGACGCCATCGTGATGATGGAAGGCACCACACTCCGCTATTTTACCGGGATGCGCTGGTGGGGCGGCGAGCGCATGTTCGCCCTCGTGCTGCCCGCAAAAGGCAACGCATTTTACGTCTGTCCAGGATTTGAAGAAGGACGCGCCCGCGAGCAGCTTGCCAACGCTCCCGGCGGCGACAACCCCGACGTGCGCATATGGCAGGAAGACGAGAGCCCGTATCAGCGCGTCGCCCAAGGCTTGAAAGAGCGCGGACTCTCGACCGGCAAGATCGGGATGGAAGAAACGATGCGCTTCGTCTTCGTCGATGGAATCGCGAAAGCTGCTCCGCAGGCCACGCTCTCGAGCGCGACGCCGGTCACCGCCGGTTGCCGCATGGTCAAGAGCGAGCACGAAATCGCGCTGATGCGGCTCGCATCGCACGTGACGCTGGCGGTTTACGAAGCGGTCTACCAGTCGCTTAAGGAAGGCATGACGCAGGCCGACGTCGGCAACTTGATTGATACGGCGTACGCGCGCACGGGATTCCCCGGCGAGGCCAGCGTGATGGTCGGCGAATACACCGCGTTCCCACACGGATCTCGCACGCCGCAAGTCCTTCGCGAAGGCACCATCATCATGATCGACGATGGCTGCACGGTCGAGGGATATCAGTCGGACATCACCCGGACGTTCGTCCTCGGAAAAGCGTCGGACAAGATGAAGAGCGTCTTCGACATCGTGCATCGCGCCCAGTCTGCAGCGCTCGCCGCAGCTCGGCCGGGAGTCGAATGCGGTTCGATCGATGCCGCCGCTCGCAAAGTCGTGACGGACGGCGGCTACGGCCCCGACTACAAATACTTCACGCACCGCCTCGGCCACGGCCTCGGCATGGACGGGCATGAGTGGCCGTATCTGGTTCGCGGTAACACAAAAAAACTCGAGGCGAACATCACGACCAGCAACGAGCCGGGAATCTACATTCGAGGCGAGTTCGGCGTGCGTCTGGAAGACGACATGCACGTGACGGAAAACGGCGCGGAGTTGTTCACGCCACAGAGTCCTTCACTGGAAGATCCGTTCGGCAAAGCGTGAGCAGTCAGACGCGGCGGATTTTTGGATGGCTGTGAGCGTCCGGGAATTCGAGGCGATAGATACTCCCCTTTCGCACATTCGTCACCAGTACGGGCCGGAAGCAGGCAACGCACGTTCCGCCGCGCCGGCGCACGCTCGGGTACACGATCCCTGAAGAGCCCAAGGCGATCAACTCGGCGGCAAGCGCCTGCGAAGCTGCATAGCTTGTCGGCGATAAACAGTCCGCCTGATCCTTTGAATGTCGCAGATCATGGAAGTCCGCGCGGAAATCCGCCAGATAGTCCATGTAGTCGGCAGAATCCGTTTCATTCCACTTTGTTTCTTTGAGCCAGAGTTGCCGGTGATAAGCGACCTCCGTCTGCGAGGTCTCGACGTCATAGCTCGCATACCAGGCGCCGCGGTCGGAGCGGTTGAAACGCGATCCTCCCGGCGAGGGATGGCAGAACGCGGCGTTGATGATGCGATAGGAAGGAATGCCGAAGACAAGCTCGCGCTCGTCGATACCAGGCAGCAAACGCGACTCTGCCAAAAGACGATCGTTCGTAGCGTTATCCAGCTCGAAGATCGCGTCAAGCGTTTCCGGATCGTCGGTCAGCCGCGCGAGCACGGAGGCTCCGCCGTCGGCGAATTGGGCGGGAATGAGCCGGTGCGTATCACGCTGGTCAATGAATGACGTAGGCAGCACAGAGATACTCGGAAGCTGTTATCGGCCGCCGCGGCGCGCGTCGAGCAGGCGGCGGACGCTCAGCATGCCCGGCACTCCGCCGCGCACGAGCAATTCCACCGGGGGAGCATCGCTGAACATCGGATTTGAATTCGGGCGCGACGGCCATTCGTTGGCCAGCCGCGGATTGAACAGAATATTGAGAGCCTTAAAGATTCCGATCAGAAGCGAAATGCGGGTCAGCTCATCCTGCGAAAGAATCCCCTTCCGCTTTCGCTTCAGGTCGTAGTAGCGGCCGTGCGATGTGCCGCCCAGCAACGCCATGGCATCCTCATTGCGCAGCCCCCATTTTTCGACGATAGCGAAGAAGGCCTCAACGGCCGCACGGCTCAGGCGTGTGCGGGTACCCGGTTCGGCGAGATCCGGGACCTTGCGGAGGTCAAGCCCGAGATCCGGCACTGCGGCAAGGGCATTCATTGGGTACTCCAATTAAGCATAATTTTATGTCCATAATTGGAGTTTGTCAAGATGCCCATCCCACTCTCTTTCAAAGAGATACCGACCCAGGGCCCGCTTGGTCGCAAAAAAACTTCGTGCTCCTTCGTGCCCTTGGTGGTTGAGATTTGTGAACCAGCAGGGTCAGGAAGGAACACGAAGGCTAGTTTCTGCGAAGCTTTACCAGGTCAGCTTACTTAAATAGTTGTAGCTGGCCGTGATGCTGGCGATGGGGTCCTGGGGCCGGTCATGCTCGACGATATAGTGCTTGATTCCCGCCTGCTGCGAATGGGCGAAGATCTTTTTCCAATCGATGACGCCATCGCCCACCGAAGTCAGATCCACCGTGTCGCCGAAGTTCTGGGAGCCGCCGGTTGTAAGTTTAGGCATGGTCTTCACGTCTTTGACGTGAACCAGCGGGAAGCGTCCGGGATACTTCTCGAAATAGTGGATCGGGTCGCCGCCGGCGACGGTGATCCAGCAAAGATCCATTTCCATCTTGACGAGGTTCGGATCGCAATCGGCGAGAAGCTGGTCGTAGGGAAGCTTTCCATTCACCGGCATGAACTCGAACCAGTGATTGTGATAGCCAAACTGGAGTCCCGCCTTCTTCGATTGCTCGCCGCACTTGTTGAACTTTTCAGAGGCCTGCTTCCAGATGTCAGGAGATTTGCGGAGTTCCTCGGGAATCCAGGGGCAGATGATGTAGCTGAGGCCGATTTCTTTGGAGGTCTCGATGACCGACGGGAATTTCTCGTCGAGTTCGTCATATTGCACGTGCGTGGAGGGAGCCGCAAGGCCGTTCTTCTCGACCACTGCGCGCACCTGCTTCCCGGTGCGACCGAAGTAGCCGGCGAATTCCACTTCCTTGTAGCCGACCTGCGCCACCTTCGCGATGGTGCCGTCGAAATCGTCTTTCATCATGTCGCGGACGGTGTAAAGCTGCAGGCCGACCTTGTTGATTTTGTGCTGACCTGCCGCCCAGCCGAGACGACTCCCGAACAAAGTCGCGGCAGAGACGGCGGTTGTAGTTTTGAGAAACGTGCGCCGATTCATCGCATGAAAAGCCATGATGCCATTCCTCCAATACTCCACGGGGTTGGAAGTGAAATCCGGGAGCATTATACGCGCGCAGCATCAAGGCAGGGGCGTCCGAAGCCGCCGAGGAGAAGCGGTGCGCTGCATTTTTCCCCGAAACACGATGGAAATGAGAGGACGCAGACGCGTCCTCCCATCGATATTTACGACCGTGGCTCAGCCACTTGCAGGTTGTTCGTGACCGAGAAAATACCCGGGACCGTATTGGCGCGAACGCCCGCGAGGTTCTTGTCGGCTTCGCTATCGACCACGCCCTCAAGCCAGACATGCCCATTCCTGACGATTATCCGGATTGGTTTCTGAACGCCCAGCTCATATTTCTGTAACGCCGGAAATCCGTAGATGGCATGAAATAATGCCAGCCGGATCCGTTGGTCCATAGGAGAAGGAGGCAGAACTTCAATCTGATTAACAACTTTCTCGACTCCTTCGATATGTTTCACCGCATTCTCGGCATCGGGTTTGAGGGAGGGCCGGACTACACTACCCATCAATGTGACCGTTCCATCTTCGACCTTGTAGGTAATGTTGTCGAAGACGCCGAAGTAGGGCAACATGAGCAATTCATGCCGAACTTCCCGGATAATGCGTGCGTCGGATTTCGCGGAGTTTTGCGCTACCGCATAAAACGGAATCAACAAGAACAAACTCGCCAGCACGGTCGCTGCTTTGGATCTCATTGCGGTTCTCCTTCAATTTTGGTTTGAACACATTGAGTGACCCAGTGGATGCGATTATTCCGAAAACAGTTGGGAAGAACTTCGTCGAAAGCTGGGCGAGATAACTAGGGAACGGCCCACCGTTTGCTATCAGCAGGGACAAACTACGCCAGCCGTAGCTCTAAAAGCAAGTCCTCTGCGGAACCTTCAAGCCGCACGTCGGCACAGCTATGCAGGACAAAATCGGCACCGGCATCCTGAAGAGTAGACTTCTCAACCGTTGTGGTAAAGGCGATCACCCTTGCACCGGCCGCTTTTCCGGCGCGAACGCCTGCAGGGACATCCTCGAATACGACGCATTCCTTGGCGGGAAATCCCAGCAAGGCAGCTCCCTTCAAGAACGGCTCCGGGTTCGGCTTCCCATGGATGATATCGGTTGAGGTGATGATTTTCGGCGGCAGAGGAAGTCCGGCAGCTTTGATCCGGACTTCGGCCAGCGGACGCGTGCAGGAGGTGACAATCGTCCATCGATTTGAAGGGAGGCTGCCAAGAAGATCGAGAGCTCCCGGCAGAGGCATGACGCCTTCAAGATCCTCGATCTCGCGGCGTTCGACCTCTTTGTTCTCAGCGTGATGGTCGGCCTCGGGCAGATATTCGCGAACGGTGGTTAAGCTGGGTCGGCCATGAGCGCGCTGAACGACTTCATCCGGATTGAATCCGCGCTCCATCGCCCACTTCCGCCAGACTCGGGCCACAGCCGGAGTGGAATTGATAAGAACTCCGTCTAAATCGAAAAGTAAGCCAGCACAAGGAATTTGCATCATCTCTAATGATCACGATCCCGCCGAGCGATTGTAAATGACAGGCGGACCATGAGTTGCAAAAGACTACCGACCGGATCGTCTGCCAGTGATGAATATCACGCTCGGGAGTATCTGCAGTCACTCTCGATTTCACGTTCTCGCAATAACATTCCTAATAGGCCGATGGATTGAAGGGGTGCTGCGCCGTGCTATCAAAGTGCGCGAATCCCGACTGTAAGGAGCAATTCCACACTCTCACCCAGGGAAAGCTTTTCCATCTCACTCCCACCCCTGAAGTGCAAGTCCTGAGTGAGGATTATTTTCCGTTTCTTTACGAGCGCGACTGGCTTTGTGACCGTTGCTCGAAAACCGTGACCGTGGTGTGGGACGGAGCACGGGCTCGAGTCGTGAGTTTGCCTGGGTCGCAAATCGTATCTGAGGACGAGCCGGTTACAGCTGCTGCCTGCGCCACACGAGGCGACGATTAGGCAAGTGCGCGACGGGAGGTGTCTATGATTGCGCAGGAATTGGAGACTCGAGAAACGCTGCGGACGGCGCCGGCGTTCCGGCGAATTCTGATCGCGGTCGATTTTTCGGATTGTTCGCGCCGCGCCCTTCGTTGCGCCATTCCCCTCACCGCGGGCGGAGCGGAACATATTTTTGCAGTTCATGTGCTGAAAGCAGACTGGCGCTATGAAGTACTGGACAGTCCGCCTGAACTAGGGCTGGAAGAGATGGATGCCTGGCGGCGATTGCATTCGATGACGGATGAACTCGGGCCGCAGAAGAATCTGGAGACAGTCCTCTTGCAGCACGGACCCGTAGCACAAGCTCTATTGTCCTTTGCCGGAAGAACCGATACGGATTTGATCATTCTAGGCACACGCGGTCGCGGAGGAGTTCAGAAGCTGGCGCTCGGTTCCGTTGCCGAGGAACTCTTGCGCCGCGCGCCGTGCCCGGTATTAACGCTGGGTCCGAGGGGCGTGGTTCCCAAGGGGGTTCCCGAGGTGCATACGATCCTTTTCGCGACCGATTTTGGCAGGGGCTCCGCGAAAGCCTTGCCTCTCGTCTTGAAGCTGGCGGCCTTGCATGGAGCGAAACTGATTCTGCTGCATACGACTCCGCCGATGCCTGCGACTTCGACGAATCTTTCGGCATATGCTCCCGGCACAATCGCCGCGGATGAATTGTGCCAATGGGAAGTAGCGTCGCGGATGCGGTCGCTGCAGCGGCTTAAGCAATGGATGCCGCAGAACACTGGCTTGCAGCAGGAACCGGAATACATTGTCGGAACCAACTTCCTGACCGAAGGGATTCTGACGGCAGCGGCCGAACGCAAAGCTGATCTGATCGTGATGGGTGCGAACCAGCAAGGCTCCGCGCGCCTTGCGGCTCATTCGCCATGGACCGCGGTGCACGAAGTGTTGCATGATGCGCCTTGCCCAGTGCTGACGGTGGCCGGTTAGCGGCGGGGACAGGCCGTGCTGTCCCCCGGCGGATCAGGACTGAACAATTTTTTCGAGCGCGGTCCGGTTGCGAATGACCAGAGTCGAGCCCTTCAGTTGCAGCAACTGTTTCTTCTTGAATTCGGAAAACAGGCGGCTGACCGTCTCGCGGGTAGTGCCGATGATCTCCGCGATCTCTTCATGAGTCAACGTCAGCTTCACCTGGCTCGCGCCGTCGTTTTGTGCAGTCTTGCTCGACCAAGACAGCAATAGCTTGGCGAATTTCTCGGATGGTGAAGTTGCGAGTCCAAGGGTGCGGATCTCTTCATATGCCGTGTAGTAATTGCGGCTCAATTGCTCGGCAACGCGGAGGGCTACTTCCCCATGATCTTTGAGAAACTGCAACAGCGATTCACGCGGGATGAAGTTCGCCTGGCCGGGCTCCATCATTTCAGCCGTAACTTCGTAAGGATGATTCGAGATAACCGCGTTCAGCCCGAGCACATCGCCGGCATCGGAAAGCTTGGTGATGATGGTCTTGCCTTCGCGGGATGAAGTCGAGAGCTTGGCTTTCCCCGCGCACAGCACGAATACTCCGCGCGGTTGCTGCCCTTCGATGAAAAGCATCGCTCCCTTGGGATAAACAGCTGTGGATTTGATTTCGTTGAGACGTTGTCCGGCATGGACTGAAAGATTGCAAAAAAGATGTTCTTCCCTGACCGAACAGGTGAGGCAATTATCAAGAATATTCAGGCCATAAGGGGCGCGCATGAGAGCAGCACCTCTCTTTCCGTTAAATTGTATCCCGGAAATTACACTTGTGATCAACGTCACTCACGTCAGTGATTCCACACCTATTGTGATCACAGACACACAAGACACACTATAAGAAGATGGGGAGTGTGTTGCGCAAATCCTTTCTTCAGTCACTCCTAAAATTGTGAAAAAATGAAACACATTTCCATTCGCGCAAGGAGCGCTCGTGAGCGAATCACCAAGCCCTGCGGCAAAACCACGGATTAATGGGGCAAAAAAGAAGATGGCTCCGCGTCCGGGGCTTGAATCCATGTTTGCTCCACGATCGATCGCAGTTGTCGGAGCGACTGACCGCGAAGGGACGGTGGGCCGCAGCGTGCTCTCGAACCTGCTGGAGAGCAGCGGAAAAATAAAAATTTATGCGGTGAATCCCAGCCGCCCTGAAATTCTGGGGATCAAGACGCAGAAAAATATTGCGGATATTCCTGGCACCGTCGATCTTGCGATCGTGGTGACGCCTGCCCATCTCGTTCCGCAAATCGTTGGCGACTGCGTCGACGCGGAAGTGAGTTCCGCGGTCGTGATCTCCGCCGGATTTCGCGAACAGGGCGAGGCGGGAGCCGCTCTGGAAGAAGAAATCCAGCAACATCTGCGACGCGGATCATTGCGGCTGATCGGTCCGAACTGCATGGGATTCATGATTCCCACAAGCGGCCTCAACGCGACATTCGCAAAAGCGATGCCGGAAAAAGGCAGCGTTGCGTTTCTCAGCCAGAGCGGCGCATTGCAGACCGCAATCCTCGACTGGAGCCGGAGCGAGCAAGTCGGATTCAGCGCGATGGTTTCAACCGGTTCGATGCTCGACGTGGGATGGGGCGATCTGATCTATCACTTCGGCGACGATCCACACACTAAGAGCATTCTGGTTTATATGGAGTCGGTCGGCGATGCGCGGTCGTTTCTGTCTGCGGCGCGAGAGATTGCCCTGAGCAAGCCGATTATTGTGATAAAAGCGGGACGCTCAGACGCCGCATCGCGCGCGGCCGCCTCGCACACCGGAGCTTTAACAGGAAGCGATGACGTGCTCGAAGCGGCCTTCCGCCGCAGTGGAGTCCTGCGCGTACAAAACATCGCCGATCTTTTTTATATGGCGGAGGTGCTGTCTAAGCAGCCCCGGCCCCGCGGGCCTCACCTCAGCATCGTCACGAATGCGGGAGGCCCGGGAGTTCTGGCAACCGATTCCCTGATTGCGACGGGCGGTGAACTCACCGCGCTTTCCCAGGAGACGATTCGCGAGTTGTCGACCTTTCTTTCTCCGCACTGGAGTCACGGCAATCCGGTCGATATTCTCGCGGACTCCGATGCCGACCGGTTTGCGAAGGCGGTGGAAATTGTCTCGAAAGATCCTGGGAGCGACGGATTGCTTGCCGTGATCGCCCCGCAGGGACTCGCCGATCCGACGGCGACCGCCCAGTGTATGAAGAAGTTCGCGCACAGCACGACCAAGCCCGTGATTGCCAGTTGGATGGGAGGCGCGGGCGTTGCAGAAGGCACGGCGATCTTGAACGCGGCTGGAATTCCAACCTTTTCTTACCCGGATACGGCCGCGCGAGCGTTTACATATATGTGGCGCTATACCTACAATCTGCGCGGACTGTACGAGACACCCGCCTTGGTGGAAGCCGAGCCAGCGTCCGAGATCCGAGGGCAGATTACTGCATCGGTTCAACAGGCTCGCTCGGTTGGACGGACGATGCTGAATGAATTCGAAGCCAAGCAGCTTCTGGCATCGTATGGACTTCCCGTAGTTGAAACGCGCACGGCGCAAGATGAAAAAGAAGCACTCGCGGCGGCTGCGGAGCTTGGCTTCCCCGTCGTACTAAAACTTCTATCGAGCACAATTACCCATAAGACCGACGTCGATGGAGTCCGTCTGCGCTTGCAGGATGAAGAGCAAGTGCGACGGGCATTCCGCTCGATCCGGGACTCCGTGGCGGAAAAGGCCGGCGCACAGCATTTTCAGGGAGTGACGGTTCAACCCATGGTCGGCCGCGATGGATACGAGCTCATTCTCGGCAGCAGCATCGATGCGCAATTTGGGCCCGTGATCCTGTTCGGTTCTGGCGGTGTCATGGTTGAGGTCTATCGCGATTACGCTTTGGCACTGCCGCCGCTCAACACCACGCTGGCGCAACGGTTGATGGAGCAGACGCGGATTTTCAAAGCGTTAAAGGGGGTGCGCGGACGCAAGCCAGTGAATCTCACAGATCTCGAAGAGCTTCTTGTTCGCTTCGGTCAGCTCGTGATGGAGCAGCCGTGGATAAGAGAGATCGATATAAATCCGCTGCTGGCCGGCCCGGATCATCTGCTGGCACTCGATGCGCGCATCATGCTGCACGATGCCGCGATGCGGCCAGAGCAGTTGCCGCGTCCCGCGATTCGCCCGTACCCATCGCAATATGTCCGGAAGTGGCAATTGAAGGACGGAACTGCGGTGACGATTCGCCCGATTCGCCCGGAAGATGAGCCGCTCATGGTGAAGTTCCACACCACGCTCTCTGAACGCAGCGTCTATCTGCGGTATTTCTGCTCGCTGAGCCTCAGCACGCGCGTGGAACACGAACGTTTGGTCCGCATCTGTTTCGGCAGCTACGACCGCGGCTTCGCGCTGGTCGCCGAGAATAAGAATCCATCCTCAGGCGAGAATGAGATTCTTGGTGTCGGACGCTTCACCGCGATCACCCGCACCGAGGCCGAAGCGGCCGTCCTCGTAGCCGACCGCTGGCAAGGGCGAGGACTCGGCACCGAGTTGCTTGCCGGCGTTGCACAGGTAGCTCGCGCGGAGGGCTTCAAACGCATCTCAGGGGAAATCCTGCGCGACAATCTGGCCACGCAAGCCATCTTCAGAAAGACCGGCTTCCAGGTTCGCGCGACGGAAGATCCGTCCTCCGTCGTGGCTTCGATTGAATTGTAGGATTTGTTCGCGGTTCGGTGATTTATGAGACCGGGATTGGCGGCTTATTAATCTCCAGCTGCGGCTCGAATTTCAGAGTTGTTCCCAGCGCTCGCGAAACCAGGCACAACTTTTCGGCGCGCTTGAGCAGTTCGAGTGCGCGATCACGTTCCTCGGCGGAAGATATCTTCAGGTTCGGACGAACCACAATCTGCGTGAAGGAATAGCCAGACTCCGCCTTGCGCACGGTTCCGCTGGCTTCCACCTGCAGGTCGGTAAAGTCAAACTGCGCCGCACCAGCGATGGCGCGAACCGTGGTCGTGTAGCACCCGGCGACCGCGGCGAGCAGTAATTCTTCCGGAGTCCATCGCCCTTCCAATCCACCGAATTCTGTCGGAGCGGTGAAGTGGATCGCATTCGGCGCGGAGTCGGACTTCGCCAAACCGGTACGCCCGGACGTCCACCATGCTGCAACTCGATACGCGTGCTCTTCACTCATACGTTCCTCGTTTCCTGGGGAAAAACCCTGTTCATCAACACCGCTGCGGATCCGGGCTCTGCCTGGGGATTGGCAAGATCTTTGGTATTGGATCCGTTCTCGATGCGGCCCTCCTAGGCCGCTCCTTCTTTGGAATTGCGACCTCGTTCCCGCTCGATCTTTTCAATCTGGGCACGAAGCCAGTGGATCAGAGCTTCTTCCATTTCGGCCTGGCTCCCCGTGCGATAGAAATCTTCCACGGTGCGCCCATCCGGCGTGATCGGGATAAAGCGACACGGAATGCTCTCAGCCTTTTGCTCGGCGGGAACAAATTGTTCGAACAGACAGTTCTGGCACGAATGTGGCCGCGCTGGATCGCAGAAATTGGGGCAACTCGGGGAATCCTCAAAAATCGCGGGGGCTCGCCAAGGCGCCTGCGGAGATCTTCCGTAGCCTCCGTCCAGCAGGAAGCTCAATTCAAACCGGAGCACCTCGAGAATATCGCGATCGTCGTTAGCCATAGGGCACCTCGATTGCCTGCCAGCATGCCAGATGGTGAGGTAAGACTCCGTGCACTTCGTCACCAGATTTTGTGATTTGAATCACACCGACTGACGGCGGCCTCCCAACCTTCAGTCCGAATTAGGCCGATTTTGGACCGATCGAGAAACTGGGTGTGTGTTTCCAATCTCAGGCGGCTGTGATTTCATTCACTCTGGCCTGTCGGTTGTTCCCAGCCGATGTTGCGCTCCAACCCTCACGATAGAGTGGGGCTGCTTCCAGTCAGCATCCGCGCGCCAATCACGGTTCCCGTCCGGCGCCAGTCAAGCTCGATTGAAACTTAGCTGGGCAAATGCCTCTCACGGTGTGCAATGCCTCGCCTTCGTTAATTAAGTTCCACAATTAATTCAAGAAAAGCCTGTGATCTTTATCACAAGGCCTCGTGACTTCTGCCATAGGGCAGATTTCAGGCGCGTGTGATCCTACGCCTGCGAGTGAGTTCTCAGGGTCGGGACGAAAGCACGATCCACGGCAGTCCGGAATTCGGAAGGACTGCGGCAGTCAAGCGTCGGGCGACCCCTGCTCTGTGATATCGTGCAAAACGAAAAATTCTTCCTCAGGAGGAAGCAACAACATGACAAAGCTTTCGTTCCGATTGGGCCTCTTAGCTCTGATGGGGTGCGGACTGATGGCAGTCTGCAGCTCTCCGGCTGCGGCACAGGATGCCGCCGCCACCTACAAGGCGAAGTGTGCCATGTGCCATGGCGCGGATGGAAAGGGCGGAAAGATGGGAACCAAGGATTTCGCCTCGCCCGATATCCAGAGCCAAACCGATGCGCAACTGGCAGACACGATCAGCAAGGGCAAGCCTCCCAAGATGCCGGCGTATGGGACCAAATTAAGCGCCGACGACATCAAGGGTCTGGTTGCCCAGATTCGCAGCTTCAAGAAGTAAGTCGTTAAAGAAAGCGGCCAAAATGCCGCAGAAAGACAGTCCAATTCTGACGAACTGGCGGGTGAGAGCATGTCCATGCGAACGATACGGAATCTTTTTGCGCCTGGAGTTGCTCTCACCCTGCTTTTAACTGCCGGATCCGTTCTCGCTGCGTCCAAAAAAGATCCCCCCAAGCCCACCGCGGATGAATGTCTCGCCTGCCATAGCGATGCTTCGCTGACCCATGACGAGAATGGAAAGAGCGTCAGCCTGCACGTCGATCCGCAAGCCTTCAAAGATTCGATCCACGGCAGCATGTTTACCTGCGTGGACTGCCACACCGATGTAAAGTCGGCGGCACACGAGACAACCCCGAAGAAGATCACGTGCGCCACGTGCCATGCCGATGAGCAGGCCGCGTACGATCGCAGCTTCCACGCGAAGGCCGCGCAGGGCGGGAACACCCACGCCGCGACTTGCGTCGATTGCCACGGCAGCCCGCATGAACTGTTACCCGCGAGTGATCCGAAGTCGAAGGTACACCACACGAATATTCCCGCGACCTGCGGAGCGTGCCACAGCCAGAAATTTGTCATGGAGGATGGCGGCCAAAGCGCGCAAATGGTCGCTTCCTACGAGCAGAGCGTACACGGACACGCGGTCGCCAACGGATCGGAAAAAGCTGCCGTCTGCACCGACTGCCACGGCACGCACGAGATCCTCGACGCTAAAGATTCGAAGTCGCCAATCTTCAAGTTCAACGTGCCGCTGACGTGCGGCAAGTGCCACAACACGATCTCGGCGGAATTTCAGCAGAGTATTCACGGACAGGCCATCGCCCAGGGAAACTGGCAGGCGCCGGTTTGCACGGACTGCCACGGAATCCACTCGATCAAGGCGCACAACGATCCGAATTCTCCGGTTTCAGCGCAGAACGTGGCGCAAGCAACGTGTGCCCGCTGCCATGAAGGAGTGCGGCTCACCCAGGAATTTGGCGTCGAAAGTCACCGCGCGTCGACTTATCTGGCCAGCTATCACGGGCTCGCCTCGCGCATGGGATCTCAGGTCGTCGCGAACTGCGCCAGTTGTCACGGTGCACACAGCATCTTTCCTTCAAGCGATCCGCGCTCCACGATCAACAAGGCGAATTTGGCCAAGACCTGCGGACAGTGCCATCCCGGCGTAACCGAAAAGTTCACCGAAGCGAAAGTGCACGTCGACGCGCCGCTCTCCGCCGACGTGGGCAGCAAAGCCGTGCGTTGGATCCGCCGCTTCTATCTCAGCATGATCTTCGCCGTGATCGGCGGGATGCTGCTGCATAACCTGATTATCTGGCGCTCGAAAGTCGTGGCGCGGCGCAAGCTGCAGCAGCACTTCGTCGTCCGGATGCCGATGCGATTCCGCTGGCAGCACCTAACGCTGCTCGCCAGCTTCTTCACGCTAGTTGTGACTGGATTCGCTCTAAAGTTCTCCGGCTCGTGGTTCGACACGATGCTCGGTATGAGCGAGCATCTGCGGCATCTGCTGCATCGGATCGCAGCCGTCATTCTGATTGCAGTGAGCGTCTATCATATTTTCGACGCCGCGCTGACTCGCGAAGGCCGCAAGCTCATCCGCGACATGTTCCCGACGCTGGACGACGCCCGGACCGCGTGGCAGAATGTCGCTTACTATCTCGGCCTGACATCCAGCAAGCCCGACTTCCCGCGATTCACTTATGCGGAGAAGGCGGAATATTGGGCGCTGGTGTGGGGCATGATCGTCATGGCCGTGACCGGCACGATGCTGTGGGCCAAAGTTTTTGTGGGCAATCATATGGCGCGCTGGTGGCTCGATGTCGCAACCGCAATTCACTTCTACGAAGCGATTCTGGCGACGCTCGCGATCTTCGTCTGGCACTTCTATCAGGTATTCTTTGATCCCGATGTATATCCGATGAACTGGGCCTGGTGGGACGGAAAGATGACGCTGCATCACTATCGCGAGGAACACGGGCTCGATATCCATCCGGTGATCGAAACGCCCGATGCACAACTAGCCGCGGCCGACATCGATGCAGAAGAAGAATCCGAACCCGCCGAGGTCAAGCATGGCAACTGAAAACACGCCTCCGGAACAGGTCGAACCGAGACACGGATTGCGCATGGTGCTGCGCAATCCCATCAGCCTGGCGGGAATAGCCCTGGCCATCGTCAGCCTCGCTAATATCTTCATCTTCGTTCTGATTGACATGATCGCCACGACGCCGAGCCCTTATGTCGGCATCCTGGCCTACATGATCTCGCCTGGATTTCTGATTCTCGGGTTCCTGCTGATTCTCGCCGGCGTCCTGGTTGAGCGGCGGAAGAAAGTGGCGCCCACCGAGTTCTACCCCCGCCTTGACCTGAACGATCCCGCGCAGCGCAGCGCCGTCATATCGTTCGCGACGTTTCTGATAGTTTTCGTGATGGTCAGCACCGCCGGAAGTTACAAGGCGTATGAGTTCACCGAGTCGGTCTCTTTTTGCGGGCAGGTTTGCCACACGGTGATGAGTCCGGAATATACGGCATACAAGCTTTCTCCTCACGCGCGAGTCGCTTGCGCGGACTGCCACATCGGCAGCGGAGCGACCTGGTTCGTGAAATCGAAGCTGTCGGGTAGTCGGCAGGTGTTTGCGACTATCTTTGACACCTATCCGCGGCCGATCCCAACGCCCGTCCACAACTTGCGTCCAGCGCAGGAAACCTGCGAGCAATGCCACTGGCCCAAGAAGTTCTACGGAGGCCAGCTCAAAGTCTTCACGCATTACTCCAATGACGAGAAGAACACGGTCAGGCAGATCCGCATGCTGATCAAGACCGGCGGAGGCGATCCGGCGACCGGCGCGCCTGAAGGCATTCACTGGCACATGAACATCGGCAACAAGATTGACTATGTGGCGACCGACGACCAGCGGCAGGTCATTCCGTACGTTCACGTCGTCGATTTGCAGGGACGCGTCACCGAGTATTACGCGAAAGATTCGAAGCTGACCAAAGAGCAGATCGCCAAGGCTCCGCAGCGTCACATGGATTGCATCGATTGCCATAACCGTCCGACGCACATTTACGTGTCGCCCGATCAGGCGGTCGATCAGGCTCTGCTGGCGCGCCGCATCGATTCTTCCCTGCCCTTCGTGAAGCAGCAGGCGGTCACCGTCTTAACCGGAACTTACGCCACAACCGACGCGGCCATGCAAGGCATTGCCAGCGGCCTGCAGAATTTTTACGAGAGCAAGTATCCCGACCTCGCGAAGAACAAGCAGCTGGAAATTCGCGACGCGGTGGCGGAAGTGCAGCAGATTTTCAAGCACACGACCTTCCCCGAGATGAAGCTGAACTGGCAGACCCATCCCAACAATCTTGGACACTACTACTTCAACGGATGCTTCCGCTGCCATGACGGACAACACGTCAGCCCGGATGGAAAAGTAATCAGCAGAGACTGCAACCAATGCCACACGCTGATGTCTCAGACCGAGGGAACGACCAGCGTGCCCACGAACGCTCCGCCACCAACGTTCCAGCATCCGGTCGACATCGGCGACCTCACGCAAGTCAACTGCGCTGACTGCCATACCGGGGGAACCGGGCCGTAGATGGGAGTTGGATCGCTGCCTGTCGTCTGAATCGTCCGTAAATTAAACTTGACTGCCCCGTTATTCGTAGCGTTCGAAAACTGAGCATTCCAACACTATCTGTCGCCGGATTTTGTCTAGAGCGCTCATGAGAGGTATCCCAAATGCCGCGGATATCAAAGAAGGGAGTTCTAGCTAGCGATGACGCGCTGGGTTGGATCGGCATCGCTCTCGGGTTAGTCGCTGTAATCATTCTGGATAAAAACAGCACGCCGCATAAGTGGCATGCTGCAGTCATGTGGACGTTTTGCGCCTTCTTCGGCGTTCTAATATTTGGTCGTAAGGAGCGAGGTTCGTGGCTGTTCTGGGTTTTCTGGGCAGCATGTCTGGGTGTGCATGTGTTCGCGATGTGGCTGATTTTCGGGCAGATTTTGCCCCACCTAATTCTGGGCACGTCGTACGTGGCCCCACCGGCCTTCGTTGAAGCAATATTTCTGATGGGGATGTTCGGAAAGCTGCAGCGCAAGCTGAGCGAGGCAAGAAAGTCTGCCGGTAGCCGTGACAGTCAGTACTCTTGAGCCACGTCGGAACCGATTTCTGACGCTGCGGCCATCATTAGATGCACTGGGAATCTAAGGCCACGACGGGAAGTTTACCTGATAGTTTCGCCATCCTCAGGAACAGGCGTATATTGCTGCTCTCCGGCGCGATTATTCTTTATCTCATGCGAAAGCTCAGGCTGATCGTCTCGCAATACATCATCCTCTTGTTGATCTTCTGCACCCCGGCAATGCTTCCGGCACAGGCCACAAATCCACTTCCTCAGATCGTTCAGAAAGATGGGCGCTATGCTTTGTTCGTCGATGGCGCTCCGTACTTGATCCTGGGAGCGCAGGCCAACAATTCCAGCGGCTGGCCTTCGATGCTGCCCAAGGTGTGGCCTGCGGTCGAGTATCTGCACGCCAATACGCTCGAGATTCCGGTTTATTGGGAGCAGTTTGAGCCAGAGCCGGGACATTTCGACTATTCCATCGTCGACACGCTTCTCGCGCAGGCGCGGCAACACCAGATGCATGTGATTCTGCTCTGGTTTGGGACGTGGAAAAACGGCAGTTCGCACTACATGCCGCTGTGGATGAAGCGATCCCCGGAGATGTATCCGCGGATGATTGGGGTGGACGGCCGCCCGGTGGATTCGCCCTCGCCATTTTCTGAAGCGGCGTTGCATGCTGACATCAACGCCTTCAGCGCTCTGATGCGCCACCTCAAATCGGCGGACGCGCAGCACACTGTCCTCATGGTTCAGGTGGAAAATGAGCCCGGCACATGGGGCTGCGTGCGCGACTACTCTCCGGCGGCGCAGCGCGTGTTCGAGTCTCCGGTCCCGGCGCAACTGCTTACTGCCCTGCATATGAACGCGCCTAAGGGTGGAACGTGGCATCAGGTCTTCGGAGAAGATGCTGACGTGTTCTTTCACGCGTGGGCCGTGGCTCGCTACATCGAGCAGGTCGCCGCCGCGGGAAAAGCGATCTACCCGCTGCCGCTGTATGTGAATGCAGCCTTGCGAAATCCATTTCAGGCCGGACACGAGCACAACTACGAAACCGGCGGCGCCACCGACAATGTCATTCCCATTTGGAAGGCGACCGCTCCGTCCATTGATCTGCTTGCGCCCGACATTTACATGGAGGGGAGTGACGAGTATCTGAAAATCCTCGATCTCTATCGTCGCCCCGATAATGCGCTCTTTGTTCCTGAAACCGGCCACACGCCCCCATATGCCCGATATTTCTTCGCGGCTCTCGGACACCAGACGATTGGCTTCTCTCCGTTCGGCATCGACTACACGAAGTATGCGAACGACCCCATCGGTGCGACGGAACTGAATGAGAAGCTGCTCGAGCCATTCGCCATCAACTACGAGTTGGTCGCGCCCATGCAGCGCGAGATTGCGCGCCTGAATTTCGAAGGAAAGCTGCAGGCTGTCGTCGAAAAACAGGGAATCCCCGAAGACTCCCTGGATTTCGGCCCGTGGCAGGTGAAGGTATCGTACGGTCTCGGACAGTTTGGTCCCGGCAATCACCCGCCGGGGAATCCGAAGCCGATTGGGCGTGCGTTCGTGGCGGAGCTCGGCCCGAATGAATTCTTAGTCAGCGGATTTTTCTGCCGCGTGGATTTCCAGCCGAGCGACCGCGCTTCCGGCAAGCAGCGCGAGTACCTGCGCGTCGACGAAGGCACATACGAAAATGGAAAGTTCCATGCGATTCGCATATGGAATGGCGATCAGACCGACTGGGGACTCAACTTCGCGTCGGTCCCGCAAGTCGTTCGGGTTTCGCTGGGAAGTTACTAGTCAAATCGTGAGGGGCTCTTGATCCGTCGAGGCTATTCAATTGCTTTCAGTCTAGCGCTCTGTGTGTTATTTAGTTTCGCAGGCGTTGCGTTCGCTCAAAGCGCGGCCAATCCAGCTATCGTTCCGGCCGATCGCTTGAACGAAGCCTGGTGGGCTGCGCGGCATCAAGCTGTGCTCGACGCTCTGCACGCTCACCCTGACACGCAGCTGCTGCTGATTGGCGACTCGATTACCAACAACTACGACAAGGCCAATCCGCCTGACGAAAATTTCTTGCCAACGTGGAATGAGTTCTACGCGCCACGCAAAGCCCTGAACCTCGGCTTCAGTGGAGACACGACCGCAAACGTCTTCTGGCGGATCGATCATGGCGAAGTCGCCGGAATCCATCCGAAAGTTGCGATTTTGCTGATCGGCACCAACAACACCGGCCACGGACAAACCGCTGAACAGACCGAAGTCGGCATCGACGCCGTCGTGAATCGCCTCGAGCAGCTGCTGCCCGAAACCCACATTCTGCTTCTCGGAATTCTTCCCAGCGGCATCTCCGACGACAAAACCGCGCGCGATCGCGCCGTCAACGATTACCTGGCTAGCTGCTACGGCGAGGATCCGTTCGTGACGTATCTCGATATCGGATCGATCTTCTACAAAGACGGCGCGCTGAATTCGGCCATCTTCTACGATCCGCGACTATCGTGGCATCCCAAACCGCTTCATCCGGACACGACCGGCCAACGAATGATGGCCGAAGCGATCGAGCCCACGCTCGCCACGCTCATGGGAGACTCGCCTCGCCAGGCGCTCACATCGATGACCGCCATCAACACCGCTCTGATCCCAGTCAGCCGCCTCGAACCCGATCTCTACGACTGGTACGCGCGCCATAACGCCGAACTGAGCCTGCAGCAAAGCTATCTGCAGAAGAACGCGCAACCAGATGTGGTCATGATCGGCGATTCCATTACCCACTTCTGGTACGGACAACCGGCAGCCACTGTTCAGAACGGCCCGTCCGC
>DATJOA010000124.1:0-4768 GCA_035507635.1 Candidatus Acidiferrales bacterium
GCTGGATCGCATGGGCGTGCCGTTTAACCGCACTCCGGAAGGTCTGCTCGACTTCCGCCGCTTCGGCGGCACGCTGTACAACCGCACTGCATTCGCCGGCGCGACCACCGGACAGCAGTTGCTCTACGCGCTCGACGAACAGGTTCGCCGCTACGAATCCGAAGGCAAAGTAAAAAAGTACGAGCATTGGGAGTTTCTCTCGGCCGTGCTCGACGGAAAGAAAGTCTGCCGCGGGATATGCGCGATGGACCTGCGCACGATGGAAGTCCGCACCTTCCCCGCCGACGCCATCATTATCGCCACCGGGGGCAACGGCGCCATCTTCGGCAAGTCCACCAACTCCGTTGTCTGTACGGGTTCGGCGCAGTCCGCGCTCTACCAGCAGGGATGCTATTACGCGAACGGCGAATTCATTCAGGTGCATCCCACCTGCATTCCCGGTGAGGACAAACTGCGGTTAATGTCGGAGTCGGCGCGCGGTGAGGGCGGTCGGGTGTGGGTTCCGAAAAAGGCTGGCGACAATCGCGATCCGAAGTCGATTCCGCAGAGCGAGCGCTGGTACTTCCTCGAGGAGTGGTATCCGAAGTACGGCAACCTCGTCCCGCGCGACGTGGCGACACGCGCCATTTTCAAGGTCGTCTACGAGTACAACCTCGGCATTGATGGCAAGCCGATGGTCTATCTCGACCTGACGCATATCGATCGCAAGATTCTCGACAAAAAACTCGAGGGCATTCTCGAAATCTACGAGAAGTTCGTCGGGGACGATCCGCGCGATACGCCGATGAAGATTTTCCCCGGCATGCACTACACCATGGGCGGACTCTGGATCGACTATAAGCAGGCCACCAACATCCCCGGGATTTTTGCGGCGGGCGAGTGCGAATACCAGTACCACGGCGCGAATCGCCTGGGCGCGAATTCTCTGATGTCGTGCATCTACGGCGGAGGCATCGCGGGGCCGAATGCGGTGAACTACGCGCGCGGCCTGCAGGCTGCCGGCGACGGCAACGGGCACTTCGCCGCCGAGCAGAAGAAGCAGGAAGAGAACAATCTCCTGCTGATGAAGAATCAGGGCGACGAGAATCCGGTGAAGCTATGGCGCGAACTGGGCGAGTTGATGACGAAGGATTGCACGGTCATCCGCTACAACAAGAATCTGCAGCAGACCGACGCGAAGTTGGTGGAATTCCTCGAACGCTACCGCAAGATCAATTTGAGCGACCGGACCGCCTGGGCGAATACCACTGTCGTCTTCGCGCGCCAGCTTTACAACATGTTGCAACTGGCCCGAGTCATCGCGCAGGGGGCGCGGATGCGAGACGAATCGCGTGGCGCCCACTACAAGCCGGATTTCCCGGACCGCGACGACAAGAACTGGCTAAAGACAACGAAAGCATATTTCGCGCCGGATGCGGATGAGCCGAAATTTGAGTTTGAGCCGGTGGACGTATCGCTGATTCCGCCGCGGGCGAGGAAGTACTGATTAGGATGAATCGAGCTCGGTGGGGATTGATAGAAACCGTCGTCGTTGTCGGCCTATTCGTGTGGCTGCGATGGTACAGCACTTTCTGGCAGAATCGGTGGGTCGGCCTTTCTCTCGGACTTGCGTTCGTCTCGATAGGCCTCACTTCGCGGGATTCGGTGCGACGTCAACTCGTGTTTGCGCTCAACTTCGATCTCCCCAAACGCGTGACAATCCTCGGCGCCATAGCTTTCACGTGGATGTGCATCAGCGCTCTGAGGGGTTTCCTCGGAGGGCCTCCCTTCTTCTCTTCCGCCGGCGCGCGAGCCGCGGGCGACGACGGATTCTTCACTCCCATATTGTGTGTTATGGCTCTCCAATATCTTTACGCATCGTGGTTCATTCTGACAAAACGCTACGATCAAAGTTCACAAGATCCTCCTTTACCTCCAAATCATGCCAGATAAAACCGTCATCATAAAGATCAAGCGTCAACTCACTCCCAACGGCAAGTCCTATTGGGAAGAATTCTCCGTCCCCTACCGCCCGAACATGAACGTGATTTCGGCGCTCATGGACATCGCGGCCGATCCGGTCACGCGCGAGGGCAAGCCGACCACGCCCATCACGTACGACTCCAACTGCCTCGAAGAGGTCTGCGGATCTTGCGCCATGCTGATCAACGGCAAAGCCCGAATGGCCTGCTCGGCGCTGATCGATCAACTCGAGCAGCCAATTAAGCTGGAGCCGTTCTCAAAGTTTCCCATCATTCGCGATCTGGCCGTCGATCGCAGCGTGATTTTTGAGAATCTCAAGATCGTCAAGGCGTGGGTTCCGATCGATGGCACATACGATCTCGGTCCCGGCCCGCGCATGACCGCCGAAGATCAGGAAGCGGCCTACCCGCTGTCCCGCTGCATTTCGTGCTGCTGTTGCATGGAGGCCTGCCCGCAATTCAACGAGAGCACCGGCTTCGTCGGAGCGGCCACGATTTCCCAGGTACGGCTGTTCAATACGCATCCGACGGGCAAGGCCCTCAAGCACGAGCGGCTCGACGCGCTCATGGGAGACGGCGGGATCCAGGAATGCGGTTATGCTCAGAATTGCGTAGAGGTCTGTCCCAAGGACATTCCGCTGACCAAGTCGATTTCCGAGGTCGGCGGGCAGGTCATGAAACAGGCATTCGGTGACCTTTTCCGGCGCTGATTTTTGTCAATGCTGCAACCCAGCCGGATTCGTCGCTCGTCCCACGTCCGGCTAACCCGTGGTCTGTATTTCACATAAGTCGTTGCTAAGGCAATTTCCGTCGCGGTATGCGAAATGCGGGTGGAATCCGTGTCAGCCGTTTTCGACGAGTTACGTAACCAGCGGTAACCATGGGGGCGCGATGTCCGGACAATGGTACGCAAGTAACGCCCCTGTACCGATATCTCATTGGTACGCTTGACACGATGGCTTAGAATAGCGGCACTCGCGCGGGATAGTACAAGCGGGCGGGAGCACAGTTCCCGAACCCGAGAAAACAACGTGAGAAAAATCTCTGGCCTCCAACTCGCTTCGATTTTCCTCGCGGCGCTGATTTGCCTCGCGGTTTCGCCAAGGGCATTCGCGGTGCACCACGCTGTGCTGCACCGGACCAGCCGGCATCACTTGCGCTGGATGCGCTGGAATCCGATGTTCCGGCCCTCGCATGAATCGCTTCTGATTCAGAACGCCGAGATCGACCGGCTCGATTTACCCCGCATTCAGGACGAAACGGAACTGGAAGCGCTCAAGGCCGACGGATCGCTTCTGGAAATCGTTCCGGGCGACAGCCTGAGAATCGATCCGCGGCTCGATCCTTCGCGCCGTTACTGCCGGCCCTGGACGCTGAGCTTTGTCGACGATCTCAGCCAAGCGTATTACAGCCGATTCCATGACCAGATTCAGGTGAACTCGGCCGTCCGGACCGTCAAGGTGCAGAAAAAACTTCTTCGCCATAATCGGAATGCCGCGCCCTGGGAAGGCGACACCGCTTCGTCGCATCTCGCCGGCGTCACCGTCGATCTGCAACGCCGCGGCATGAGCAAGCCTGAGATCCGCTGGATGGAGCATTATCTCTTCTACATGAAGGCGCTCGGCCTGGTAGAACCGGAAGAAGAACGCCGCCAGTGGGTATTCCACATTATGGTCAGCGGACATTATGCGGATTGGCGTGAAACCCAGACCATCTTCCCGGTAGAACATCCTGATCAGGAAAAGCCTGAACTTCCCTCCACGGAAGTTGCCGTGGGCAGCGGAGGGAAGTAGAATTTTGCACAGTTTCAACGTTTCAGGGTTTCACCGTCACTTCTCCCTCTTTCCCTACAATCTAATCTTTTAGAATTGTCCTCTTATGATCGTTCTCATGGCGGGACTGCCCGGAACGGGCAAAACCACGCTTGCGCGCGAATTGGGTCGCCGCACCGCCGGACGAGTGCTCAGCAAAGACGAGTTCCGGCACGCTATTTTTTCGTCGCAGGAAATCGAGTACTCCTCCCGGCAGGATGATTTCGTGTTGCAGTTGATGCTCGAAACTGCCGGGTTTTTATTGTCGAGCGATCCCGCTAAAAAGATCTTCCTCGACGGACGCCCATTCTCCCGGCGATATCAGATCGAGAACGCTCTGACCGCGGCCGATTCCCTGCACCAGACGTCGAAGATTATCGAATGCGTGTGCTCCGACGAAACGGCGCGCCGGCGTCTTGAAGCCGACTCCAATTCTGGAGATCATCCTGCCGGAAATCGGGACTTTCAGCTGTATCTTGAAGTCAAAGCGAGATACGAAACGATCATGCTGCCTAAGGGCGTGATCGACACCGAGCGACCTCTCGACGGCTGCATCCGGAAAGCGCTCGAGATTCTGGCGAGCTGATTCCAGACATAACAAAGGCTCGTCGCCGATTTGTTCCCCGGTACCGCTGCCTATACAATCGACAACTTGCCAGAGATCCTCCTCCGGGACCAACTATGACAACCAGGCTCTTTCTTGTTTCCGTTCTTCTCTGTTCCTTCGTCGCCGCACAGACCTCCAAACCATCGAACGACTCCGACATGAAGATCAGCGCCAAGGCGCGCAAGATTCACGACTCGGCTCTGATCATCGACACTCATGCCGACACGCCGCAGCGCTTTCTGGACGAGGGATTCGACATCGGCTCGACCGATCCCAGCGATACCGGGCACATCAGCCTCGACAAGGCAAAGCGCGGGAATCTCGGCGCTGAGTTTTTTTCGATCTGGGTTGATCCGGAGACGAATCAGGGACGCTTCGCGAAGCATACG
>DATJOA010000125.1:0-15035 GCA_035507635.1 Candidatus Acidiferrales bacterium
ATATCTTCGCCGGACGCGGCCTCGACCCGCTGCCCGATCCAAAAGCCTACAAGACCAGCTAGAACGGAGCCCGAGCGCCGGATGCCGCACCCGTTCCGGCGTACAATATTTCTGTGGGGACCGCCGATCCGCTCTGGCGGCTGATTTCATCTTAACCTCAGGTCTACCGTGATTAACTCACTCCTGGAACGCAAGATCGAAAAGCGCCCGGACAAAGTCCGGCTGCACGGACGTATCCTTTTTCTCACTGAAGATCCCGAACTCATCAAAAAGCAACTCGCCGGCGAAGACTTGCCCTGGGACACGAAGAATCCCGCCAACAATCCCAAGCTCCGCGACGATATTTCCACCGACGAAATCACGCCCGCCCATTACTGTTTCTATTTCGATGAGACCCTCGGGGAGATTCCTTACCTGGGCCTGAAGTGCGGCGGAGTCACGCCCATCGGCCGCGGCGACGTCAAGCGCGGAGGATTCGTCTGCGCGGTCAGCGGCAAGCGCCGCGGCAAAGGATCAAGCCGCGAGCAGTCTCCTTACGCCGAAATGTGTGCCGGCATTCGCGTCGTGATCGCCGAAAATATTGAGCGCATTTACAAGCAGAATTGCCAGAACCTCGGTCTGCTAACGTCCACGAATTTTTCTCTGATCGACCGCATCCGCAGCGGAGAAGAAATCCCTCTCAGCGAATTCACCGCTGGCGAAGACGACATCACCCGCCAGGTCATCGAGTACGGCGGCCTTTTTCCATTCAATGTCGCGCGCATGCAAGGAAAGGTGTTTCTGCCGCCGATCAAGAGCGATCTGAACCTGCAGATGGTGGGCCAGACCCGGACGTATCACCCGCGCCCCATGACCGTCGCCGAGAAGATTTTCGCCCGCCATATGCTCAACGAAAAAAGCGAGGTCGGAGTCCCCTCAGTGAAGCCCGGCGACACCGGCTTCGCGCGCGCCGATCTGCGCTTCAGCCACGAATACGTCACGCCAATGGCTGCTATTTTCTTCGAGCACTATGTGGGCAAAGATGCCAAGGTCAACGATCCCTCGACGATTCTCTTCTTCCGCGACCATCTGACCTTTCTCGACGAAGTGATCTCCGAAGAAAAGAAGAAGCTCGGGCTGCTCGATCTCGCCACGCAACTCAAGCTGAAGCAGCAGGATTTCGCCAAGAAGCAGGGAATTCGCCTTCACGGAGAACTAACCGACCGCAAAGGCTCCGAAGGCATCTGCCACTCCATCGTTCTCGAAAGCTACGCGCTGCCCGGACAGCTCAACATTGGCTCCGACTCGCACACCCCGCACGTTGGCGCCATCGGATGCGTCGCCTTCGGCATCGGCACCACCGACGTCTTCAATTCCTGGATCACCAAAGATGTCCGCGTCCGTGTGCCTGAGTCGGTGAAGATCGTCGTCCGCGGTAAGAAGCATCCCAACGTCACGGCGAAAGATTTCATTCTCAAGATCCTCAGCCTCGACTACGTACGCAGCGGCAAGGCGCTCGCTAAAGTCATGGAATATTCCGGCGAAGCCATCGAAGATCTCAGCGTGGACGAGCGCGCTACCATGACCAACATGGCCGCCGAAATCGGAGGATTCACCGGCATCGTCGCGCCCGATCGCAAAGCCGTCGATTTCCTCGTCGAGCGCCGCGGCATCGACCGCAGCAAGGCCGAAGCTATGATCGAAGGCCTTTACAGCGATCCCGGAGCGCTATACGCGCACGTTATCGAACTCGACGCTGCCGAGATTACCCCGATGGTCGCTACCCCGGGCGATCCGGGCAACGGCAAGTATGTTCGCGAACTGAACACACCCGTGCCCGTCGAAATTGCCTACGGAGGCACCTGCACCGCTGGCAAGAACGAAGACATGGATATGTACGCCGCCGTTCTCGCCGATGCCCTCAAGCAGGGCAAGCGCATCGCAGATTCGGTGAAATTCTTCATCCAGTTCGGATCCCAGGAGACTCGCGATTACTGCGTCCGCCGCGGATACCTCGACATCTTCCGCAAAGCCGGAGCGCAGGTCATCGAGCCCAGTTGCGGAGCCTGCATCAACGCCGGCCCCGGAGTCTCAACTCGCCCCGATCAGGTCGTCATCAGTGCGCAGAACCGCAACTTCCCGGGTCGCAGCGGTCCAGGCCAGATGTATCTGGCGTCCCCATACACGGTCGCAGCCAGCGCCGTCGCGGGATACATCGTGGAATACGAGCCGAGTGAGAAAAGAGAACTGGTCGGGGCGTGAGCCCGCCTTTAGACTGTCCCGCGAATGGAATCTAGCCTTTGTACTTCCCGTGTGCCCGCAAAACCCTACATTTAGAGGCCTTACGCTTCTTGCCTGAGAATCCAGCTAAGTGGTTGATTTTAGGCGGGATGGCTGAAATCAACCAGTCCGATTTTAGCAACTTTTTCCCTCCATCCACGTTCAAATAAGTAGCGACGAGGTGGAAGGTGAAAGAAGAAACCAACCACGAGGTCCGAGGCAGTTCGGGAATCGCCGGAAGGTCGGGCGAGACCAAGACAGGGGGTTCTATGCGTTACTTGAAATATGTTGCGATTCTGACAGTCTTGATGGTTCCACTCGCGTATTCGCAAGCCCAGGTGAGTGTTGGCGTTGGGGTCGGGGGAATCGGCGTTGGCGTTGGGCCTGGCTACGTCGCCGGACCGCCTGTCTGCGCGTACGGCTACTATAACTATTACCCATACGCCTGTGCTCCCTACGGCTACTACGGTCCGAACTGGTTCGTAGATGGCATTTTCATCGGTGCCGGACCTTGGTATCACTGGGGTCACCCGGCTTGGTTCTGGAACCGTGGCTACTATGGCCGCGGATACTACGGCCACCCTGGATACTACGGACGTGGGTACGTGGGTCGTGGGTATGTAGGTCGCGGCTATGATCGTGGATACGCCCGCGGCTATGCCCGAGGAAATGTCGGCGGCGGATTCCACGGCGGCAACGCATTCCATGGTGGCGGCGGCTTCCATGGGGCAGCGGGCGGCGGATTCCATGGTGGAGGTGGCTTCCACGGTGGCGGCGGCCATGGCGGCGGACGCCGGTAAGACTTGCATCCTGAATTGAGTTTGGGGGCGTGAAAAACGGCTGGCAGCCATCAAGCTGCCAGCCGCTTCTCTTTGTCCTAAACTTCGCCCAGGGTTCGCTCTACTGCGCGGCTGCTGCTCGCGCCTTCTCTAGGTCTTTCACTGCCGGAAACGAGCTCGGAGCCATCATTGTGCGCTCCGGCGGCTGAGATCCCGCCCGCAACGCATTGGCCAGTAAATTCATCGCCTCGCCGGTGATCGGCGGAGCAACGACCGTCGCGGCCAAGCGCTTCTGGCGCACCCATTCCTGACCGGATCGCGGAACACCGTCGCAGCCAATAAATGGTAGCCGCAGCCAGGAATCGCGTTCCCGCATGTCCCCCAGTTCTTCGAATGCGCGGCGCGCCCCCATCGCCATGTCATCGTTTTGCGCGGCAATCATGCTGACATGCAATTGCCGCGATGTGCTCAACGATAGCCACGACTTGATCGCGTGATAGGCGCTGTTCTGCGTCCAATCCCCTCGGAGGGTCTTGATCTCGACCCCCGGCGGTTTGGTCGACATCATCCCTTTCGTCCGGCTCTTGGAGACGTCGCGCACCGACGGCCCCTCGATGTAAAGTACGCATCCTTTGTCGCCAAGAATCGCGCCGATCTGCTGTCCCTGGATTTTCCCAATCGCTTCATGGTCCGAGACAACCGTATACACGGGAACCAGCGCGTGTTGCCTCAGTTCCTGCACGTAATCGACATTGGTATTGATGACGGCCCACGCGATACCCGCGTTGACCGCAGCGCGCGCGATCTGCGGCATGCCGGTTCCAACTGGTTCGACCATGATGGCATCCGGACGCTTGGTCGGCTCCTGAATGAATTTCAGGATCTGCTGCGTCTGATGCACGGCGTCGTTGGCGGCATAGACGATCTCTACGCTGGCGCCAAGTTTCATCGCCGCTGCCTGCGCTGAGGCCGCCTGCTCGAGTTGATAATCGTTATCGTCGGTAATCAGGGAGACGACAATATTCAGCTTGTTCATGAAGGCTCCGTCCTTCGACGGGAAAGCCACCGCACAACCTGCGTCATTAACTCATTCTTAGGGCAGAGCGAGCCAGATTACTTTAGTGTGGACCGCTCGGTTCAGCCCCAAGCCATCCATCGTGAGCACAACTCCATTCGATTCCGCGCCCTATACCCTCGCGCTCATTCTTGCTAGAATGTGCCGTTCTGTGGATTGCCCAGGTAACTCGCCGTGGTAGTAATATTAAGGTAACGATCTCAGGAGACTGACCCTATATGGCCTACGTGATTGCTGAGCCTTGCATCGGCACCAAGGACACGGCATGTGTGGACGCGTGTCCCGTCGATTGCATTCATCCCAAGAAAGATGAGCCCGCCCATGCAACCGAAGAGTTGCTCTACATTGATCCTGTGGAGTGCATCGATTGCGGCGCCTGCGTTCCTGTCTGTCCCGTTTCGGCGATCTTCGCCCTCGACGACCTGCCGGAAAAGTGGAACGCGTTCACCGAGCGCAACGCGAAATATTACGGGCGATAAATATCCGCGAACGAGCGGCCGTCTCTCGGCCTGCTGCGCTTTGCTGACCTTCGTCTGCTGCTCTCGCACTAAAACGAAAGGCGCGGCCCTCGTATGGGCGCGCGCCTTTTTCTGTTCCTCGTTCCCTTACTTCTTCCGTTTATCCGCGTTGCCCACGACTTCCGCATCCATGCCGGTATGTTTCTTGACCGCGTCCAAAACTCGCAGGTAGTTGTGCTTATCCATGTGGATCACATATGTCATCGGAACGTTTTCCTTCCGGTAGTCAATCTCGAGCCAGTGATTCCGTTCCTTCGTCATCATGACCGCTGCGCCGACTCCGATCGGTGCCGTGATGATTGTGCCTTCATTCACGCGATGCCGCTTCGTATACTCGTACACAAACTTGTCGATATTCTGGTAGGGAATCTCCAGGCTCGGGCCCTTCACCGGCTGAACTTCCACAGCCTTGTTTTGATCGCTGAATGTCAGCACGGCTTTGACCGGCCTGCCCTTGGAATCAGGCACGTGGATGCCCTGAAACGTCGATTCATCGGCAAAACCATGAATTGCGAGAATGCAGGTCAAGAGGAGGAGGGCAAAGATTCTTTTCACGATCTTTGAAGTATATCGGAATGCCGGCCATCTCCAGCGCATAGACGCTCGCAACGGCTCCGTGCCTCCGTGGCGAGAAATCCAGCTAGAATCATCCTCAACATGGCCTTGCGGGAATCAGAAGCGATTGTGCTGCGCAGCTATCCGCTGCGCGAAGCCGATCTTCTGGTCACGTTCTTCACCCGCGTCGAAGGCAAAGTTCGCGGCGTCGCCCGCTCCGCCAAGAAGTCCAAGCGCCGCTTCGGAGGCGCTCTCGAACCGCTGACCTACGTTCGCGCCTTCTACGACGTCCGCGAGCGTCAAGAACTTGCCCGCCTTGATTCCTGCGAAGTGCTCGAATCTCCGATGTCGTCCGAGGTGAGCTATCCCCGCGCCGTCGCCCTCGGACACATTGCCGAACTGCTCGACGAACTGCTTCCTGACCACGAAGCCAACGATGCGATCTTTCGTCTCACGCTCTCCGTCTTGCACGCCCTGACCGGGCCCGAAATCTGGATGCCGATCACTTATTTCGAGCTCTGGCTTACCCGTCTAGTCGGTTTCCTTCCCGAACTCACCGAATGTGTTGTCTGCGGTCGGGATCTCAACGGCAGCCGCGCTTACTTCCACGCCCTCGCCGACGGCTTGATGTGCTCCGACGACAAGCGCCTGGCGTCCTCCGAAATTTCCAGCGAATCGCGGGCTCTCGCCGCCCAGATGTTTCGTGCCCCGGTCGACAGCTTCTCGGATATCTCTTGGCCGAAGTCTCAGGCCGCCGACCTCCGAAAATTCCTCATCCAGATTCTCCAGCGTCACATCGAAAAAAAGTTAGTCACCGCGGCCATGCTCGAGAAGGGCGATTTCTAGAACTGGCGCTCTTTGCTGCACGTGCTAGACTGAACCTGATCCCCGCAAACTGAGGACATCCATGAAATTCGGCGTCATCATTTTTCCCGGTTCCAACTGCGATCACGATGCCTTCTGGACCATCCAGCACGTAGCCAAACAGCCGGTCACGTTCCTCTGGCATGAATCGCACGAACTGGAAAACTGCGACGCCATCATCGTCCCAGGAGGCTTCGCTTACGGCGATTACCTCCGCACCGGCGCAATCGCCAAATTCTCGCCCGTGATGGAATCGGTTCGCAAATTCGCCGCCGGCGGCGGACTCGTGCTCGGCATCTGCAACGGCTTCCAGATTCTGTGCGAGTCCGGCCTGCTGCCCGGCGCTCTCATGCGCAATGTCGGCCTCAAGTATGTCTGCAAGCCGGTCCAGGTGCGCGTCGAAAATGCCGATACTCCATTCACAAATACTTGTGCGCGCGGCGAGGTACTAACCATCCCGATCGGACACATGGAAGGCAACTACTTCTGCGATCCCGCCACTCTCGAAGATCTCAAGCGTGGCAACCGCATTGTGTTCCGCTATTGCACGCCTTCCGGCGAGATTTCCGCCCTCGCCAATCCGAATGGATCTCTCGAAAATATTGCCGGCATCTGCAGCCCGGGTGGCAACGTTGTGGGCATGATGCCTCACCCCGAGCGTTCGGCTGAGCCGGAACTCGGCTGCACCGACGGAGTGAAGATTTTCCAGTCGATGGTGGGCGCTCTCGTCGCCCGCTAGGCCTTTCCTTCCCCCCTGCAAAATTTTCTTGGAGTTCCACAGCTTTCCGTTATATCGTCATTTTTCTTCCCCTGTAATGAAAGTGCGGTAGCCCAACCTTGTGTCCTTTCGAAACCACACGCGGGGAGGCGTGTCTTCGATGACCCCGAAACAAATTCTTGATTCCTTTTCCGAAACGTTAATGCAGGACGAACGGATTCTTAGCGTCCAGGAACGCGCCCTGCTCGCCAACCTGTTGCAACACGCCAAGACCGCCAGTCACGAGGATGACCACACGCACCAAGCCGTGCGCGCCGTCATTGCGTCCGCCGTCGGCGAGACCGTCGCCCAACGCGCTTTTTCGGTTCTCGGTGCCAGTATCGTCGAGCGAATTCTCGAAAACGGATCCAGTGTGCAAGCGGAATTTGAATACTCGGGAACGGCGGAAAATCTCGCCGCTCCACGCGGGCCCCAGACTCCGTCCAGCCCCAAGCCGAAGAAAGAGCCTCATCGTCCTGAACGCAAAGCTCCGACCATTCCCCCCGCCGGTCCCCAGTCGCCGGGAACCACGAGCATCCCCAAGATCCCGCCCGCGGGTCCGCAATCTCCTGGAACTCCGCTGCGCACACCCGCCGTACCCGCCGGTCCTCAGTCTCCCGGCACTCCGCTTCGCACACCAGCCGTCCCTGCCGGCCCGCAATCTCCCGGGACTCCATTAAAGAGCCCGAAAGTTCCCGCCGGTCCGCAGTCGCCAGGAACTCCACTCCGCACCCCCGCTGTGCCTGCTGGCCCGCAGTCTCCAGGAAGCAGCGTGGAGCGAAAAGTGGTCACGGCCACTGCCGCCGCAGTCATCGAGCGTCCGGAAGCCTTGCCGGCACGCTGCGTGATTCTTGATGAGTTCCTTGCTCCGCAAGAGTTGGCCGAGCTCACTCGCTTCACCCTCGATCGCGAAGCCGAATTTCAGGCCAGCGAAGTTGTCTCCCCCGTTGCCGAGGGAGGCATCGTCAATTACGATCATCGCCGCTCCCGGGTCCTGATGGACCTCGGCCAGCACGAGCAGATCATTCTCAACCGTATCAAAACTGTTCTGCCGGATGTCCTCGCCAGACTCGGCATGGATGAGTTCGACATCTTTAGCGTGGAGGCGCAGGTCACCGCGAGCAATGACGGCGACTTCTTCCACTTCCACAGCGATAACGGCAGTGACCGCGTGGCCTCGCGTCATCTGACGTTTGTCTATTTTTTCCATCGCGAGCCGCGGCAGTTCGAGGGCGGAGAACTGCGCATTCACGATTCTCGGCTCGATGGCGATCAATATGTCAGCGACGGCACGTATCAATCAATCTCGCCGCGGCAGAACCAGATCGTGTTTTTCCCCTGCGAGATGATGCACGAAATAACCCCGGTGAAGTGTGAGTCCCAGCTCTTCGCCGACAGCCGCTTCACTCTCAACGGATGGCTTCGTCGATAAACAATTCGGCGTGGCTGGAATGGATGGCGGCTCTCATGGGAGGAGTGTCGCGGCAGGCCGAAGCCGCCGCATTTCCTCCCGACCGCTTCTATTGCCTTCTGGATGAATTGCCACTACACCTGATCCCGCGGCATGCGCGGGAAGCATTGCATCGCCGCTCGCACGATGCGCAAACGCTCATCCTGAATCCGGATTGCCGCATCATGTCTGGAGGGCAAAGTCCGGAAGAACTCGCTCACCCTGCGAATTTGCTCTCCGGTTTCGCCTTGCAAGGAACGATCGCCTGGGTCCGTTCGCCCTCGACAGGTTCTCTGCTTCCGTTCTGGCTCGGACATCAGCTCGAAAATCTTGTCCGAACTTTGTCTCCGGTCGAGCCCGTTCCCGCAACCTTTCCGGCCGAAGCTCGCGAATTGTTTCGAGCCGCCGGAATCCTCATTCCCGAGTCTGCGGCCGCCGCCGATACTGGAATCGACAAATCAGCGGCAATGTTTCGCGACCGCGGATATGCGCCTCTCCGCGATCTCATCCATCCTTTTCACATCGCGGCCCTGCGTCGCTATTACCGCCATCTGATCCGCACCGGCGCCATACAACTTGGCGACCTTCAAAGTCCGCGGCGCTACGTCGCCTATAACGAACCGGTCGCACGCTTCTTTCATCATCAGATTGCCGCCGCGGTCAGTGGCGTAGCTGGCGAACCGCTCAAGCCCTCCTACGTTTATCTCGCCTCCTATCTCAGCGGAGCCGACCTCAAGAAGCACACCGACCGTGAGCAATGCGAATTCAGCATCACCCTCTGTCTCGATTTTTCGCCGGAGCCCGCGTTGGCAACGCCGTGGCCCATTCGCCTCGACACTCCGCGAGGCACTGTGACCGTCTATCAGGCTATCGGCGATGGCTTGGCCTACCGCGGCACGCGCTTGCCTCATTACCGCGACCTTCTCCCTGAAGGGCAGACCTCCACCTCTATCTTCTTCCACTACGTTTCCGCTGATTTCGAGGGAGCGCTAGAGTAGAGGTCCGTCAGATTCTTCGCCACAGAGGCGCGGATTCACGAAGACTCTAAAAGAGAGGAAGGATTGTGGAACGTCCGCGCTCCGTGGCTGAAATCGCGGTAGCGTGGAAATGGCAAGAACGAAACGCCTGTTACTTCAATCCTGACATCAGATACAGTACGGAAAGCGTTTCGTTGTAACTATACGCAAACCGAGTGCCATCGCGGTTCACCACCACCGGGGCAACGGTCACGATTCCAGCCGGCGCCCCCGGTCTCAACGTCTGAATCTCGCTTTCTTTCCCAGTCGCAATTTCAACTTTGTACACTTTGCTCGGGAACTCTCCCGAGTAATATCCATAGAGGGACTTCCCATCGCTCGACCACTGCACCGCCACAAAATTGCTTTCCTGTTCGGGAACGGGACGCGGCTCTCCTCCATCAAGAGGGTAGACTTCGATCGATCGTCCGGGATTTGTTCCAATCATCGACCGTCCATCCGGGGCGATCGGGCCGCACAAAACTCCATCTGGTGTGGCAGCTTTTGCCTTCCCGCTCGAGATGTCCACAACGTAACATCGCGGCGCGTGATTCGTTTCGTCTCCAATTAAAGTGATCTGCTGTCCATCGGGCATAAATCGCGCCCATCCATTGTGAACGTGATCGAGCCCTGTGATGTTGATCGTCCGCGCTTGGCCGGGACCAATCGGCAACAATGTGACCTGCGCCGTCGGGTTTGTCGATACGGAAATCGCCCATTTCCCGTCCGGAGACAGGCCACCCGCGCTGCCCTCTCCCAATTGCACCGGTAACGTACCGTCGGTCTTTCGAAGCACAACCGCATATCCCGGTCCCACTGCTTCGCTGGAATCCTCAAACAGAACGAACCCACCGTCGCGGGAAATATCGCGTGCGGAATTCCAGTCATGCCACGACAGGTCCACGTCTTCTTTGTTTTCCAGCGTGGTGTATCCCATGGCCAGCCGCCGCGAACTGAGCGTCACCAGAATCCGACCGTCTGCGGCAATGTCTTCCAGCGTCATCGCCATCGGCAAATCCAGAACCCTTCGCAGCTTCCCCGAAAGATTCACCGCCATCAGGTTCGGCATTGTCCCTTTATCGACCGCGGTGAACCATATTTCCTTCCCATCCGGATGCCACGCCAATCCACCTTCTGTATCCCACTCGCGCGTCAACGTCCGCACCCTGCCCGACAAATCGATAATTCGCACCATGCCGCGGTTGTCCCACAGCGCCGGATGGTCCATGAACGCGATACTGTCTCCTCGTGGCGAGAATCGAATATTGCTGATCCACGCTCCGCTCTGATACAGCACCGTTCCGATCGGATATTCAATCCGGCTCTTGCCGTCGACGTTATGCACGACTGCCAGCTTTCCCTGTGCATCCCAGTCCGCCCATCGCACGTCCGACAGCAGTTCCCGCGGAGAACCTCCAGCCAACGGCGCCCGCGCCAGCATCGCGCCCACCGTCTCCATCTGCCCGGAATTCGTTCCGCCCATCGCCAGTGCCAATTCATTGTTCTTGGAAACGCCTAGCAGGTTCGCAGTGCTGATTGCCAGCCGCTGCGAGAGCAGCGAGTTTCCTACCGTCGAGAAAAGTTCTTTTGGTTTGTTGTCCCACGCGGCGCTGTAAACGATCGATTGCCCATCGGGCGCGAATCGCGCCGCATAAACCGTCCCTGCTTCGAACGTGAGTCGCCGATAGCTCGGCGCCGCGACCGTCGGCCTGAACATCGCAATCATTCCCAGGCTCAGCGCCACAACTGCGAGCGCAGCCGCAATCGCCCACGGAAGATATCTGGCGGAAACCGGTCTCGGCCGTGGAACTCGCATTCCCGTGACCGTCGATCCCGAGAGCGTCTGCAGCGCGAAAACAAGATCTTTCGCGGACTGAAACCGGTTCTCCGGTTCCTTTTCCAGGCAGTGCCGAACGATGTCCTGATAACCCGGCGGAATCGCCGCCTGATCGAGGTTTACCGGAGACGGCTCCTCCCGAAGTACGGCAGTCATTGTGTCGACTTCGGTTTCGCCATGAAATGCCCGGTGCCCCGACATCATCTCGTAGAGAATCGCGCCAAAGCTGAAGATATCGCTGCGATGATCGACCGTCTTCGCCCGCAACTGCTCCGGGGACATATACGCGACGGTCCCGACCACAGCCCCATGCTTGGTAACGGTCGTCAGACTCTCGACCGAACGATTCTCATCCGGCGCAGCCTGAAGTTTTGCCACGCCAAAATCCAGAATTTTGATCCGCCCGTCGTTGGTGATAAACAGGTTCTCGGGCTTCAGGTCGCGATGAACTATGTGCCGCTCGTGTGCCGCCGTCAGTGCCAGGGCGATCTGCAGCGCGTATCCCGCGGCATCTCTCACCGCGATCGCGCCCTGCCCCAGCCGCGCCCGCACCGTCATTCCTTCCAGCAACTCGGAGACGATATACGGGTTCGAGCCCTCGAAACCCACATCATAGATCGCAAGAATATTGGGATGATTCAGGGCGGCTGCCGCCCGGGCTTCCTGCTCGAACCGCCGCAAATGATCTGGATTGTTGCTCGACGCCGGGCGGATCAGCTTGAGTGCGACGTCACGCCCCAGCCTCTCATCGCGTGCCCGGAAGACTTCCCCCATCCCCCCTGCACCGATTTTTTCCAGGACTCGATAGTGCCCGATGAGCTGGCCGATCATAGCGAAAAAGCGGACACTGCCGCTTGGCATCGCATGTTAGGTGTCCGCGCCGCCACAGTCAAGGATGGGAACGCGAAAAGCCTTGTTTTCAGACTATTGGTACGAACCCGTCGTGACAATCCTCCAAGACGTCGGTCCCGCCGGGCGTGGTATAATCTGAGTTCGCCTGCATTCATAACGAGGCAATCCGGTGATCTCCTCTGAAGGCGAATCCTGCGCCATCCAAGTTCATTAAATACGAGGTCGAACCATGTCCGGCCATTCCAAATGGGCCACAATTAAGCATAAAAAGGGCGCGCTTGATGCCAAGCGCGGCAAGATCTTCACCCGTCTCATTAAGGAAATCAGCATTGCCGCCAAGAATGGCGGCGATCCCGATTCCAACCCGCGCCTGCGCACTGCTATCCTCGCCGCCAAGGCTGAGAACATGCCTGCCGATAACATCAAGCGGGCCATCCAGCGCGGCACCGGCGAATTGCCCGGCGCCACCTACGAAGAATTCACCCTCGAGGGATACGGTCCCGGCGGCGTCGCTATCCTCCTCGACATCAACACCGACAACCGCAACCGCACCGTCAGCGAAATTCGGCACGTCTTCGGCAAAAACGGCGGAAATATGGCGTCTGCCGGAGCGGTCGCGTACATGTTCCACAAGAAGGGCGACATCATCATCCCCAAATCGGCAGCCAAAGCCGACGATCTGATGAATATCATCATCGAAGCCAATGGCGAAGATGAGCCTATCGACGACGGCGAGAATTGGGAAATCGTGACCGCACCTTCCATCTTCGAAGACATGCTGGAAGGCTTGAAGAAGGCCGGCATCGAGCCCGCTTCGTCGAGTGTGAGCATGATTCCCGATACGTATATCAAGCTCGAAGGGCAGCAGGCGAACACGATGATCCGCCTGATGGAAGCGCTCGAAGAGCACGACGATGTGCAGAACGTCCACGCCAACTTCGACATCGATCAGAAACTGCTCGAAGAAGTCGCCGGATAAATTCGTCACAGCGCACAGACACAGCCGTTCCACCCGGGACGGCTGTTTTTCATTTTATAGTGCATCTCGCGCTCCGAAGTTTTCAACACATTCTTGGAAAACTCTGTGGAAAAGGTACAAACAAGGTTCCTAACTCTCTCACCCGGAATTGCTTCAGCTCTTTGCACCGTTCCGAGTGCTGGCACTTTCGAGTTACAACCACAGTGCGAGCGCACTATGCGAACCTTGCCCGAAACGCCTGCGCAAAGTAGCCTTTCCCTAACGACCAACGACCAACGACTGAGAACTGAGTATTGCCATTGAAATCCCGCCTCGACAAACTTCTCGTCGACCGCGGCCTCGCCGCTTCGCGCGAACGTGCGCAAGCGCTGATCCTCGCCGGCAAAGTGCTCGTCAACGATCAGAAGCTCGACAAAGCTGGAGCCCAAGTCGAGCCCGACTCCGCCATCCGCCTCCTCGGCGAAGATCTGAAATATGTCAGCCGTGGCGGACTGAAACTCGAGCGCGCCCTCGACCACTGGAACATCAACGTCTCGGGCGAGGTCTGCCTCGACGTCGGCGCGTCCACCGGAGGCTTCACGGATTGCCTTCTCCAACGCGGCGCCTCCCGCGTCATCGCCATCGACACCGGCTACGGTCAAATGGACTTCAAACTTCGCCAGGACCCACGCGTTCGCCTTCTGGAGAAAACAAATGCCCGCTATCTCACCCGCGAACAACTCGGCGAGCCAGCGTACTTCATTGCCATGGACGTATCTTTCATTTCCGCAACACTCGTCCTTCCCGCCGTCATCGCCGCTGCCTTCCCGCCCGAGGAGCGAGCCGGCCGCCAAATTGTCGTTCTGGTCAAGCCCCAGTTCGAAGCGGGTAGGGAACACGTCGGCAAAGGAGGTATCGTCCGCGACGAAGAGGCACAGTCCGCCGCCGTAGAAAAAGTCCGCTCAGCCGTTCAGGATCTCGGCGCGACCGAGACCGATGTTATCGATTCGCCAATCCGAGGCGCCGAAGGGAACCGCGAATTCCTCTTGTACGCACTTTTTTGATCAGGGCGCGAAGTCCGCCGCGGCCGTCCGGTTGAGGAAGAATCTGTGGGGACAGTCGTCCTCGGCTGTCCTGCCGAGCGAAGCTCGGCAGGCCTCGCACCCAGCCAAAATTGCCGGCCGCGCGATCTCAAGATTCTCAGTCCTCCATCGCAGGCACGTTTTTTCTGTACAATCTCAATTCGTACTCCCGAATGTCGACCGCCTCCTCATCCCCAAAGAAGACCGCCGCGATCATCTCCCGCCCGGCTCGTCCCGTCGTAGCCGAGATTCTTCCCGATCTTTTTGAATGGCTGATCGCCCACAATTACCGCATCACCGTCGATCCTGAGACAGCCGGCTACGCCGCAGGCCACGACGTTGTGCCTCGCGCCCAGATGGCCTCCCGCGCTCTTGATCTCGTGATCGTCCTCGGCGGAGACGGAACGCTTCTGTCCGCCGCGCGCGTGACCGCCACGATCGACGTTCCCTTGCTGGGCGTGAATCTCGGCTCCCTCGGATTCCTCACTGACGTCCCGGTCCAGTCGCTCTACTCGATGCTCGACGCGATCGCCGAAGGCAAAGCTCCCGTCGAGCATCGCGCCCTCATGCAATGCCAATTGCTGCGCGGCAATGAAGTCCGCGGCTCCTATGAAGTTTTCAACGATGCGGTCGTCAACAAGACCGCCCTCGCCCGCCTGAATGATTACGAGCTTTTTGTCGATGGAGTCTTCGTCTCGAGCTACCGCGCCGATGGCATGATCGTCGCCACTCCTACTGGTTCCACGGCCTACTCGCTTTCGGCTGGGGGACCCATCCTCATGCCCACCGTGAAAGCCTTCGTCGTCACGCCGGTCGCGCCCCATTCACTGAGCCATCGCCCGCTCGTCGTTCCCGATTCCGTGGAGATCGAAATCCTGCTCCGCAACGCCGAAGAGGTCGCATACCTGAGCCTCGATGGCCAACCCGGCCTCGACCTCCGCGACGGAGACCGCGTCCGCTGCCGCCGCTCCGAGCACGAAGTCAACCTCTTCCGCACCGGTACCGACTTCTTCCACGCCCTCCGCACCAAACT
>DATJOA010000126.1:0-5178 GCA_035507635.1 Candidatus Acidiferrales bacterium
TAACTCCTTATCCTGCAAGATTTTGCCTCTAAGCCCAATGATTGCAATATTTTACGGACCAAAATGTCCGCAGAACCCGGCAAGTTCTTTGAAATCTAGATTTTGGCTGACGAGATCAAAAAAATTGTATAGAGGTCGCACGAGCATAGACTTCGATTTTCGCTGCGATAAGTCCTTGTCTTAGAATATTTTGCCTCTAACCCAAATCGATTCAATATTTTGCAAGGGCAAAATCGCTGCACGTCTCGCAAGTGCCATGGTTTCAATATTTTGCGAGTTCTGATCCCCAAAAAACCGCGCAGGCTGAAAAGCCGGAAGTCGCTTTCCCGCAGACCCAACCATCCCCGCGCTGTAAAATCTTTTCCGGTTGAAATGCTCGGGAGTTTGAAATGAAGAAGCACATCCTCCACGCGATCTGCATTATTCCGCTCTCCGTCATTCTTTTCACTGCTGCCGGCAATACTCCTGCTCCGCCGGTGGCCAAGAAAATTCCGCACGTAACGGAGATCAACGGACACAAGATGGTCGACAACTACGCATGGCTCCGAGAAAAAACGAATCCTGAGGTGCGCGCTTATCTGGAGTCGGAGAACGCCTACACCGACTCGATCATGAAGCCGACCGAGCCGCTGCAGAAAAAGCTCTATGACGAGATGGTCGGCCGCATCAAGGAAACCGACGTCGAAGTGCCGTACCGCGAGGGCGATTACTTCTATTACACGCGGACGGAGGCGGGGAAGCAGTATCCGATTCGCTGCCGCAAGAAGGCCACTGACGACGCGCCGGAAGAGGTTCTGCTCGACGTCAACCAGCTCGCGCAGGGCCACGCTTTCATGACGATCGCGGCGTTCGCGGTCAGTCCCGACGGCAACCTGCTCGCGTACAGCTACGACGACACCGGCTACCGTCAGTTCACGCTGGCGGTGGAAGATCTGCGAACCGGGAAGACTTTGACCGATCGCGCGGAGCGCGTTGGTTCCGTCGTTTGGGCGAACGATAACCAGACGATTTTCTATACGCAGGAAGATCCTGTCGCGAAGCGCCAATACCGGCTGTACCGGCACGCGATGGGGTCGGCGGATCCGGACGCGTTAGTTTATGAAGAACCCGACGAGCGATTCGTGTTGGAGGCGTTCAAGACGCGTAGCCAGGCATTTATTTTCATGATTTCGCGCAGCCACACGACGAGTGAGGCGCGTTACATTCCGGCGGTGCAGCCGGATGCGGAGTGGAAAATCGTCGAGCCGCGTAAACAGGGAGTGGAATATTACCCCGACCACAACGGCGACTCTTTTTATATTCGCGTGAACGACACGGGCCGCAATTTTCGGCTGGTGAGCGCGCCGGTTACCGATCCCGGCAGCAAGAACTGGCACGAAGTGATGGCGCAGAATCCGGGGATCATGATCGACGACACGGATTTCTTCAAAAATTTCTGCGTGTTGTACGAGCGCGAGAACGGCCTGCCGCAGATTCGCGTCATCGATTTGCGCAGCGGGCAATCGAAGCGCATTGCATTTCCCGAGGCGGCGTACGCGGCATATTCCTACGTCAACCGGGTTTACGATACGACAGAGTTTCGCTATGGATATCAGTCGCCGATCACTCCGCCATCAGTTTTTTCGTACGATATGGAGACCGGTGCATCGACGCTATTGAAGCAGAAAGAAGTTCCCGGTGGATACGATCCGAAAAAATATGTGGTTGAGCAGATCTATGCGGTGGCTTCGGATGGCGTGAAGATTCCGATTTCTGTGCTGCGCCTGAAGGACGCCAAACTGGACGGCAAGGGGCCTCTTTATCTCTATGGATACGGATCGTACGGTATTTCGATCGATTCGTTCTTCAACTCGAATATCTTCAGTATGGTCGATCGCGGAGCGGTGACCGCTGTGGCTCATATTCGCGGCGGCGGCGAGATGGGCAAGGCGTGGCACGATGCCGGCCGGATGATGAACAAGAAGACGACTTTTACTGACTTCATCGCGTGCGCCGAGGATCTGGTGAAGAGCGGATATGGATCGAAAGATCGGCTGGTGATTGAAGGAAGAAGCGCCGGAGGGCTGCTGATGGGCGCCGTGCTCAACATGCGCCCGGATCTATTTCATGCGGCGCTGATCGGCATGCCCTTCGTGGATGTGATCAACACGATGCTGGACGAATCCCTGCCGCTGACCGTTGGAGAATTTGAAGAGTGGGGCAATCCCAAGGAAAAAGCGGCATTCGATTACATGATTACGTACTCGCCATACGACAATATCGCGGCGAAGGCGTATCCCAACATGTTGGTGAAGACGTCGTTTAATGACAGCCAGGTGATGTACTGGGAGCCGGCGAAGTATGTGGCGAAAATGCGCGCGATGCGGACCGATCACAATATTCTGATGCTGAAGACGAATCTCAGCCCGGCGGGGCACGGAGGCGCGTCAGGACGCTATGATCGGCTGAAAGACACGGCGTTTGATTATGCGTTCATCCTGACGCAGATGGGGATTCAGGATTGATGATTGGCATGGTTTAGATAAGACCGGCGCGGACTCTGCGGAGAAAATCTTCGCCCTCTATTTTCGCTTGAGCGAGAGTGGAGGGATCGTTTCTGGATTCGAGCGCCACTTCCTGCAGCATGAGTTCGACTGCATCCTTTGGCTTGAATCCTTGAGTCACCAGTTTGCGGATGCGGGAGGTGTAGCTGGTGGAATCAGGAGCTCCGGCCCGCATGAGGTGATCGCTGCAATGGTGTTCGCGAAACTTTGAGGCGGCAAGGCGGTCGTAGGCGGTCTTCGCTTCAGGGTCGTTCAGCAGGGTCGGAAGGGCGTAGTTCCACTCGCACTGCGAGCACGTCCAGCCCTGAAAGCTGCGGTTGGACGTCCAAATCAATTCGCGGGCAGACCTTGTATCAAAGTTACTGCGATCGTTCTTGTGTTGTTCCACGTGCAACGCCACTCCGCACCAACCCAAACCTGTGTGGCCCAGGATTTTCTGTCAGGAATAGTATTCCTGGCGGGCTGGTTTTGAAATATCGAGATCGGTTCGGAGCACCGACCGGCGGCGAGGATGGAGGGAAACAGGCTCTCCGCGTCGAACTCATTTCGCGAAAAAATAGTCGAAAGACTTTACGGCATTGAATTCATCCTCGCGAATGTCGAAGACGGTATAAAGCTTCGTCACGTTGAGGATGTCGTGAACCTTCTGGCTAAGATTGAGCAGCTTCAACTCGCCCCCGGCATTGCGAACCGTGGTGAAGCAGCCGACTAATTCTCCGACCCCGGAGCTGTCGATGTAATCGACCTCGGCGAGATTAAGAATGATCTTCTTTTTTCCGTCCGCAACGAGATTGCGGACAGAGTCCCGAAGATCGCCGATCTCATCTCCAAGGACGATCCGGCCTTTCACGTCGAGGATGGTAACGTGCGCGACTTCGCGGGTCTCGATGTTCAGGGCCATGGCCGCGGGATTTCTCCCGATGGCGGGAATGGTATTGCCAGAGTGAGAGCAAGTCAATGACAGAAAGGGTCCGGGGGAAGACTTGAGGGGCGGCCTTTATGAGAAAACACAAAGTCCCTCCACTCAGCATGCCATTTCCTTCGGGAATCGCATGTTCCGGTCGGGAAGAAAAGCGGGCTAGGAGTGCGCGCCGTGCGGTTGGGAGTCAAGCTGCAGGGGCGCAAGCTGAACGGTGTCGCGGATTTCCTGGATGGGCGAGGTAATGATCGGCGTCGGGTAGTGGGGATGGCGGAACTCGAGGTGCATTCCGCGCCCGACATATTGAAGCTTCAGCATAGAACCGCCCCATGTGGAACCCGAGATCGCGACCTGCACGGGCTCAGGGCAGAACTCGGGATGCCCCGAGAGCAAAGCCTCGCTGCCGCCGAGCAGAACGGCGGTATAGCAATGATGCATCGTCTGGATCTGGAGCACAGTCGAGGGCGGGAGATCGCCGAGGAAGACGCCGCCTTCGATTTCTGACCGGACGATGCTGCGGTTGACTTCGTCGGCCAGGTTGGGGTGAGGGTTAAACATTCGGTGACCGGCAATAAGGGTACCGGGTTTCGTGGGCACGAACAAGAGTCCTTTCGGGCCTATCCCAAGAAGAAAGGGCACGGCCTTTAGACGGGTGAGATAGAGTCCAGGTTGCAGAGATTTAGGGGGACAGCGACCCCCTACAGGGTGTGCCCATGCCGATTCAGGTGCCGGGCTGGCCGTTTGAAGCCAAATTCTTGATAAAATAGATGGATACCAAAGGGGTTACCCGTCTTTCATGCCAGTGCCCGTTTCCCAGATGTGGACCGTCAGCAGCTACGTTCTGCGGCAGAAGCTCGCGGGGCGCAAGCAATATCCGCTAGTGCTCATGCTTGAGCCGTTGTTCCGCTGCAATCTGGCGTGCGCGGGATGCGGCAAGATCCAGTATCCGGCACACATTCTGAAGAAGGAACTCAGTCCCGAGGAGTGCTTCCGGGCGGTGGACGAGTGCGGCGCGCCGATGGTTTCGATCCCCGGCGGCGAGCCGCTGATGCATCCACAGATCGGCGAGATTATCGAGGGCCTGGTCGCCCGCAAGAAATACATCTATCTCTGCACCAATGCCTTGCTGCTGAAGGAGAAGATCGATCTCTTCAAGCCCAGCAAGTACCTGACATTCAGCGTGCACCTTGATGGGCAGCGGGAAGAGCATGACCTGGCGGTGTGCCGCGAAGGCGGATACGACATTGCGGTTGATGGCGTGAAAGAGGCGCTGCGGCGCGGATTCCGCGTCACGACGAATACGACGCTTTTTGATGGGGCGAGTCCGAAATCTGTCCGTGCGTTCTTCGACGAGATGATGGAACTTGGCGTCGAGGGAATGATGCTCTCTCCCGGTTACTCTTACGATAAAGCTCCGGATCAAAAGCATTTCCTAGGGCGAGCCCGGACACGCCGGATGTTTCGCGCGATTCTCTCGAACCGCAAGAAGAACTGGCAGTTCAATCTTTCTCCATTGTTCCTTGAATTCCTGATGGGGAAGCGGACGTATCCTTGCACGCCTTGGGGCATGCCGACGTATAACGTCTTTGGCTGGCAGAAGCCTTGCTACCTGTTGCAGGATGGGTACGCTGAGACATTTGCCGAGTTGCTTGCGACGACCGATTGGGCGAATTACGGGACGGAGTCGGGCAATCCGGCGTGCGCGAACTGCATGGT
>DATJOA010000127.1:0-4948 GCA_035507635.1 Candidatus Acidiferrales bacterium
ACATGTCGGGCCGCTACTTTCGTCATGGTCTCTTCCAACGGCGGCCAGCCCACCGGTACCACTGCAGCGGCAACCGACTTGCGCATCAGCGAGACGGCTTCGCCCAGCAGGAAGATCTGGACCGAGTGTCCGGCTTCGGAAAGCGCTAGTCCGTGGAGAAACGGGAACGCTGCCTTGGTGGGATCATCCGAGCCCCAGGCGCTTTTCATCATCACGTTGAGCGTCTTGCGTGCTGATTCCTGACCCCAGGCTGTCAAGCCAAGGAGCGGCAACGCCATCATCTGTCGAAGAAATGAACGCCGTGCCATATAAGGACCTCGTGGAGTGGGGAGCCCAGTATAGCAACCGACGGACGAGCGAATCGAGGGCAAATCGTTACAATAGCCGCACTGAGGAGGAACTATGTCCGTCGGGTCCGCGATCATCTCCTGTTCAACGGCACTCACGCTCTTGGCGGGATGCACGGCGCCAATCTTTGGAACTGAGGCCGGTCATGACAAGGCGCAGATCACCATACTGTACGATGCGTTTGGAAAAGACCCTTCTATGCAGAAGGACTGGGGCTATGCTGCATTGGTTGAATACGGCGGAAAGCGCATCCTGTTCGATGCCGGCAACAATCCGGATGTTCTTGAACAGAATGCAAAGGCGAAACACATCGATCTGTCTAAGCTGGACTTCGTGGTAATCTCCCACCGGCACGGCGATCATATGGGAGGATTGTCCTACTTGTTGAGAGTGAATCCCAAGGTGAAGATCTATGCGCCCAAGGAGGGATTCGGCGTCTTTGGCGCGGACTTGCCGAGCACTTTCTATCGTAAGGACCCCTCTCTGCCACCGGACCAGCGCTACTATAGTGGCGCACCGCCAGAAATTATGCGCTTTGGTTCGGCATGGCCGGGTGCGAACTTCGACTTGATCGACAAGAACACCGAGATCGCCCCCGGCATCCATCTCATTACACTGGTTTCGGATAAGCCTGGCACACTGGAATTGCGCGAGCTATCGCTGGCAATCGACACTCCAGAGGGCATGGTGATCATTGTGGGTTGTTCGCACCCTGGTCTTGACCGGATTGTTAGTGTAGCGGCAACCATCAACCCGCACATACACCTGGTTGCTGGCGGGTTTCACCTTGTGACGACAAGTGACACGGAGATCGAGAAAGTCGTGTCCGCCATCCATGACACTTATAAAGTTGAATACGTCGCACCGGGTCACTGCACAGGCGAGCCGGCATTTGCCGCTTTCCGCAAGGCATTCGGGGATCACTACTTGTACGCTGGCCTCGGCACAACGGTCGATTTGCGTTCTGTATCGCAGGAATGAGCTTTTTCGATGGGCAACCGCAGGAGCAACTTATCTATCGATGATGCCAAATCGCCAACGCACTCACTGACCGCCAGTTTGTAATGGGAAGTATTCTCGTCAGTAACCCGGGGCGAACCAGAATAGCTATTGCCGAGTTTCGTCACAGCTTTGTTCCCGCTTCCAACCCTGTTCCCTCTGGTCCAGCCAAGAATAGAACGGCCGTGTCTCAGCAATCCTATTTCTTGGCCGCCTTCTTTTGAGCCGCCCAACGTTTCCTCTGCGCAGCAGCGATTCTCTCCCTGGCCTCGGCGCTAAGGTGACGGCGTTTGCGTGGCTTCGCCTGATTCGCACCAAATGCGAATGAAGTCGCCGCGTTCGTGACACTACCTTTGGTGGCTACCAGAAGACTGCGCACTTGCTGCAGCCGGCTGATCTCGGCGTCGAGAGCAGCAACAATTTCGTTCAGTCCCATCTCGGTCCTTTCGGATTCAGTCGTTCCTGTCCATTGAATCAGATTTCTCGCCCAAATCCCACGTCGCCCATTTTCGACAAACAAGGAGAAGCTATTCATGAGTGGTCTCAAAGTTGAAACCCTGCAGCGCGAGTTTTTCTATAACGGAGCCCGGATTCCAGACCCAGCGCCCAATCTTTCCGTCGAACAGGTGCGCGAGCTGCTCACGCCCACATGGCCGGAAATTGCCACGGCGACACTCGAAGGGCCAGAAGACACCGGCAGCGCTCTCCGCTACACCTTCAATCGGGCGATCGGATCGAAGGGATAGCCATGCCCTGCGAACAAACCAACCCGGAGCAACTGGTCGCTGCCCTCAAGGCCAAGTCGCAGGCTCCTCCGGATCGGCGGAATCAACTTCTGGTGAGGCACCTCCGATGCAAAGAATCCCTCTCGCTCGCCGACGCGCTGACCGGAGCCCTTACCCGCTATCACGCGCACGACGCACACGTGCTGTCGGCACCGACAGAAGTTCTGCCACCGCTCCAGTAGAAACATTGGCTCCGGCCTTTGCCCAGGCGCTGCCATCGCTCGAGGGGCAGCCTCACACCTACAACCATGAAGTCAACGGGGAGATGCTCTATGAGTTGTGCGCCGCCCTCGTGCGCATGAATGTGGGCACTCCAGAGCTCTGGGCCGGCTGTGGCGAAGATCCGCTGCTCTTTGCACAACGATCGATCGTGAACCGGATCGGTGCGGAAACAATCGGTCTGCTCGAACGCAATATCGAATATCACCTGGAAGTGTCGGACGTTGTGGGCGAGGACAGCGCCGGTCTTAGCTCAGGACAGTTGACGATCACGATCCACTGTAGTGGATGTGGCTACCTGAAGATCGGGCCATCCTTGCGCGCTCTCGAATCCGAGGAAGAAGGGCTCGGTGCAGCTCTTTACTGGACCCTCATTCGTTCGCTATATCGCGTGATGCGCATCTACGACCACAGCGATGCCGAAGCCTACGAGGAGAATCTGATCGAGTACGCGCAGGAGGACGATCCGGCCAACCGCGACCAGTATGAATTCCCGGAAGTGGAGAAGGCTCTGCCCGAGTGCATTCGTGAGAGCCTCAAACCCGAGTCACGACGCAGTTCTCTTAGCTACCGGCGCATGCTCTCCGCCCACAGCAGAGGCCGATATCGGAGCTGGATTCGGCGCGTCGAGATGATTGCGAAGCTCGCACGCGTGAATGCGCGGTCTCTGCGTGCGGATGAACTCGACGGTTGTTATGATGGGCCTCCCGTGCCAGCGTTGTTGATTGTTTTCGAGGAGCACGATGCGGTTGCAGCGTGCTTCGACGAAGAAAGCCAGCACATGCTTGAAGGCTCGTCCGAACCAACATTCCTAGTGGTCTTCGCGCCGAACGATGCAGAAGAGTGCTCTCGGGCAATTCGCGCGGTCGAAAGGTTCATCCGTGTCAATCGGGAGCTGTGCGAATTGATCGAAGCGATTCATGGGGAGAGCGGTGATGAAGGTCGAAATTGCGATCGGCGAGATGCATCGCTTCGAATTAAGTGACGCGCTGCTCATTTACCGCGAGAATCGCCGAAGCTTTATCACCTGGCATACGGTGACGCCTCAGAAGCAAGGTCCGCCGCTGCTGGGGCCAGCACAACCATTAACGACTGAGTTTGTCGAAGACCTGGCTGTGTCGCTTTCAGGGGGAGCGAGAGCCGAGGTGCTTCCAAAAAATGTTCTTGCCAAGACGGACCGAATGATCGCCTGGTGGACGCCGCGACGTGTGCGCAGGATGTTTTTCGAAAACTCAGAAGGCAAGGCTCAGCAACTCAATGGAAAGCTGTTTCCTCAGCCACCGCTGGTGTGGAAAGTTGCCCATGGAGAGCTACAGATTCGAGCGCTCTGCGAGAATAAACGGCCAAACGACAAAACCACTCTTGCTGTAGCTCCATTCTGGAACCTTTCGGATGATGGCAGTGTGTGCCTGGGGTCGATGCGCTGTCCGGAGAGTGCTTCAGCTGGATCGATCGAGGCCTGGGAACGCGGGTTTTACGAGAGTGCATTTACACACGCCAACGTCGGCCGACTGACGCGCCACGAAGGCGGCCATGATGCTCTTTGGGCCAAACTGGAAGGCAAGCGGAGAGCGTTTCCGACCGACACGCTGATTCGTTTGCAGCAGACGCTCGTGCAATTCATTCAGGGGAGGTAGCGGCCGATGCGCATCGAGCACCTTCTCCCATCTGGTCTTCTCGGTCATCGGGCCTTACGGATCCTCGTGGTCGGCGCCGGCGGCACGGGGAGCGCGATTGTAATGGGCCTGCCCTATCTGCACCAGGCCATGCGTGCTTGGGGACATTCGCATGGCCTCGAAGTCACCCTCATGGATGGCGACGCGGTTTCGGAGACGAACTGCGTTCGCCAGCCGTTCTCGTGGTCTGATGTAGGCCAGAACAAAGCAATGGTTCTCATCAATCGCATCAACCTGTTCTGGGGGACGAAGTGGAATGCGGAGCCGGCGTGCTTCGATGAGACAACGCTTCGGTCGAATCATGATCGGAATCCGGATCTCCTAATCGGCTGTGTGGATACGCGGGCGGCGCGCGGTGTGATTGAGCGAAGCGTGTGCAAGAAGTCGAGCTACGTCACATACTGGCTGGATCTCGGAAACAATGCGTCGAGTGGGCAATTTGTCCTTGGGCAGCCGCTGAACGGCAGGAACCGACGGAAAGCGGAGCGGCTGCGGACGGTCAGCGAACTCTATCCGGAGATTGCCGATGCCGCAGCCGGCGAAGACCCACTGCCGAGTTGTTCCGCGGTCGAAGCACTCGAACGGCAGGAGCCGTTCATCAATCAGACGCTCGCGGCGAGCGCCCTGGCCATGCTGGCGCGACTCTTCCGGTACGGTAGGCTCATCCATCATGGCGGATTCTTTAACGCCGGAACCGGACAGATGAGCGCCCTTCCCGTCGATCCTGATGTTTGGAGAAGGATAAGGAGAAGAGGAGGAGAATCTTACCGAAACGGGTCAATGAGCGCTTAGGCTATTGGCAACAAGCGTGGACGATGTCAATCTGCTGTCAATGGACAGTGGCAGCCTCGGGGTTTAGCCTAAGTAGCAATACCAGATTCAAGTAGGAGCGGCCATGAGCAAGCGCATTGCCATGTTCAA
>DATJOA010000128.1:0-29676 GCA_035507635.1 Candidatus Acidiferrales bacterium
TTTGTTCGCTGCTCCGCCGCGCGCACAAGGTCGATAGCATCTCCGATCAACCCGCCACGGAACAGATAACCATCAAGATCCTCGTAGCGTGTGTAGAGCTTGGCCCGGACATGTTGGATCTCGGCAATGTTGTTCCACGCAGTAGCATCGTCCGCCAGTTTCGGATTATCGGTCACGGCCGCACGCAACTTCTGCTGCTCTTCCACCTTCGTAGCGAAGAATGCCGGGTCGAGCAGAGCTGCTTGCCTTCCGTCATACGCTTTGAAGGCATTCGCCACGAAGAATTCATCTTCGTGTGCCGCGCGCTCCTGCTCGGGACCTTGCTTCATGAATTCTTCCAATTGGCCGCGATATTCGGCCAGGAAAGGCATAAGGTAGGGAAAAGATTTGTCCCGCAGAAACTCGAGTTGCGAAGTGGTAAGTTCCCGGCTAGTCCCGCCGGGGTTGCCGGAGACAAACACCAATTCCCCCGCTTTCGAGCCGTTTGGGCTCCAGTGTAGGTATTCGTGGCTGGCGACCGGCTTGCCGTTCTCGTACGCCCGCAGCAGGCCAATATCGAAATCGAAACGCGGAAAATTGAAGTTGTCGGGATCGCCGCCGAATTGTGCCACAGCGAACTCCGGGGCAAACACCAGTCGCACGTCGGTGTAGCGCTTGTAATGGTAGAGGTTGTAAATTCCTCCGTGGTAAAGGGAGACAACATCGCAGCGGACGCTCGGATCGGTTCCGCAACTTTGCTGAAGTTCCGCTTCTTCTGCGCGCAGCGCTCGGTTCGCGTCAGCACCGGTCTTGCCGGCTAACGCAGCTTTCACCCGTGCCGTCACATCGCCAATCTGGTTCAACTGATCGAGTTCCAGAACTGGGCACTTGCGTTCCTCGGCAGCAGTCTTAGCGGAAAAACCTGTTTCAACAAAGTTCTCCTGAGCGGTTGAAAGTTGCTCCTCACACTCCACAACGCAGTGATGATTTGTCATGACCAGGCCGTTAGGCGAGATAAACGATGCCGAACATCCTTGCGCGATTCGAAGTGAAGAATCCCGAACGTGATCCAGCCACGACTGTGAGGGAGCGAAGCCGTACTTTTCTTGCACCTTTTTCGAGGGAAAGTTATTAAAGGTCCACATACCTTCATCGGCTCGGGCGCTTCTCAGGGAAAAGCACGTCACCAGGAAGATGGCTGAGAAAATAACAATGATTGTTGGATGAGCAGACCGGACTCTGTGAGATTTCATGCGGCCCTCCGTGACGCGCTTGAACTTGAGTGCTGTCCAGCCTCTGGGGAAACCCGCCGGGCTGAAGATCAACAGGTGTTAGGTGCTTTACCTGTCGTGTCAGTTGCCGCCCAACACGGTCGCCCGTTAAGCTAACCCCAACAGAACAGCAAAGTTACGTCAGGACCGAACTAAGTCAGGATGATTCAGAGTGTGAAGTGTGTTCAACTCTGATATGAGAGAACGGGTTGGCGAGGTGGCTTGAGATCGCTCACTGCACAAGCTGTGACCGCAGCCTAAAGTTTTCTTAGAGTGCTTGTGGTTCGTGTGAGCGCTCGCACGATCTAGAATATTCTTTACCCTGAATTCTTTATGACAAGAGCGTACACAGTTCCGAGCATCGACGAGTACCTGCGCGAGCGGTTGATGCCCGTGGAGGGCGCGATCCCGCGCATCCCAGGCATTGAGATGTTTGGAAATTCGATTCCAGCGGGAACCGTCGGCGGCGACCTTTTTGAATACATAAATTTCCAGCAGCGTTATGACATTGATGCGCGCATCCAACGCGCTCGGAGGCTTTCCGGGGAGTTTCTCGAGCCTCTTCCGCCGGGCGCTCCGGTACGGAACTCGGTCGACGATCACGTCCAATGGTTGAAAGGAACGCTTGGCTACAGACCCGAAATGGAAGCGGAATATCGCTTTGCGAGGAGTTCGGAGGAAGTACGGGTTGCGGAAGACTTGCGCGAACTTTATTCGACTGCTGGTGTTCTACTAGTCGACGCGCAGGGGCACGGAATCATCTCGGCAAAGATTGCGTCCACAGTTCATGACACATTTCATGCATTGATACTCACCGAACTCGATCGCTATGGAAAAACGACTCCCGAATTGTTCGAGAACATCAATCTCCGGCTGGCGCTATCGGTCACGGCTCGCAACGCGCTGGGGATGAGCGAAAAAGAAGACGCGCGAGAAATCGCAACGATGATCTATGGGGAAGTGCGCCCGGGCGGCCATTTCCGCTTTGTTAATTTCGGACATCCTCCACCGCTGGTGTTCTCGGCGGAATATGGTGAGTTCGTGAAGATAGACGAGCACAGGATGGTGCAGTTTCCTGCGCTCGGCCTTCAGATTCCCGCAGATCATCCGGATCGCAAGAAGTACTATTCCCTGGATCTGGGAACTCGAGAGTTCGGTTCTTCCGACATAGCGCAGATCACGCTCATGAGCCCAGGAGATATTTTAGTTCTTTATACCGATGGAGTGTACGACGGCAGTGACGAGCAAGAGCGCCGCCATCTCGAGATAATTTTGCGCGAACATTATCGGGACTCTGCGAGAGAGATCTGTAACGCCCTGCTGGATTATGCCGTGAAGCAAGACGAACGCCTCCGGCAGGAAGGCAACGAATCTTTGATTGACGACAAGACTGCCTTCATCGTCAAGCGAACTTGAGTAGGGCCCCCCTTGCCCATCGAAAGCCTTCTCATGCCCGCAACCCGCGGGGCCGCTGCCCGAAGTATCATTCGAAGTTTTCCAAGAGCCTCCCAAACAGGCCGAGAAATAGGCAACAACCGAAACTGATCAAGCCTCATCAAATTTTGGCTTGCGGTCAGAACATTTCTCATGATTTGTCTGCGAAACCACGAGTGGCGCTGGCTATGGGCGCTGCCCGCGATCTTCATGTTGGGATGTGCTGGAGTCCCGACAACGCCTGTATCGCCGCCACCGCCGACCGAATTTTCCATCACAGTCACACTACAGGGTGCCGGCATGGGCACCGTCACGAGCAGTCCGGCCGGTATCAACTGCACTTCTGGTTCGACAGCAACCTGTTCTGCAAGTTTTTCCCAGAATACCGACGTTGTCCTGACTGGGACGCCGGCGCAAAACAACTCGTTTTCAGGATGGTCCGGCGCCTGCTCCGGATCCTCCACGTGCAGCATTACTTTGACGGCCGCCAACACAGTGACGGCCACTTTCATTGCAAACGGCAGCCTTCAGAGCCTGAATCACATCATCATCTTCGCCCAGGAGAACCGATCGTTTGATCACTACTTCGGATACATGCGGGCCTACTGGGCGGCGAATGGGATTCCGGACCAATCATTCGATGGTCTGCCGCAGTTCAATCCCGCGGCAGGCGCAGCGCCGCTGCAAGGACCCGCCCCCACGAACCCAGGATGCGATCCGACGAATCCGGATGGACCGGATGTTTGCGCACCGGATCCCAATGTTCCAGTGACATCGTTTCATATCGGATCAGTATGTACGGAAGAGATGAGTCCGTTCTGGAATGAAGGTCACGTCGACTGGAATGATGCGTTCTCTTATCCCAGCACCATTTCTCCTCTTCTCAACGGATTTGTGGAGTCGGCAGGGAATGATGCTCGACAGTACACCTTGGGCACCGTGAATGATACCGACGGCCTGCGGGCTATGGGCTATTTCCAGGACAGCGATCTGAATTATTACTACTTCATGGCTAGCAATTTCGCCACGTCGGACCGCTGGTTTTCACCTGTGATGAGCCGCACGCAGTTGAATCGAATGTATATGATCGCGGCTACATCCCAGGGCTATGCCTATCCAATCGGAAGCAATTCCAATGATCAATCGCAGCTCACAGCTACCCCAATTTTCGAAGAACTGCAGAATGCTGGCATCTCCTGGAAGATTTACGTCAACGCGGCGAATACACCTTGCCAGAACATGACTGGCGATGCGCAATCCCAGTGCCTGCTTGAGGGATATTCCTATCTGAACCAGTTCACCTATGAAGGCGTGATTCTTAATAGCGCGGGACAATCGCCCGATCTGTTGCAGAATATCGTCCCTGTGACTCAGTTCACGACCGACGCACAGAACGGCACGTTGCCTCAGGTCGCTTTGATCGAACCTGCATCGGAACAAGGATTGGACGAGCATCCCTCGGATTCCGATGCCTATCCCGAAAACATTCAAGCCGGCGCGGCATATGCGGCTGGACTCATCAATACTCTAATGGGCAGTCCAAGTTGGCAGGATTCCGCCTTAATCTTCACCTATGATGAAGGCGGCGGCTTATACGATCACGTCCCCCCGCAAACTGCGGTCGTTCCCGACCAGTATTCTTATCCGATCGACCTCGAGCCAACGGACAAATGTGACGGGGCAAACGCAACCTCGGGGGTCTGCAGTTTTGGTATGACTGGCTACCGTGTGCCGCTTATCGTCATTTCACCGTTTTCCAAGAAGAACTACGTTTCTCATACGGTGTACGATTACACGGCGATGCTGACGCTGATTGAGAAGCGCTTTGGGCTGAAAGCTTTGACGAATCGCGATGCAGCTCAGGCGGACATGAGCGCCGATTTCTTCGATTTTACGAACAAGCCCTGGGCCACGCCGCCTACACCGCCTGCTCAAAACACGAATGGAACGTGCTCGACGGCCGCGCCAACCCCCAGTGCTATGCGATAATCGAAATCCTCCGACTCGACTCAAGTGAGCTTTTTCCATTTCATGGCAGGCCGCGTTGCAGCAATCGCCACGAGTGAGGCCTCGTGACAGCCCCCAGGATACTGGCCGTATGCTGGGCGATACTGCTCACGGCATCCTCGTCGATGGCAATAACGCGCCACTACTACATCGCGGCCGAGGACGTTACGTGGAAGTATGCTCCGAGCGGCATCGATCTGCTCACAGCCACTCCTATCCGGCAGCCATGGTCGTTGAAACTATCCTGGCCAAAGACTCGATTTATCGAATATACAGACGACACATTTACTGTGCGAAAGCCGCAACCGGACTGGTTAGGAATCCTGGGGCCAATCGTCCGCGCCGAAGTCGGCGATGAGGTTGTGGTCGACTTTCTGAATCGCGCACATAACGCCCATGATATGCATCCGCACGGATTGCGCTATGACAAGAATAATGAGGGTGCATTTTATATTCCCGCCGGCAAGGGCGACCGCGTTGCTCCGGGGCATCGGTACACCTACCACTGGTTTGCGGACGCGGGAAGCGGTCCGGGACCGTCAGATCCAACTTCGATCGTGTGGTGGTACCACTCCCATGTCGATCCCGCCATCGAGATCAATTCGGGCCTGCTGGGTCCAATCATCGTGACACGAAAGGGTCAGGCGAAGCGCGACGGATCGCCAAAAGACGTCGACAGAGAATTCGTCGCATCTTTCATGATTTTCGATGAAATGGCAGGCAAGCCTGCCGGACTGTTTTACTCCATCAACGGATTCATTTTCGGGAATCTTCCTGGCTTGTATATGGAAGAGGGACAGAAGGTGCGTTGGTATTTGCTCGGCATGGGCAACGAGATTGACCTGCACACGCCGCATTGGCATGGCGAAACAGTTACTTATCAGGGCAGACATACGGATGTAGTTGAGCTCCTTCCCGGCAGCATGAAGACTGTCGATATGACAGCCGATAATCCCGGCTCCTGGATGTTTCATTGTCATGTGGAAGACCACATGGAAGCCGGCATGATGGCCATTTACACCATCTATCCACCCCCGATGCGCAGTTGTCCGATCAGCATGGAGCGGGGCGAGTTCTGGAATTCCTCATCTCCATTTTCCCTGGTCGTGAAGAACACAAGTGACAAGACTATTTCCCAGCTAATCCTGACACGCGAGATGTTTCTCGCCCCTCAGGATCTGAGAAGGCCGTCCGACCACGAGTGGTCTTTCAAAGGTAAACTGCTTCCAGGGCAGGGACAAACGCTTGAGAAGGCGGGCACTTCCGCGAGTAGCGCACAAAAAGTACTGGGCTGGGTCTTCTTTCCGTCGTCGATTCGATACGCCGATGGCAGCACGTGGAGTCCGAAGGGCGAAGGCGAATGTTTTCAGTCTTTTTGGAGAGACAAGGTCCATCCAACTGTGCCTGCGTTGCCCCCCCTGCAATTGGAAATCAACGCGGACTGAATTACTTCAAATCCGGCGTCCCATCGGACCACTTTCCCACCCAGACCATAAAGATCGTCACTCGCTCCTCGGGATCATTCGCCGCGATGATCGGCGAGTCGGGCAGGTTGGCGCCCCAGCTCTCGGCCACAGCCCCGGAAACGAAGAACATCAGATGTGGATGCCAAGCCTTGCCCCGGTCGTTCAGATATTGTTGCTTCGAGAGCATGTAGCTCATCGCTCCGGCTTCCAGCGCCGGCAATTCCTTTTTGTCGAGGGCCGAGGTTGTCGCCTCGACGATCTCGCTTTTCGACTTCCCTGACAGAGCGAGCTTCGTCTTCATTAGGTAAATCGGTACAAAGCTCCTTGCGGCTGTCGAATTAAAGCAAATGGGAGCGCGCACCTTGGAATTCCAGAATTCCGGTTCATCCGTTGCCGCGCCCCAGGATCGTTCTACGATGCAGAGAAACCCATTCTTGCCCTTCGCTGCGGTCGTATATCCGTTCCGCCCGAGTACCATTACTTCGGCGTCTCCGGAAACTGAGCTGGGAGCGGCGCTCCGCGCCAATGCAACCTCAGAATTTTCGTCTGGCATTAAGTACTGATCGATAGCAGCCATGGCTGTGTAAGGAATGTTCTGTGCTCGCGCGGGGTGGGCTGCGCCCATCACAAACACAAGGAATGCTGCACCAACGATTGCCACATTCTTCGGCATACCAACTCACCTCGAATCAAACAATTGGTCGTACGTTTGGAATAACCGATTCTCGGGATTGGGCCGATACTAAACACTCGAGGGAGAGGCGTCAAACATCCTTGCTGGGCATCTATGCTGCGTAAAATCGCGCCAGGTTTGCTATAAGAAAGGAAATGTATCTGCGTGATTATGCGCCTCGGCCCGCGCACCTGAAGTGGCTTCTCGACTCTGATCCTGCGATTCGCTGGCAGGTCATGCGCGACCTCACCGACGCAGGCCCCGACGACGTCGCGGCCGAGCGTTCCCGCATCGCGACCGAAGGTTGGGGAGCGAGGCTGCTCGCTCTCCAGTCTCGCGCAGGTTACTGGAATGGCCCTGATGATCGCGGTTGGCTCGTTACCCTCTACAGTCTCGTCGTATTAATGGATCTTGGTCTCGACCCTGCGAGCAAGCAAGCTCGCAGAATGATCGACCGGGTCGAAAAGCGGCTTGTTTTCAAGCAACTCAAAAACCGGCCGTTCCTGCGCGGCGAAACAGAACCCTGCATCAACGGTCGCATTCTCGCCCTCGGCGCCTATTTTGGAAAGCCGAACCGCACGCTCGCGAATCGACTTCTCCGCGAGCAGCTCGAAGACGGCGGATGGAACTGCGAAGCGGTCGAGCCTTCGGCGAAACATCCACTTAGCCGGAGATCATCGTTCCATACAACGATTTGCGTGCTCGAAGGGCTGCTCGCCTACGAGCGAGCCGGACGCAAGTCGGCCGCCGTTAGAAAGGCCCGAAAGCGCGCAGAAAACTATCTCCTCGATCGTCAGATGTTCCGTTCGCTTCGAACGGGTGAGATTATCGACCAGCGCTGGCTCCGCTTTTCGTTCCCGACGTTCTGGCACTACGACGTCCTGCGCGGACTCGACTACCTCCGCAATGCAAGAGTAAAGCCTGACAGTCGCGTCAAAGAGGCCATCGAAATCGTTATCGAACGCCGTCACCAGAATGGACGCTGGCCCCTTAACCACCTATACAAGGAGCGCATTCCAATAGGGATGGAAATCGCTGTCGGTCGCGCAAGCCTCTGGAATACGTTGCGTGCACTCCGCGTGCTTCGTTGGTATAACGACGCAACAGAGTAATGCAGTCTGGCGTGCTTACAACACGATTCAGGGACCCCCGGTTGACAAGCTTATCCAGGTCCGTCTCCGCCGAATGCATGAGCTGCCTGGAGTGCGTCGCGGTGTGTCCAGCCAAAGATGCTCTTTTGCTGCAATTTGCTGCGACCCCAAAGTTGCGAAGGGTTGTGCCCGCCTGGCAAGTGGCGGCTGGCATCGCCGTGGTTTTCTTTGGATTGGTGGGATACGCGAAGCTTAGCGATCACTGGCAGACTCACTTGCCGAACGGAGCCTTTCTAAAACTCGTCCCCTCCGCAAACGAACAACACCATCCGATGATTGGGGAAAATCGGCCGTGAAAGAGCTTGTGATTCTAGATTGCGCAGTAGGTCGGACAGACGAGAATTTACGAAATGTTCCCTCCCGACTGGGAAAGCCGATTCCGGTTTTCGTAACAAGTCTCAGAAACAGTTGCTTCTTTGGTTCACAGTTGCTAACGTCAGCAACACGAGTGGGCCGCGACTGAGTCCCAGGATGGCAGAGGGCTGAGCTCGTTCCCCGGTTCAACGGGTCCTACCAAGGTAGTGTTCTGCTTTTCCTCTCACGCAGTGCGCCCCTTAAAAAAGGAGAATGTATGTTCAATTCGAAACGACTTCCACTGGCCGGCAGCGAACGAGCCCCGCTTGAGGGAGCGCGCGAAATCGGTCCGGCGAATCCGAATGAAACTGTCGATGTCACAATCCGCTTGCGATCGCGCTCCATCCAAAAGCCGAATGCGGACGCGGGGATTCTGAGCCGCAAAGAATTCGAGCAACGCCATGGAGCCGATCCCGCGAGTATGGCCGCTATCGAGGCATTTGCTCGCGAACACAACCTCAACGTAAAGGAAGAGAGCGCAGCACGCCGAACCGTCATTCTTTCGGGAACAGTGGCCGCGGTGAACGAAGCCTTTGGGGTTGAGCTTAAGCAATATGAGCATCCCATGGGCCAATATCGAGGGCGCACCGGAGCCATTCAACTTCCCGCTGAGCTTCACGACATCGTGGAAGGAGTATTCGGGCTCGACAATCGACCGCAAGCCAAGCCACATTTTCGTAGGCGGCGGGAGCAAACTGGCGCCCGCGCCGACGCTCAAGGCCAGTCCTACACTCCATTGCAGGTTGCCAAACTGTACGACTTTCCGACCGGCGTCGATGGATCCGGAGAATGCATCGCTTTGATCGAGCTAGGTGGCGGATTCAATCCAACCGATCTCAGCAACTACTGGACTCAGCTCAAGCTGACCAAGACCCCGGCCGTGTCAGCAGTGCCTGTTGGGAACGGAAGCAATAGTCCGACGGGAGACCCGAACGGCCCCGACGGCGAAGTGATGCTCGACATCGAAGTCTCGGGCGCGATTGCTCCCGGAGCGAAGATCGTCGCGTATTTCGCAGATAACACCGATGCCGGTTTCTTGAACGCCATCACCACGGCCGTTCATGACAGTACCAACAATCCCTCGATTGTCTCGATCAGCTGGGGCGGACCGGAATCTTCGTGGACGCAGCAGGCAATCACTTCCATGGATGAAGCGTTTCAGGCTGCTTCTGCAATGGGTGTAACCGTCTGCGTAGCCGCCGGCGACGATGGCTCAACCGACGGCGTGAACGATGGGTTGAACCACGTGGATTTTCCGGCCTCGAGCCCCAACGTTTTGGCGTGCGGCGGGACACAGCTTATTTCCTCGGGAACCGTCATCACAAGAGAAACCGTGTGGAATGAGCTTCCAAATGACGGAGCCACCGGAGGCGGCGTCAGCGATGTTTTCCCGCTTCCGAGCTATCAAAATGGAGCCGGCGTACCACCTTCAGCGAATCCGGGAGGCAGAGTCGGTCGGGGCGTTCCCGACGTTGCAGGAGACGCCGATCCGAACACCGGCTACGTGACTCTGGTGGATGGGCAATCGGGCGTGATCGGGGGAACGAGCGCTGTCGCGCCGCTCTGGGCCGCACTGCTGGCGCTCGTCAATCAGAGTCTGGGAAAGCCCGTGGGCTTTGCAAATCCCTTGCTTTATCAAAGTGCTAAAACTGCCTCCGACTTTAATGATGTCTCCTCGGGTAACAATGGCGCTTATTCGGCAGGTCCAGGATGGGATGCGTGTACTGGACTCGGATCGCCAATCGGGGCTGATGTCGCATCAGCTTTCGGTGGCGTCTCGGCTCCGGCCCTGAAAACCGGGACATAGAAGTGCTATCGATCGGGATCACGGCGCGGCCGTTCCATGCCGCGCCGCTCGATTTTGAGAAGATACCGGAGGCGAGGCGTATTGAGACCAAAGTTTGAAACGGCATCGCTGATGAAGAACACAGAAGAGTCAGTGATCCGTTGCGCATCGCGCGCAAGCACTTCCCCACCTTCTCAAGATGAGTCGGCTTTCCCCTTCGAGTGTGATCGCAGAATCTGACTCAGGACTGACTGGCGGAAGGCTTGGCTATCGCAGGGTCAGACGCGGTGATCACCGCCCGCAATCGCCGTGAAAGGATCGCTGCCAGCGAATGGTAAAAACGCGATCCCAGATGCGGAAAAAGCTCGAACATCGACTGCAGTGTGGAATTATCCACAAAGTAGGCATCGAGCGCTTCCTTGGCGACAACGTCAGCCGTGGCTGGCAGTTCGTCGACAAACGAGATTTCTCCGCACGCCTCGCCCGCGTTAATCTCTCGCGGAGGAGGAATCTGTACCGATGCCGTCCCGGAAAGCAATAGGAAGATGCCCCGCGTCCGCTTGCCTTGCTCGACGATCTTTTCCCCGGGCTTGAATTTTCGGCGGACTGCCTTGTCGGCAATCAGCGCCCAATCATTCGCAGTGAGATAGATCAACCCAAGCTTGGAATTCGACAATATCGCGATTTCCCGCTGATTGGAGACGTTCGACATGGCGCGAGGCGGCTCAAGATCCGTTCGATGCTTCCGACGATTTAACAAAACAACAGGCTAGAGAGAGACTAGCAGAAACCCGGTCACGTGGCATAAAAACCGAACCCGGTAAGTCACGGAACAGTTCCGGTTCGTAGTCTTCCTGCGCGTGATGTCCACGCCGAAAACATCTGCGGTCTTTCTGCCCTTCAGTTCAACAGTCCGTACGCCACCAGATTGCCCTGCGTCGTGATGTAGACCTTGCCGTTGACAATCGTGGGCACGGTCATTTTGATTGGCGCACCTGGATTGTCTCGTGTGCTATTCGTGGAAGAGCTGTAGAGGCGCTGCCCGAGATTCGTAGCGTTGTAGGCATTAAGCGATGCCGTCCCGGTTGTCGTCGCATACTGTCCGTTGTTTAATGCCCAAACAATCCCGTTACTCGTCCCGTTAGAAGAAATCGATACGGTAGTTCCGGGATAGCCAAATTTCGCGCTCGTTTGTGAAGTAGGAGTTGTCGACAGAAGGCCGTTTGTTGGATAGAACGTGAAAGCCTTTAAATAGTCACCGCTTCCGCCGACGTAAACATAACCGTTCCACCAGGCGGGCGAACTCCACATTCCGGCATCGGCTCCCGGCAGGTACTGGACAATCTGGCTGTCGTTGGTCGAGTTATACGATCCCATATCGTCACGGTTGACCAGAAACAAATCTCCAGCCTTGTCGCCTTGAACCAGCAGGTGAGGGTAAGGGCCGCTTTGGTCCGGCAACAGGGTCAGTCCGGATGAGCCGATATCCAGGTCGGTGAGGTCGTAAGTGAGAGCATTGTAGGTCGTAAAGTAATCGAGGATAGGGAAGGATGTGTCGTCGGGAGGCCCCACTTTGACGATGCTTTGGCCGTAATCCCCGCCATCAACATCCGCATCGAAGTCTCCATTCGCGACCGCAATGAATGTGTTGTAACTGGAGTCTCCGGCCGGACCGTTGCCCGCTTGCCAAATTGCACCCTCTTTGCCGTTGGGAGTCGTCAGCCAAACCGCGGTTTGCCCAAGTGTAGACGCGTCGTACGCAATCATCCACCCGTGATACTTGCCATAATCGCACAAGGAACCCCAGGAGATGTACACGAGCCCATTCTGCAACAACAAAGCGGCCCTTTGGTTTTCCAGCTGAGGATTAAAGTTGATCATTCCTCCACTCGATCCCGCACCGGTTCCAGGTTCTGAAGCTTGGATGGCCACGGGCCCGCCAAACTTTTCCGCTCCGGTTGTAATATCGAGAGCATGCAGGCGGAAATAATATGCGCCATTCTCCAGCGTGCGCGCCACCACGTAAATCGTGTTGCTGGTGGGATCGATGACTGGCGTGGACATGATTCCAACTTGCGTTGTAATCGGATCGGTGCAGTTGAGGTCACTCGTGGGAACCGTGGTAATGCCAAGCGCGGGATTCGTGAAATTCACTTGCCACAAAGGCTGTGAGTTGCTTCCGCCGTTGTTGTCGGCATCGAAGGCATAAACGCTGTCGTTCATGGTTGCGACGTACACCACGTTGTGCACGCCTTGATTGGGGATCGCGACGTTCGCTACGTACAACGGCTGCCCGTACGAGTAACCATCGAGTGGCTGCGAAAAGAGCTTGCCAAAATTCGTCGAATTGACGTTCGCCGTTGTAAGAATCGTCTCCTGAAGATTCTGCCCCGTACGGCCGTTGTCGTTGTGGTAGGTGGTCACGTTGATCTGCGATGTTTGCGTCGTGCCGGTGCCAGTCAGAGAGGCGGTTTGCGGGCTTCCGGTCGCATCGTCGGTAACCGAAACCGTACCCGTCGCACCTCCCGCCTCGGTCGGAGTAAAGCTCACGTTGACCGTGCAGGAACCTCCAGCAGCCAGGTTTGATCCGCAATTGTTCGTTTGCGAAAAACCTGCACTGGCGGCAATCGCCGAAATCGCGAGAGACGCCGTGCCATTGTTGGTAAGAGTGATCGGCTGAGATTGGCTGGTAGTGCCCACCAACTGGTTCCCGAAACTCAAGCTATCCGGAGTAAGACTGACCACGGGAGCCGTTCCCGTACCAGTCAGCGAAACAGTTTGTGGACTTCCGCTGGCATTGTCCGTAACGGATACGGTACCGCTGGTGCTTCCAATCGCGGTGGGCGTGAAACTCACATTGATCGTGCAGGAACCTCCAGCACCCACGCTTGCGCCGCAGTTATTGGTCTGGGAAAACCCAGCGCTCGCGCCGATCTCTGAAATAGATAACGCCGCTGTGCCGCTGTTCGTAAGCGTCACCGGCTGCGACGCGCTGGTCGTACCGACCGCTTGATTTCCAAAGCTCAAGCTGTTGGGCGAGAACGTAACCGCGGCCGACGTCCCCGTGCCGCTCAACGAAACAGTTTGCGGGCTCCCGCTGGCGTTGTCGGTAAGAGAAACGGTACCGCTCGCACTCCCTGTCATGGTGGGTGCGAAACTTACGTTGATCGTGCAAGAACTTCCAGCCGTCACGGTCGAGCCGCAGTTATTGGTCTGCGAAAAACCTGCGCTGACCGTAATCCCGGAAATAGTTAGGGTCGCAGTGCCGCTGTTGGTCAGCGTGACCGGCTGAGATGAGCTGGTCGTGCCAACGATCTGATTGCCAAAGCTCAGGCTGCTAGGAGACAACGTAACGCCCGGCAACGTTCCCACACCACTGAGAGAAACTGTTTGCGGACTTCCGGAGGCATTATCCGTGATCGAAATCGTGCCGCTCGCGCTGCCAGACGCGGCTGGCGCGAAGCTTACATTGACCGTGCAGGAACTGCCGGGGCCCACAGTCGAACAGTTGTTGGTCTGCGAAAAACCAGCGCTGGCTACGATTCCAGAAATATTGAGAGGCGCCGTACCATTGTTGGTCACAGTGACCGGCTGAGATGCGCTGGTCGTACCGACCGCCTGATTTCCAAAGCTCAAGCTGGTGGGCGAGAGAGTAACCGCGGCGGACGTTCCCGTTCCTGTCAGCGAAATTGTTTGTGGGCTTCCCGTGACATTGTCCGTAACCGAAATCTTGCCGGTTGCACTGCCACTTACGGTTGGCGCGAAGCTCACATTGATCGCGCAGGAACTTCCGGCAGATACAGTTGAGCCACAGCTATTGGTCTCCGAGAAACCAGAACTAGCCGCAATCCCGGAAATGGTCAGTGCCGCGGTGCCACTGTTCGTAAGAGTCGCCGCTTGCGTTTGGCTTGATGTGCCGACTGGTTGATTTCCGAAGCTCAAGCTGTTGGCCGAAAATGTGACGGCCGGCAGTGGCGTATTGCTCTTCACGCTGCCCAAAGACGAGCCTCCGCAACCATAGAGCGCACACGTTCCGAGAAGGATAATCGAGAGGTATATTCGCAAGATGCTCTCCCTACTTGTTTGCTGGGGGAGCAATGGCAAGGACCACGGGGGAGCCCCATTCTACACCCGAACAAGGCGTAGAGGTTAGATCACTTTGGTAACCAGAAAACTGGCGTTTTCGGCGCTTGTCTCCGCCCTGCAAGACACACGGCCTTCTCTGAGAAACGCTTCGCTGGCTGCAATCCTCGCATCGAACAACGCGATATTTACGGACACGGGAGGGTTAGCATGGGTAGGCACTCCGATCTGATTTGGGCGACTTTGGGCGAAGGTGGACTAATCCTGACGATGGCGGCAATGGGATGGCTAACCGGGCAACCCCTTATCTTTGCCAGCCTCGGCCCCACAGCCTACGAAATTGTTGAACAGCCTCACATGCGCAGTGCCAGAACCTACAATGTCCTGGTTGGCCACCTCTGCGGTCTTGGAGCAGGGTTCTTTGCTCTCTGGATATTGCACGCATGGTCCCAGCCTAATGTATTGTCCGCGGGCATTGTTCCGCTACCGCGATTATGGGCCACAACCTTAGCCGCGGCGCTTACTACGGTTTTGACCTTGATTCTCAAAGCTGGGCAACCCGCAGCTCTGGCCACCACCTTGCTCGTTTCATTGGGTGCGATGCAGACCCGCAAGAGTGCTGTCGCTATCGTCCTTGGCATTCTCATCATCACCGCGATCGGACAACCACTGCGCCACCTCCGATTGCGCATGCACGCTCGAACTCAGGGTGAAGTGCGACGATAGATTTCTGCAGAACGCTCGATCCCCGCTTTAGGGTGGAGATGTTAGGCTAACGGTGCTAAATGGGGACGATGGAAAGTGAGGAAGGAACCGGTTCGGGCGAAAAAAATTATTGGCAAGGGCACCGGCGCGGCGTCAGCTCTGCCCTTGGGCCGATCGGCTGCTAAACAACAAGTCTGCGCCAGCCTCGCGTTAATCTGCGTGACCGTATTTCTATATTGGCCGGTACTCACTCATCCCTTCATAAACTACGATGACGACACTTACGTTACGGCCAATCCGCATGTTCAAAGCGGGCTAAACCGCGAGTCGGTCGTCTGGGCATTGACTTCGACCGAACAATCCAACTGGCATCCCCTGACCTGGATCTCGCACGAACTGGACTGCCAGATATATGGGATGCATCCCGCGGGTCATCACCTCACCAATCTCGCACTGCATGCTTTCAATGTCGTCCTGCTCTTCATTGTTCTTTCGTTCGCGACCCAGGCAACCACGAAAAGCCTGCTCGTCGCGCTGTTATTCGCCGTCCATCCGCTCAATGTGGAGACCGTTGCCTGGGTTGCCGAACGGAAGAACCTGTTGAGCAATTTATTTTTTCTCCTGGCGATTGGAGCTTATTGTTTGTTCGCACGGAAACTCCAGAAGAAGTGGTACGCCCTGTCCCTGTTTGCGTTCTTGTGCGGCTTGGCTTCAAAACCGATGGCGATCACACTTCCTTTTGTACTTCTACTCCTTGACTATTGGCCTCTACAAAGGGATTCGCGAATCACACCAGATCCGTCATTGCCCCGTGCTCCGCAGCGGCCGTGGTCCCGCTTACTTCTGGAGAAGGTGCCATTTCTTATTCTCTCCGCTGCGAGCGCGATCGTGACGATTTACGCTCAGAAGGCCGGCGGCGCGATCGATTCTCTTATGGAAATACCGTTCGGCGCTCGGGCCGAAAATGCGATCTGCGCCTACGCGGAATATTTCCTGAAGGTTTTGTGGCCGTCTTCTTTGGCTGTTCATTATCCACACCCGGGAAGCAATCTTCCTCTCTGGCAAGTTCTATTGTCAGCGGTCTTTCTCGTCGTTGTCAGCGGGTTAGCTTGGAGAACTGCTTCCCGCTATCCTTACTTTGTAGTCGGCTGGTGCTGGTTCCTGGGAACGTTGGTCCCCGTCATCGGCCTCATACAAGTAGGGAATCAAGCGATCGCGGACCGCTACACGTACATCCCGATCATCGGACTGATGCTGGCCGTTGTTTGGGGAGCAAACGACTGTCTGAAAAGCAAGGTCCGGTCCCGCGTCCGGCTGGCAATCGCAGCGATAGTCGTTGTGGCTCTCTTTCTGGTAAGTCGGCACCAGAGTGCGTTTTGGAAGAGTAGCTATAACCTCTGGTTTCACACGCTGGCTGTGACCAAAGATAATTACGTTGCGGAAGATAATTTGGGGGAAGCGCTGGCAAATCTCGGCCGGAATGACGAAGCCCTGGCTCACTTTTATGAAGCAAAGAGTATCTCCCCCAATGATCTATCGAGCCGGGTCAATATAGCGGCGATTCTTCAGAGCCGTGGGGAGATCCGCCAAGCTGTACTAGAGTACTCCGCCGCCATCCAGATAGCTTCCACCAATCCAAAAACTCAAGCGAATGCCAAACCGCTCTCAGTAGCTTTGGCAAATCTCGGCACGCTGTACAGTGTTAATGGCGAGTATGAGAAGGCGCGAGAGAACTACCGTCAGGCCCTCCAACTCAACCCGGCCGCACTAGACGATCTGATTGCGAAATTCTATCGATTCGCTGCCAGCCATCCAGCCGGCAAGAAATACTTGTGGCTCGGGGAAATGCTCGAGCAAGCCGGCCGTACCGACGAAGCGAGAAGTGCTTACCAACTGGCTTTAAGAGATGACGCCACGCTCGTTGAGGCTCAAGTTTCGCTGAAGCGACTTGAGCGTTCACTCTCACTCAACGAGAAGTGAGTTCGTGGTTCCGTGAGGTCTTGCTTGATCTCCGCGCCTCGCTCCCAGTCCTTACTCCCCAAAACTGGAACTCTAGCTTTCTGCAGTTCCTGTGGGCCAAAGAGTGGAAGGATGTACCGGTGTCAGATCAACGCTAGCAATCCTTCTACTGGATAATCAGAACATTCATGCTCCAAGGTGTAACGGTGACCGTCAGTGGAAGGCTCTGCTGGCCTAGATCGGATGTACTTGGTCCGTTCCACACGTCAGTTTGCGACAAATCATAGATCGACTTGTCGTAGGTGTACTCTTTCACATCCGTGCTCGAGCTTTTTCCGGTGAGAGTCACCTGGACCGTTTGACTTGTTGTCTCGTTCAGGTTGAACACAACCAGCGCGGTTCCACCGCTGTGCGTTGCAGCATAGGCTCGTACGTCCGTCGTATCGCCTGCAACCGCAGGTATCAGTACATACTCTCCACTTATGGCAATGTTACTGAAAAGCTGGAACGCTACCGCTGTAGGAGACGTTGTGCCGATCGTGCCCCAGGGCATGCAGGTCGGATCCTCGCTGCCGTCGGAAAAAACATTGTAGGCGCCAAACTGCTGCCACCCGTACAGTGAGCTGCTCAGGTTCCCATTCGTTCCGTTGCAATTGCCAAAGCCGATCCACCAAGTCGCCCGCGAAACTCCGTCATTCATCATCTCGCCCAGCATCTGCCCGGCGTACAGGCCCTGCGTGATCGACATGCTTTGTTTGCCAGGATCGCTGTAAACCGAGCCCATTTCACCAACATAGATCGGGGTATTGGATTTGTGGGCATTGGCGAGTTCGCTTTTGACGATGTTGATGTCCGCGGTCAGGCCTTGGGCTGCTTGCTGGGTCAGATAAGTGTCACTTTCGCTGCCAGGAGCCTGCGGGTAGTAATGAAGTTCCACGAAATCGTAGGACCCCGCTGCATTGGGCAACACGATGTTGTCCCAGGCATTGTTTTCGGAGGGCGGCAGATTGTCCGCCTCCACGACGACACCAATCAGCGGAGGCGGCGTTTGTACTGCGCCTGCCGCTGCGATTGAGGCATAAAAGCCGCTACTTCCTGTCATTGCCGCGGCATACTGGGTGGCCGCCTCTTTGACGGTGGTTGGATTATTCAGGTTTTCTTCCCAGCCCAGGCTTCCGTATACCTCGTTGCCAACCGTTATATGGCTTACGTTGATGCCGTATGACTCCGCGGCCTGAATCCAGTAGGCTGCCTCCGATGGCTCGCCGGGGCCGTCACAGGCCGGGTTGGTGCCATAGTCGGCTGTTAAAGCAAGATCCAAACCCGCGGGCGTAACAATATCCGTTACAAAGTTCTTGAAGGTATCGTTGCTGTCGGGAACGCCTCCTCCGTATGGCGGGTTTTGGCAATTGAATGCGTTGCCGTTGAAATTCGTGCCGATATTATTGCCGTCCCAGTGGTACAGATCGGACCACGATCCTCCGGGCCAGCGCACAGCTTTGATCCCGGCGCCTTGAAACGCGCTAACGATCGACGAAGCATTAGTGTCGATGTCGTACCAGGCTGCCAGATTCATGCCGAGGAGTTGGTCGGTCACTGCTCCTCCCGGGCTACCTGGGTCTACCGTAATTGTGGCGGTCACTGCTCCGCTGCTCACAGTTACAGTCGCCTGTGAGGTAGCATTCACCGTGCCCACGGGAGGAGTAACTGTCAGCATGTACGTCGTTGACGTCGTCGGGCTCACGCTAACTGGCGTCCCGCTTGTCACTGAGATATTTCCTGGCGTGATCATGCCGGTTCCGCCGGTGAAGTCGCCAGTGAGGCTTGAACTGCTGCCGCCGGCAATCGTTGTCGGCGCCGCAGTAAAGCTGGAAATGACTGGCACGGGATCCACCGTCACCGTTGCTTCTTTCGTAGCGGGCGTGCCGCCATTCGGCGTCACAGTCAAGGTATAAGTGGTCGTCGTGGTGGGGCTGACCTCCACTGGAGTTCCGCTCGTCGCGGCGATGTTGCCCGGTGTAATCACCCCCGAACCGCCGCTAAACAACGGTGTCAAACTGGAGCTCGACCCTGCCTCAATCGTCGATGGACTGGCATCAAATCCATTGATGAGCGCTGGTGGTCCGGTCCTTGTTTCCGAACCACCACTTGAACCGCATCCCGTCAAACTGAAGATGGTTAGACCGGCGACCAACGCCACCGCTATCGACGAGAAATTCCGTTTCATGAGACCCTCGACCCCAACCAGTAGATTTGGAGATTGCAAGACGGATGAACCTCGGGCCGATCCGAACGGACAGCAGCCCGACAAGACGTACACTTTTAGCGAAGACCTTGCGCGGTGTCAATTGTTTTTAGCGGATCCTTGCGGACTCCCATCGCTACCGTCCGAGACTCGATCGAAGGTTAGTGGAAGCTATAAATTTCGAGGTGTCAGTGATCACCGTCACAAAGAATCTCGGGTCTTATGAATTCTTCGGATGAGTTTATGCACACCTGAACCCCGAGCTAAGAAATATAAGCATTCCGTCCGCAGCAAGTCGACCGGAATCTGCGCCTGATCACAGGGCAGGTTTGACGGCGTTACTGCTAATGCGGTAGAGATGAATCTGGAATTACTCTGCCGATTCGAAAGTGGGTTCGATCGTTGGCCACTCTCTATCAGCGTTCGGTCAGGATTTCCTTGAAGCGATCTTGCATAAGACTAAGCTGACGAATGCCACCTAGTAAGTCTGCGCCGCCGCCTTCGCCGAGTTCGGCAGCAGGGATTCGAAGTCCTCCGGTGGCACAGGCCCGCTGAAGAGGAATCCTTGAAAGGAGTGGCAGCCCATATGCGCCAGGAAGTCGCGCTGCTCTTTCGTTTCGACGCCTTCCGCGATGACTGACAAACCCATCGCCTTACTCAACGAGATAATACTTTGCGCAATTGCGCTGCTGCTGGCATCGGCGATAATATCGCGAACAAACTCCTGGTCGATCTTGAGTTGATCCAGAGGTAAGCGTCTCAGATACGCCAGCGAAGAATAACCCATTCCGAAATCGTCCAGAGAGAATCGCAAACCGTGAGATCTAAGCTTCGTCATTTTGGCGACAACATCTTCCAGATCGTTCACGAACATACTCTCCGTAAGTTCAAGCTTCAGCTTGCGAGGATTGGCTCCGGTGCATTCCAGTGTCCGCAACACATTCTTCACAAAGTCCGCATTCAATAACTGGCGGGCGCTGATATTTACTGCAACCGACAGATCGGCGGTACTCTTCCGGTTCCCCCATGCCGCAATTTGCTTGCAGGCAGTTTCCAGCACCCAGTCTCCCAACCCCAGAATCAGACCTGTTTGCTCAGCCAAGGGAATAAATTCCTGGGGAGACAAAAGCCCGCGCTTCGGGTGCTTCCAGCGTATGAGCGCCTCGGCCCCGATTAAGACGCCGCGATCAATTTGAGCCTGGTAGAGCAGCCGGAAATCCTTGGCCTTGATCGCCTGCCGCAGATCCTCTTCCATCTCGACTCGCGCATTCACCGCCGCCTGCAATGCCGGGGCAAAGAAATGTAATGTATTGCGGCCCGCCGCCTTGGCTTGGTACATCGCAATATCGGCTTGTTGCAGAACCTCATTCGTGCTCCCTTGTCGATTCCCGAATACTGTGATGCCGATGCTGGAGCTGCTCCGGCATTCGTGTCCATCAAGCAGATAAGGCTGATGGATGGTGGATAGAATCTTCTGCGCAACGCCTTTGGCCTGGGCTGCGGCATCCTCGGGCAGTTCACTGAGGTCTTGCAGCAGCACGACAAACTCATCTCCGCCCAGTCGCGCTACTGTGTCGGCTTCGCGGATGCTGGCGACAATACGCCGCGCGACCTCCTGCAGGAGCAGATCGCCAATGTGATGGCCGAGACTGTCATTCAGCGTCTTGAAATCGTCCAGGTCAACGAACAATAAAGCCCGCTGGCGATTGTTCCTGAAGCTGGCCGCCAACGTTTGCTGTAATCGATCCAATAGAAGGCGCCGGTTGGGCAGACCGGTCAGAGGGTCAAAGAACGCCAGACTTCGGATTTCGTCGTGCGCCGCTTGAAGTTGCTGTAGTTCACGTTCTCTTCGCTGCCCGCTTACTATCCGCAGCCGAATCACAACTCCGGCGACCACTAGAGGCGTCAGAATGCAGAGGCCGATGAACCACCAGGACGCATACCACGGGCTGAGTATGCGGAATGCAAATTCCGCCTTATGCTTGCTCCAGCCGCCGTCACTATCCTGCGCTTCTATCTCCAGGCGATAGGTCCCGGGCGCCAGTTGTGCGAATTGCAGTTCTCTTTGCGTCGTCTCCGTCCAGCTGGAATTCGATCCATAAAGTTGGTATCGAAAGAGAACACGGTGATCGTTTGAAACGTTGAGCGCTGAGTACCGCGCGATAAAAGAGTTAGCGCGGGCACCGAATGATGGATTCGTCTGCCTGGAAACATCCGTTCCTGCGACGACCAGCCGGGTGAAGACAACCTCAGTCGGTTCCTCTGAGATGGGACGTGAAGCTGGCTTGAACTGCGAGAGTCCTCCACTTGTCCCTATCCAAATGGATCCATCGGCGTCTTGTGCAAACGCGTTCAGGTCGCAGTCGTTCCACGCTAACCCGTCACTGGTGTCGTAGTGGATCCATCGGGACCCCGTCCACAAATCCACGCCCTGCTCTGTGCCCGCCCACAAGCGTCCGGATGCATCGAATTCCAGAAAATAAACCAACCCGTCCGTTCCGGGTCTCTGAACTCGCTTCTCAACTGCAAGCCCATGTGCCTGTAAACGGGCTCGGTCAATACCACCTCCGAAGCGATATCCAATCCAGATCTGACCGTTCGCCCCTGCGCCCAAGGCGAGTACTTCCTGGTTGCTTAAACCATTCTCACGCGTGTAATTCCGCCAGTGCCCGCCTGCGTACGCGAAGAGCCCGTCGGCGCCCCCCACCCAGAGCACGCCATCGGATCCCTCGGCGATGGCCCACATCCGGGTCGACGGAAGTTCTGTAACTCGCGAAAACCTGCGATAGGGCGACGACATCACGAAAAGGCCGGCTTCGGTTGCCGCCCAGAGCCGTTGTTGCCGATCGAAGCGCAAGGTGTACGGGGATTTGCCCAAAAGTCCTTCTGCCTCGCCGAACCACTGCACCTTGCCGGTTCCTACATGCAAACGGGCGGCACCGTGCGCCTCGGTGCCGATCCAAACGTCGCCGTTCGCGACTACACGAACGCTATGAACGGGTACCTTGTCCAGCTCTGCGACCTTGTTCCATCGCATACCGGACTGATGCCGTTCACCGCGTACCAGTCCGCCTTCGGTCCCAACCCAGAGCGTCCCATCCGACTGCGGCTGAATCTCGTACACGATATCGCTCGCCAGACCGCTGGCTGTCGAGTAGCTCTTCCACTCCTGATAGCCCCGCCACTGCGCAAGCCCTCGTCCCGCCAAACCAATCCACAAGGAGCGCTGCCGGTCCTCGAAAACCGAATAAACCACTCCGCGCAGACCGACAGACCGATCGATCCGTTCCCAAGCTTTCCCATTACCGATCAATAACCCATCTGCTGACGGGATAAGAATCCGCCCGTCCGCGTCCACTCCAGGAATTCCAACCACGCCTGCCGCAATTTGCGAAGAAGGCTTTCGGAAGATGGTTTGGCCCACATTCAGAACCATCAGTCCGGCATTTCGAGCTCGAACCCAAACATTCCCTTCGCCATCCTTGCGAATTACCATGACCGGGGAATCCGGAAGCCCGCTTTCCCGTCCGAAGACTCGAGTGCCATCATGATCCGCACGGCACAACTGCTGTCCGCAGCCATACCACAGGACATCACCGTCGACCAGAACCGCGTCTACACTTTGCCCGGAGGGTGCCACCTGAGGGAATTTGTGCTCCGCAAATCCCTTCTGGCCAGGTTTGGAATCGAGTTCGACTAAGCCAGAGTCAGTGCCAAGGTAAGTGTGGCCGTTCCCATCGGACTGGATGCCCTGGGACCAGCTGATCGTGTTGAAGCTTACGGAAAGCTTCTCGAATCTGTTGCCCAGTAACTGGTAGAGACCGAAACTTCCACCGGCCAGAAGGCTGCCGTCTGGAGCTTCGCCAAATGCGGCCGCGGAAGAGATCGGAATCCCCTCTGCGGGGCCAAAAGACTCGAAGCGGTCCCCATCGTACCGAAAGATTCCGTTCTCGGTGCTCACCCAAATGAAGCCGGCACGATCTTGATAGATCTGCCGAACCGCAAGATTGTTCAGCCCGTCCGCGTTTCCAAATGAGCGGAAACTATATTCTTGCGCGCAGACACACGCCGGCATCAGCAGCAGAATGGCCAGAGCATGCGCGATCTTTCGGCGCCTCACTCGCGCATGATACTAGCTAAGTCATTCCATCCGTTACTCTTGTTCGAATTGAGCCAAACGGAAGTAATGCGAAAGAGATGACTTCCGTCAGCGAAAAGCTTTTTCACCGACGGTTCGCAGCGCGGGCCGATTTCAGGCATTGCAAAACGAATAATCCGAGGCCATTGCCTTCCAGCGGCGCTCATATTCTCACCATGAATGCTTTCCCCGACCTCATGAAAAACACTGCAAACAGAATTGCACGCTCGAATCAGGCGACGCTCGGCGCTGAAGGGTATGTCTTCGACGGAAACGATGGTAGCCAAATGGCCTTTTGGACGTGCGCGGAAGACGCGGTTTCGCCCGAGCATACGCATGAGTATGACGAATACATGGTGGTTGTGCAGGGTTGCTACACACTCGTCATCAACGGACACCGAATTCCAATAAATGCCGAAGAAGAGTATCTCATTCCCGAGGCGTCGCCCATGCTGGCAATGTGCTGGCCGGAACGCGAACGATTCTCGCCTTCGGAGGCTAGCGCCCCCGCCGCGAATTGCAACTCGATGAACTTTAACCTCCGGTTTTCATAATCAGATCTGACCTCGTTGCTCGAACGCTTAACCTCAAGGCACTGTAACGCTGACTACATTGGACCCTGCGGAGCAATCCGTCGTTTTCGTATCGCAAGCAATAATGTAGTAAGAGTACCGTGCTCCAGCCACAACCGCAGTGTCGGTCCATGACGTTGTGGCGTAACTGAGTTGCTTGATCTGGACAAATGCGCCCTGGCCTTTCTGCCGCCAAATACGAAGAGTTACGCTTCTGGCATAGCCGCATGGATTCCATGCCAGACTCACGGAATGCGCTGAGGTCGCCCACGAGGACGACCCCAGCAGGAAAAGGGCGAGTATGAAGGCTTTCATTTCACACTCGTCACCGTCAGGCCGGACGGTGGCGGAGGGTTACTCGGAACGCTGGCGCTCACTTCGTTCGACCCCGCAGATTCATCGCCGTTGAGAACTGCGGTTACGTAATACCAGTATGTGGTGCCCCCGACTACGCTGGTATCCGTGTAACTCGCGCTGGGTTGACCTGTCGCATACAAGGTTTCGTTGCCCTGAGCCGTGCCGCGATAAATGTTGAAAGTTACGCCCGCTGTGGTGTCATTCCATGAAAGGGCAACCTGGTGAGTGCTGCCGCCGGTGATGGCCATCGAGCGAGGACGCCGCACAACCTTCACCGTCTGAGCCGAAAGAACTAGAGACGATAGCAAGAATAAGAACAATACAGCCTGCTTCATTTGGGGGAGGTACTCCTTTTCGAAAATGGGAATCTCCGCGCAAACGTTTCGCCACCTCCTCAAGCCTGGGTTCGCGTTCGCGAAAGATTCACGATTACCCACGTTGCAATCAACACTCCCGCTGTGGCCAGGTATGTACCTTCGAGAGAGTCAGGGATGCATCGCGCCTCGAATGAAGTGCTTGTGGGGCAAGGATGGTGAGTTGATCGCTCGTGATTTGACGGGCTTTACCGCGATTCCCATTTCGGAACAGCCAGTACGAAATTGCTGTCCTAATTTGGAACTGTTCGGCTAAAACTGCTGCTTTTGATAGGGTCCGCTCAGGAAGGGGTGTTGCTGGTGGGTCAAATGGCGATGGCTCGGCACGGCGCGCGAAGGCGCTTGCGGAAAATTCCGCATGCGCCCTGTCTCATCCGAGCAGAATTCGCACCGAGCCTCCGGCAGCGTCATTCTCACCGGTGTCCCACTTCTGGCCGATGTCGCCAGAAGTGGGTACTCTTCTGTCAGGATCGTCTCTAGCCGGCGATTTTCTTTCGCCGTCGCTCCACGCTTGCCTTCATGATTTCGCTCATGTCCCCCGCCGGCCGAATCTCAAAGATGCTGCCGAACTTCACGGCGGGATGCTGTGACATGAGTTGCACCGCATGATTCATGTCTCGCGCCTCGAGGATGAGAATGCCGCCGAGTTGTTCCTTGGTTTCCGTGTACGGACCATCCGTGGTTGCGACTTTGCCGTTCTTCCAACGCAGGGTCAAAGCGGTTTCCGGCCCCTGCAGTGCTTCTCCGCCCATAAAATGCCGATTGGCGCGAAGATGATCGTCGTAATCAAAGCATGCGTCGAACATCCCATTTCGTTCGGCCTCCGCCATGGCTTCGTGTTTGCCTTTGTCGTAGTAGCCCAAACAGATGTATTTCATTTCTTCTCCTCCTTATCGAAACATGCACAGAGTCTTGGAACTCCCACTCCTGGCAAGATCGGCCAAAAGCGGGGCACACTCTGCAACATTCATCCTATAGTCGTTGGGTGGGGAGAAAATCGACGGCAGAGGAAAGCTATTTTTTTGACGGACAAAGCTCCTGAATGCTGACGCGTTCGGGCCAATCGGAGTCTTCCTATGGCACAATGTCAACTCGTGCCAAGCGCAAAGAGCCACGCCAACGGCGAATACGCGCAAAGAATTGATCGGGTGACCGATTATCTTCGCGCGAACCTGCATCGCCCGGTGAAGCTCGCCGAACTCGCCAACGTTGCTTGCTTCTCGGAATTCCACTTCCATCGGATCTTTACCGCCGTTTCCGGCGAAACCCTGAACAATTTTACGAACCGGCTTCGTCTGGAAAAGGCCGCTCGCCTTCTTCGCTATTCCGATCAAAGCCTGACCCAGATTGCTCTGGACTGCGGTTTTTCGTCGTCGTCCACGTTTTCACGCGCCTTCCGATCTGGCTACGATACTTCGCCTAGCCGCTTTCGTAAGAGCGGGGAGATCAAAAAGAGCAAGATTTGCAAAGCACTCTTTCCCGAAGATGCATATGGTCTCCCCATGAGCGCGGAGGAGAAGAAAGCCGCGTTCCCAGTGCGATTGATCGACGTCCCTGAAAGGCAAGTCGCCTACATTCGGGTGACGAATGCGTTCGAGATGGACAGAGTGCTGGCCGCCCTCCGGCGAGTGATCGAATGGGCAAAGTCCGAACACATTTTTTCGGAAGGAATTCTCTTCGGAATGACGGTGGACGATCCACACGTGACCCCGGCCCATCTTTATCGATATGAGGTCTGTCTTGCCTCCTCTCTTCCCTTCGTGTGCGCGGAGGGAATGTCGAAATTGAAAATGCCGGCCATGCGGTACGCCGCCATCAAGGTTTCCGGCGATATCGATCGAGTCGCTACCGCTTGGGACTACCTTTACCGGGAGTGGCTGATCCACAGCGCCTACGAGCCGGAGCATGCACCGGCACTCGAGGTTTTCTCTGACAAAGAAAGCGCATTGGATTGGTCGCACTTTGAATTGGATCTATGCCTGCCGATTCGGCGACCGGCAGAAGTGGGATTAACCTCAAATTAGGAAGGAAACTTATGATCGACGGAATTGGCGGCGTGTTTCTATTCTCCAACGACACAAAAAGATTGGCGGCCTGGTATCGCGATTGCCTCGGCATCGATGCCGCGAGCCAGGATAGCGAGTGCAATTCTGTCTTTGCAACGTTTGACTCCCGAGATGTTGTGAATCCGGAGATCAAGAGAACCATGGCATGGGCGATTATGCCCACGGAGCAGGATATTAAGGATAAGCCGCGAACCGGTCAGATTAATTATCGAGTAAAGAACATGGGAGAGATCCTGAGCCATCTCAAGACGAAGGGCGTGACGATCGAAAAGACCGCGGATTATCCCGAGTATGGGAAATTTGCATGGGTGAAAGACCCGGATGGCAACAAGATTGAGCTCTGGGAACCCTCTGCGAGTGACTAGAAATGTGAGCGCGCTGCCCTCAGAAGAGGTACGGTACCAGGGCGGTGGTCCGTTGGGCATAGGCGACATACTTCTCGCCAAATTCGGAACGCATCCAATCCTCCTCCATGCGGAGCTTGGCCCACAGCACGACCAATATCAGGATGAAACCTACGAGCCCGCGCACCTGGGAAAGCGCAATCGCGGAGCCCAGAAACCCCGTCAGAATGCCGGTGTAGATGGGATGACGGACTAGGGCATAGGGGCCGGTGGTAATCAACTCGTGGTCCTGCTTGATGGTAACGGCGCTGCTCCAGTTCCCGCCGAGATACCGGCGCGCCCAAACGGCGAAGAGAAGGCCGGCGACAGTAATCGCAGCTCCGATCCAAAACGCCCAGAGGCCAGACGGCCAGAGCTGGCGGTAGAGCCACGGCAGCGGGATGCGAGTTGTTAGAAGAAGTATGATCACCACCACGAAAGTGAGGGCCCGCACGATGCCCGAGGCGGCCGACTCGCGGCGCTGGTTGGCTTTGGCGCCGACGGCCTTGATCCGCCAATAAAGAAGAAAGGCGATCCAGACCGCCGGGAAAAAAAATTCGTAGAACCAGAGCACTCACGGCCTCCTGTGGTGTAGTTGGGTCAAGCTGTTCGCTGTGTAGGTCGTTGAGTGCGGGGCCATGGCCGGTGCCTCGGCAGCGCAGCCGTCGCAGATTTCTCCGTCACTTTTTCAAGTAACGAAGGGCAACACAACCCGACTCAAATCTCCTCGACTCGACCAGTTTCAGTTGCGACCTCTCTCGCAAGCTCACACCTTCCAGCAAACGTCTGCCTTCGCCTGCAATGATTGGCCCCACGACAAAACGATATTCATCGACAAGACTCATCTCGATCAGTTGGGAAGGAATATCTACACCACCCACCAAGATACTCTTGCCCGGTTCCTGTTTCAGTTTAAGTATTTCCTCGCGGAGGTTTGTCCGAACAATTCTGGTATTCGTATCCTCGGCTTTGTCTAGCGATCGCGAAAAAACAATCTTCGGGACTGACACAAATGCCCGAGCAAATTCGGTATCTGCTTTCGTCGCAGTCTGGTCTTTGAGGACGTCCGGCCAATAGGGAACCATCAATTGATAAGTTTTGCGCCCAAATAACTGCAGGTCGGCTTCACCCGTGAGCTGGGTGAAATATTGAAGCAACTCGTCATCGACAAATTGTTTCGTATGGTCGACGCAGCCGTCCAAGGTAGTGTTGATCGCGAAGATTAGATTTCTCATTGCATTACCCCGATCACCTTTCATTCTCAGAAGTTGCCTTACGCCTTCCCTCCCCATGCCAGCGCCTCGTCCATGTCGCGCGCTTCCAGGATCCAAAAGCCGCCCATGTGGCGTTCATTCTCTCGTCCCTTCATCCTATAGTCGTCGGGCCGAGAAATAATCGACAACCAAGCCGAAGTACTTTTGAATCCTTCGAATCGGCCCTCATTTTGAGATGTACCATCCGCCCCTTGCGTTTGAGTGTCCCATTTCTCGCACGCCTTTTGCGCGACCTCGCCGAAAAATGAAGTCAGTCCCGCCCATCCCTGGTTCCCTTGCACTTTCGAATCTTTCGTCGATCGCCGGACAGGCTAAAATGCTTCCACTCTTGCCGGCCATCTTCGTCGCTAAAACAGGGAGGAAGCCCTTGACACAGGAAACGCAAGAATTCGAATCCCCATACTGCGTGAAGGTCGAGACCGGAAGCGGCCACTCGGCGACGATTCAAGTCGCATTCTTGACGCCGAAGGAACTGGAAGCTTTTTTGCAGACCGACTTCAAGCGGTTGGCGCAGGAAGCGGGAGTGAAGGGTGCCCGGATTCATGTGGAGCGGGCGGCCGCGGCCGACTACGAGCAGGTTCTGCGCGACGTTTCGGCATGCCTGGTCTCCGCGACGAAGCGCGCTGCCTGATTCGATCCTTCGCGGAGTTGGCAGGGTACAGCACTGTTTGTTCCATCGTGTCTCGGCCGAGGACCCTCAGCCCTTTTCCTCGTAATACCTGCCGTTTACCTCGGACCCCATGACGGCGAAGTCACACTTTGAGGTCTCCAGTGAATCGGTCTTGAAACTGAAATCTATCGACGGCACCCGGACGGTTGCTTCCAGTTGTGCACTCGCCTTCGAACCTTCAAACCGATACTGCCGAGCCGGATCTTCATACTTGACCGGCTCATCCGTCGTTTTGAATACGAGCTTAAAGTCAAGGAACGCTGGAGTTGTTTCGGCGTCCATGGCCGGCCAACGAGGCTGGTCGATGATGGGCACGTTCGTCATCTCGAGGCTTGCGGTTTTACCGTCTGCACTGAACGCTAGGGCGTCTGCCGGCACCGGCGTCACCCAGTAAAGACCCTCGGGCGAAATGGGCGAGTGGAAATCGTGAATCTGATTTGGGGGGACCGCCGGTCCCTTGAATACTGTGAGTCAAGTGTGTGCAAAGATCGCTTGATGGGCCCGTCGACCTGCCCAGAACTCGCCCGCCATATAGCTGTAATCCGTGGTCGGAGTGCCCCACGCAAGGCGGTTGCCTTTGTTATCTGTGCCCATGCCGTGGAATCCATTACAACGGGCAAGCTTCCCTTTGAAGTGATAGATGCTTGATAGCTCGACATTCGGCATGGCGGCCTGATTGTGATTGCCGTTCTTATCAAGCCACGGGATCGGATATGGGCACGGGCCGCC
>DATJOA010000129.1:0-12626 GCA_035507635.1 Candidatus Acidiferrales bacterium
GATTATGAGACCGTCGCTCTAACCACCTGAGCTACACCGCCACTTGCTGCAAAATCGGGAGAATGTGCGAAAGGAACTTGCGCAGCTGATGTGGAGTCAGCGCTTTCGCGGCATGGAGGCAACGGCCCGAGGGAGCGTTACTTCCAATTACTGATTCTAAAATCGGCTGCGGAATTGGTCAAACTTTGGCGCGCGACCGTCCGATTCGGCGTGGCGGCGGCTCTGCATCTACAATGTCAACTTCATGAAAGCGATTGCCGTTATCCCTGCACGACTTGCGTCGACCCGGTTGCCGCGGAAAATGCTGCGCGAGATTGCCGGCAAGCCGCTGATTGGAGTTGTGTATGAGGCGGTGCGTTCGTCGCCGCTGCTGGCCAATGTCGTTGTTGCCACCGACTCCGAGGAAATCATAGCGGCGTGCCGGCAGCACGGATGGAATGCGTGCATGACTTCAGCCTTGCATCGCAGCGGAACGGAACGGGTGCACGAAGTTTCGGGCGATCGGGCGGCGGATGTTTACATCAATGTGCAGGGCGATGAGCCGCTTATCCGCGCCGAACATATCGCGAGCCTGCTCAACGTTATGCAGAATCCTCAGGCGGAAGTCGGCAGCCTGATGACGCCAGCTGCGGAAGTTGACATCGCGAATCCGAACGCAGTGAAGGTTGTGACTGACCTCAGCGGACGCGCGCTCTATTTTTCGCGAGCCACGATTCCTTTCGACCGCGATGCCACGCGGCCGCGCTATTTCAAACACCTCGGTGTGTATGCCTACCGCAAACCGGCGCTCGATCGATTTGTGACACTGCCGGAATCGGCGCTGGAAAGAAGCGAGCGTCTGGAACAACTTCGGTTTCTGGAAAACGGAATCCCGATCTATGTTGGCGAGACTCCGTATGACAGTGTGGGCGTTGATACGGAAGAAGACCTGCAGAGAGTTATCGGGATTCTGGGGAAGCGCTGATTTTACTTTTCTGTTGCGCTGCCGTGTTCCTCGGCTAATCTTTGACTAAGTCGCTCCCGCGCACTCTTGGCGAGATCCTTGCAGGCAAGCGGGTTGACCATCGGATCGGGCGTCGCCCCCTTCTCGCGGGCGGCTAGACGATCCCATAAATTCGATGCTTCGGGATGTGTCGTGATCAGAATGTCACACTGAGTCGTCTCAAGGAATCGGAAGCTCTTTTCAAAATCATCCAGCGCGTGCGGATAATCCCGGCTGGAAGAAAACTTGAAGCCGTCGGCTGAAATGGGTGCGAGGCTGTCGGCGAAAACGATATCTCTGCAAACACTGCTCTCGCACGATTGCCAGGTCCAGCTGGTGCCTCCCGGAGTGTGGCCGGGCGTGAAATGCGCGGTGATTGAAATTCCTCCCAGCCGGAGCGTTTCTCCATCGCGTAATTCGTGAACATTCTTCACTGGTACGAGCGGCTGGAGTATTCCATATTGCGGGTCATCTCGGGCGACGCCGCCTTTTCGAAGAACAGCCGCGCTCCACGGGCTGGCCATCACTCGCGCGCCGCTCATATGCTGCAGCACGGCGAGGCCTCCGGCGTGGTCGAAGTGTATGTGCGAGTTCAGGATGATTTTGATGTCCTTGACGCGGAAACCTAACGAGCGAATGTTGGCCGCGATCAGTTTCGCGGATGCAGGGATGCCACCGTCGATCAGAACGTCTCCGGCGGGCGAGGTAATCAAGATCGAACTGAGACCGTGGGGTCCGACATAGTACGTGTTGCCGAAAATGCGAAAGGGTTTCTGGGCCTGATTCCATACGGCACAGTTGCTGCAGCTTCGCGCGGGTTTTTGTGCGACCGCTGATGCACCAAGAAATGCTAACAACAGACAAAAGATGATTCGGCGGATCAAAAGATTTCCCTTCAAATCTGTTGGTGTGCAGCTTGGGTTTTGGCCCAATCTTGCGCGGCGGCGAGTCTCCGCGAGATGGACGGATGCGAGTGGAAGAACCATTCCACCCACTTCGAAGGGGTGCGCTCGGCAAGATTCTGTTCGGCCAGCTTGTTCATCGATGAGATGAACGGCTCCACGCTGGCGGTGGATTCGAAGGCATAGCGGTCCGCCTGGCGCTCGTTGAACCGAGAATACGCGTTGAGGGCAGGCATCAGGAGGAATGAGAGGACGACTGAAACCAGAGCCAGCAGCGGCAAGTTGGCGAAGTCCGAGAGCTCTTCAAACATGTGATGGTCGACCGCGTAGTGGAGAACCCAGTTCGCGGCCCAGAATCCGAAAAGTGTAATGCCAGCCTGCACGAAGATGCTCTTGAGAATGTGCTTGTGGACGTGGTGTCCGAGCTCGTGAGCGAGAACAGCTTCGATTTCTTCGGGAGAGTAATTGTCGAGAAGTGTGTCGGCAAGGATGATGCGGCGCGTTCCGCCAAGGCCGGTGAGCGCGGCATTCGCCTTCTTGCTTTTTTCTGAAAGTTTCCAGCGGTAGACGCCGCGAACCCGGGTACCCGCGTGCTCGCTCAAAACGACCAGCCGGCGGCGAAGATCCTCGTTCTCCAAGGGCTCGAATTTGTAGAAAATCGGGAACAAGACCACCGGCGCCAATTGGGCCAGGAGAATGAAAAGCCCCATGAACAGCGCCCATGCGAGTAGCCACCAGTGCTGCGGCCATTGTCGAATCGTGAAATACAGGAGCTCGACCACGATCGTGGCGAGCACAAGTCCTACCAGAAATCCTTTAATCTCGTCCCACGCCCAGCCGGCGAATCTCTGGGTCGAAAGTTTGAATCCGCGCTCGAGACGAAAGCCGTAGTAATCGAGGCCGATGCCGAGAATTTTGCTGATCGCCAGCAGCAGGAAGAGATAAATGAATAAAGAGAATGTGTAGCTCTGGAATCCCAGGCGATATGCATAATCCCGCAGGGCGTCGGACCAGCTGGTAGCCAGCAGAACGATCAGAAACGCGAATCCGAGCACAAAGTCCGAAACACTGAGCCACCGCCGGACGCGGTTGTAGCGGCGGGCTTCCGGAGTATCGGCCGGCGTCAAAGTGGGATCGTCTGCCATGAATAGAAGTATCGCACCAATTCGAGGCTAGCCGGAGTTCCTGACGAAGTTCTCGCCGGTGACCAGCAGCTCGCTCACCAGCGCGGGCGAAGCGGCTTCGGTGTAAAGCCGCAGCAGAGGTTCGGTTCCGGAGGCGCGGAACAGGACCCAGGCCTCGGCTCCTTTACCATTCGTCGGCGCATCCAGGAAAAACTTGACGCCGTCCATGTGTTCTTTGTGGAGGACTTTGTACCGCCCGAGCGACTGCGTCACGTCGGAGCGCGCGCGCTGAATCGCATCTTGTTTTACATCTTCGGGAATGTGCAGATCGCGGCGGCCATAGTAATGCGATCCAAATTCATTCTGCAGATCGGAGACAAGCCGGCCGAGCGGCTTGCCTTCTTCGGCCATGACGTTGGCGAGCAGAAGCGAATTCAGGACGCCATCGCGCTCCGGAAGGAAACGCGAATATCCGATACCGCCCGATTCTTCGCCGCCCATAAGAATCTCGCGCTCCATCATCAGGTCGGCAACGTATTTGAACCCGATGGAAGTCTCGTGCAGCTTGCGTCCATGCTTGGCGCAAATGCGGTCGATCATGCACGTGGTGTTGAAGGCGCGCACGACTTCTCCCGGCCACTTTTTGCGTTCCAATAACCAGCGCAGCAACACGCAGAAAATCTTGTGCGAATCGACGAAAGTGCCATCTTCGGCGACTGCTCCGATGCGGTCGGCATCGCCATCTGTCGCGAGCCCGGCATCGCATTTTTCGCGAACCACCGTCTCTTGCAGCATCGCGGTGTGCGGCTGGATGGGCTCCGGATTAATTCCCGGAAACAGCGGATTGAGTCCCTGGCGGATCGCCACATAGTGAACTCCGCGGTCGGAGAAGATGCCCGGCACAACGCCTCGGCCTGAGCCGTACATGGCGTCGACAGCGAACTTGAACTTCGTTTTGGCGATCAGGTCCATGTCGGCGAAGGCGCAGACTGCGGCAACGTAGTCTTTCTTGAGATCGACTTCCTCGACGGCGGTTTGGTGCCCCTTCGGAGCCGCGCCCGCAGCGAGCTCTTCTTCGATCTTTTTCATGATCGCGGGAGTGGCGGATCCGCCGAAGTTGCCCTTGAACTTGATGCCATTCCAGTTCCACGGATTGTGGCTGGAGGTGACCATGACGCCTCCGGCTGCGCCTTGCTTCTTCACGGCATAAGAAACTGCGGGGGTGGGCGTGTAGTCGTTGGCGAGCTTGACTGGAATACCGGCCTCGGCAATCGTCTCGGCGACGACCTGCGCGGCGTGCGGAGAGGCAAAGCGCGCGTCGTACCCGATAATGACGCCGCGCCGAGGTTGCTCGTATTTCAGAACATAAGAAGCGATTGCGCCGGCAACGCGCCGGACGTTTTCAAAGGTGAAGTCGTCGGCGATGATGCCGCGCCATCCGTCGGTTCCGAATTTGATCTCTTGCGCCATAGGAAGACAGTGGTCGGTGGCTAGCGGTTAGAAAATCAATTTCCCTCAGGGGCTGAAGCCCGCACTTGTACGGGCACGGCTGAGGCGGTTTCCAAAAATTGCTTTCTAATCACCAACCACTAGCCTCTGGTCACGTCAATTTGTGCAGCTTTTTCTCATCCAGAAACTTTACGACCTTGCCTACGTCCTGCGCATGCTGTCGGGTTGTGATGAGCAACGCGTCGTCAGTTTCTACCACAACCAGATCGGTCACGCCCACGGCGGCAACGAATTTTTCCGGAGCATGAACGTAGTTTCCGCGGGCGTTCAACAAGAAGACGCCAGAACTCGCGATGAGGTTTCCTTCCGGCGGAGTGCTCTTGGCCGTGTGATGCTCATGCAGGGCGGTCCATGAACCAAGATCGTTCCATCCGAAATCGGCGGGCAGACAATAGATGTTGCCCTCGAATTCGCCCTTCGCCGACCGCGGCTCCAGCACGGCGTAGTCGACGCTGATGTTCTCGCACTTCGGGTACAGACGCCGGAATGTCGCGGGGAACTTCTTCGTGCCATAACTCGCTGCGATCTGCTCGAGAAGCGCCGCCGTTTTGGGCAAATGCTCTTTCAAGGCATCGGCGAGCGTCTGCGCGCTCCACAGGAACATTCCGCTGTTCCAGAAATAGTTTCCGGCGGCTACGAACTCAGCCGCGCGCTCTGCGTTCGGTTTCTCAGTAAATCGGCGGACGTGCAGCGCATCGCCCTGATACAAGCCGCCGGCTTCGATGTATCCATAGCCCGTTTCCGCGCGATTGGGACGGATGCCGAGCACAACAATATTCGGACCGGCGGCGGCAACTTCGATGCCGCGCGCGATCGTTTCACGATACCTCTTCTCGTCAGCGATGACGTGGTCGGAAGGAAACATACCGATCACGGCTTCAGGATCTTGGCGTAGCAGAAGAAAAGCAGCCAGGCCGATCGCGGGAGCGGTGTTTCGTCCTACAGGTTCGGCCAAAATTTGAGCCTTTGGCAGTTTCGGGAGTTGCTGCGCGACGGCGGGGCGAAGATCGTCGTTGGTGATGATCCAGAATTTTTTCGCGGGAGCTAGCGGCAGCAGGCGCGAGACGGTTTGCTGGATCATCGTGTGCTTGCCATCGAGGGCAAGCAATTGCTTCGCACGTTTCTTTCGGCTGAGCGGCCAGAAGCGCGTGCCGCGACCTCCCGCGAGAATTACCGGATAGAAATTGGAGTCCTTCACCATTGGTTCAAATATCCGAAGATTTCGTTATAGCCGCGTTTCCGGTTCCGGCAGTATTTTTCCTGGAACGTAGGCGCGCAGGAATTCCAGGGTCCACTGCGGCCGCACGCCGAAATCGCCGACCCTTGCAGGAATCACGACTGCATCGCCCTTAGCCATCGTGACCGGCTCCATTCCAGGGGCTTCGATGACTCCGCAACCATCAACGGCGACAAGAATCTGTGCTGAAGATTTTCCGGAGTCATCTCGCGTCGCGAGCTGCAGTGGATCCTTCGCCTCGTACATGTCCACCACAAAATAAGGAGCCGTAATCAGGGACGCCCGCCGATTCTTCCCTACCTGCGCAGGAGCGGGCCTCAGCACCTTCCCCGACTTCACCTTCTCTTTTACCGCCGCGATGCCGTCCTTCAGATGCAACTCGCGCGGCCGTCCGTAATCATACAGGCGATAAGTCGTGTCAGACTGCTGCTGGGTCTCGACGATCACCGATCCTGGCCCGAGCGTGTGAACTGTGCCTCCGGCAACGTAAATCATGTCTCCGGCGAAAACGTCTACCCAGTTGAGGACTTCTTCGGCGCGATTCTGGTGAATCGAGTCTTCCAGTTGCGCCGCGGTTATGCCCGATTTGAGCCCCAGGCCAATCTGCGATCCTGGCTTGGCATGCGCCACGTACCAGCACTCTGTCTTGCCCCAAGGTTGTCCAACGCGCAATGCTTGCGCGTCGTCCGGATGCACCTGTACGGAAAGCTTTTCGTGCGGGAAAAGAAACTTCAGCAGCAGCGGGAATCGCCTGGGATCGCGCGCCGCCTCCCCGACTAACTCGCGTTGATACTGCTCACTCAACTGCGCCAGCGTTTTTCCGGTGAGCGGGCCGTTGGCAACTTTGCAATCGTCTCCCGTCAGCCAGGCTTCGCCGATTTTCTGATTGAACTTGTGATTCGGGTAGATGGGCGACAGATCTTCCGTTCCCCAAGGGCGCGGATCAAAGCCCGGAAGCATCAATAATGGATAAAGAGTTTCCATGCCAAGCTAGCGACGAAAAACTTGAGGCCACAAAAAAGACCGCCCGCCAACGGAACGGCCTTTTGCCGAACCAGAACACTTCTCTTTTCAGAACTTTAGACTGCCGCGAAAAACTTGCGCATACGCTCGAGGCCGCGATCCAGCTCGGCTTTCGAGGTGGCATACGAGACGCGAATGTGTTCCTTTGTGCCGAACCCTTCGCCCGGAACGGTGGCGACATGCGCCTCGCGGAGCAGTCGTCCGGCGACATCGGAGGCCGACTTCAGGCCACCGCGTCCGAGAAATGCGGCAATATTCGGATACGCATAGAACGCGCCTTCAGGCATCGTGCACTTCACTCCCGGGATGGAACGCAGCCCCGAAACCACGTGATCGCGCAGCTGAATGTATTCCAGCCGCATTTGCTCAACGCAGTCCTGCGGGCCTTTGAGGGCCGCAACGGCTGCCTTCTGCACGATCGACGTCGGGTTCGACGTCGACTGGCTTTGCAGCTTCGCCATGGCGCTCACGACCGCCGCAGGGGCCATGGCGTATCCGAGACGCCATCCGGTCATCGCGTAGGTTTTGGAGAGCGATCCCAGAATCACCATGCGCTCTTTGTATTCGCGCAGCGAGCCGACGGAAAAATTCTTTCCCGTGTAATTCAAGTAGACGTAGCACTCATCCGACAGCACCCAGATGCCGCGCTCATGCGCCAGGCGAATGACTTCTGTCATGTCTTCGGGTTTCATGACTGCGCCCGACGGATTCGAGGGCGAATTCAGAATGATGGCTTTGGTGCGCGGAGTGATGAGCCTGATAACCATCTGTGCTGTCACGCGGAATCCCTGCGACTCATCCGCGTCGAGCAGTACGCAATTTCCGCCGGCATAGCGAATGATGTCTTTGAAGGAAACCCAGTACGGCACGGGCAGGATCACTTCGTCGCCATGGTCCACCAGCACCTGGATGGCGTTGAACAGCGCGTGCTTTCCGCCGACAGATGCGATCACTTCTTCGCGGCGATAATCGGAATCGAAATCGACGTTATGACGGTGCGCGATGGCATCGCGCAGCTCGGCCGTTCCGGCCACAGCAGTGTACTTCGTGTAATTTCCCTGTATCGCGGCGATGCCCGCATCTTTAATATGCTGCGGAGTCGAAAAATGCGGCTCGCCTGCGCCGAAATCGACCACGTCGATTCCCTGCGAGCGCAGCTTATCGGCTTCGGCCACCACCGCCATCGTGGCGGAGGGTTCAATGCGGTTGATTCGTTCCGTCAACTTCAGCGCATCCATCGTTGCCGTCGTCATGCCTTCTTTTTCCTTCTCCTTGGGACTTCGATCACATTCGTTTGCTGCAGCTTGTAGGCCGGATCGAGCTTCTCGCGCAGCTTCTGTTCGACCACTTCCGGGACCAATCCTTTGACCGGTCCGCCAGCCTGCGCCACTTCGCGCACTAGGCGCGAACTGACGTAGGAATATTTATCCGCGGGCATCATGAATACGGTTTCGAGCGTCGGCTCGAGCTTGCGGTTCATCAACGCCATTTGCAGCTCATATTCGTAGTCGCTGATAGCCCGGATGCCGCGCAGCACACAGGTCGCCTCAATCGACTTCGCGTACTCGACCATCAGGCCGTCGAAAGTATCGATCCGCACGTTGCTGAGGTCGGCCGTCAATTCCTTCAGCATTTCGAGCCGCTCCGAAACGCTGAACATCGGGACCTTTTCCGAGTTCCGCAGGATCGCCACTACCAACTCTTCAAAAATCTTGCTGCCCCGCTGAATCAGGTCAAGATGCCCATTCGTCGGCGGATCGAACGACCCCGGATAGATGGCGGTGCCTTTATTCAATCTTCCTCACTTGGAACGACAGGGTTCAGCAAAGTGAACGACGGTAGAGCGATGAACAAGATTCTATGCGGGCAGCCGCACCAATAGCAATTCTGGATTCGAGTTGGCTTTGGGAGGTCCGTTTTTCCGCATCTCCGCGCAGGTTTCTTGCTGGCTGAGAGTCGCATTTGCGAGACCTGGGCGCGTTCACGTCTATAATTCCGTCCATGAGCCTCGCAGAGCAGATTCAGAAAGATATTGTTACGGCCATGAAGGCCAAGGACGAAGCCCGCCTCTCCTGCCTTCGCATGATCAAGAGCGCGCTGCAACTGAAGACCGTCGAGAAGATGTCTCCGCTGGACGAGAAGGAATCGCAGGCCGTTCTCAACACGCTGATCAAGCAGCGGAAAGACTCGGTCGAGCAATTCTCCAAGGGTGGCCGCCAGGAAATGGCCGACAAAGAAGCCGCCGAAATCACGGTGATCGAAGGCTACCTGCCCAAAGCGGCCAGCGAAGCCGACGTCGCCGCCGGAGTGAAAGCGGTCATCGCGGAAATGGGCTCGCCCACGATGAAAGAGATGGGCACGGTGATGAAGAACGCCATGGCGAGATTTAATGCTGCCGGCATGCGCGTGGATGGAAAAGTGGTGAGCGAGATGGTGAAGAAGGAACTGGCGGGGAAGTAATTCACCAGTTTACTTCTCCCGCTGCATCTCCCGGTAGGCCTCGCTCTTCGAAACGCCGCGTTCCTTCGCTACTTTCTTCAGCGCCGTCTTCTCGTCGACGTTCTCTTCCGCCATGATCTGCTGCACTCTTTGGCTGACGGTCTGACGGGCGACGGCGGCACTCTCGACATGCTCATCTTCTGCCTTGCCGATCAGCAGCGTGATCTCTCCCTTGACAGCGTCGCGCTGCTTCAGGCTCGCGAGCACCTCTGAGGCGCGGCCGCGAAGGAACTCCTCGTGAATCTTCGTTACTTCGCGTGCGACCACGACGTGCCTGTCCGGGCCAAGCACTTCGGCGACGTCTTCGAGGGCCTCCACGATTCGGTGCGGAGCTTCGTAGAAGGCCTGCGTCCGCGGAGAACTCTTAATGCTCTCGAGCACCGTCCGTCGCTCGCCGCGCTTTGCTGGAAGGAATCCGCTAAAGCGGAAGGAATCAGTCGGCAAGCCGCTGGCCACCAGCGCTGACAGAAACGCAGACGCGCCCGGCACAGGCACGACGGGCAGATGATGCCGAATCGCCAGCGTGATCAGCCGGTATCCGGGATCGGAAATCCCCGGCATACCCGCGTCGGTGACCAAAGCGACGCTCGCACCTTCCTGCATCTGCTTGACCAGTTCGGCTGAGCGCGTCATTTCATTGTGCTCGTGATAGCTTGTCGTCGGCGTGGCAATCGCGTAGTGATTCAGCAACTTCTGAGTTTGCCGCGTGTCCTCGCAGGCGATCAGGTCGACCTCTTTCAGCACGCGCAAGGCGCGCAGAGTAATGTCCTCCAGGTTGCCGATCGGGGTGCCGACGAGATAGAGGGCCGGCCCGGTGGATTTCCCCTCGCTCATGGGCCGAAGTCTAACATTACGGTAACTTCGTGCCTGTAGCGTGCGTTATATAATCCCGCCCCAGCGGAGCTCCGCTCCGGCGGACAGCCGAGGGCGGCTGTCCCCACATAAGCAGTGCCAGGCCGAGGAGTTTCGCCCATGACGCCCGCCGCCTTTCGCAAGATCGCGCTTTCGCTACCCGAAACAGAGCAGGGTTTTCACATGAATCATCCGGACTTTCGGGTCGCAGGTAAGATTTTCGCGACGCTCGGATACCCCGATAAGACGCGAGGCATGGTCAAGCTCTCGCCCGAAGATCAGCACAACTTTTCGAAGGATTATCCCGCCGCATTCATTCCGGTGAAAGGCGCTTGGGGACGCCGCGGTGCAACCAGCGTGATCCTGAAAGCGGCGGAAAATGAAGTTCTGGCCAGGGCAATCCAGGCCGCGTGGCGCAACACTGCTCCCAAGCGCGTCCTGTCACGATGAGCGCCGGAAAATTGACGCAACCGAACCCTCGCCCCTAAAATCAAGCGAGTTCCTCACAACCGTCTCAGACCCATGCCACTTTACGAATATCAGTGCAAGAAGTGCGGCCATCTCTTCGAAAAAATACAGAAATTCTCCGATAAGCCCCTCAAGAAGTGTCCCGAGTGCGGGGGCGCGGTGGAGAAGACGATCTCGGCTCCGGCAGTGCAGTTCAAAGGCTCCGGCTGGTACGTGACCGATTACGCCAAAAAAGGATCCTCGGCCGGATCTTCGAGCAGCGATTCGGGATCGAAAGACAAGAAGGACGAGAAGAAGCCGGAATCGAAAGACAGCTCCACAAAAGACAGTAAGAAGGCCGACAAGAGCAAGTAGTCACGCCCAGAAGAGCAAATATCACAATGCCATCCTGAAGCGCAGCCTTTAGCGCCGAAGGACCTATGCAGTTTGCGGAAAGCGCATCAGCATTCGGCAGAATGCATAGGTCCTTCGCTTCGCTCAGGATGACAAAGCAGCAGGATGAAAAAAGAGCCTTACTTCAGCTCCCTCTCGAAGTGATCCACAATCATCGTGAACAGATGCACGCGCGCATCTCTTCCCGCGATGCCATGGGTCTTATTCGGATAAATCATCAGCTCGAATTGTTTGCCCGCGTTGATCAGAGCATTGATCATCTGAATGCTGTTCTGGAAGTGGACGTTGTCGTCGCTCGTGCCGTGCACCAGCAGGAGCGCCCCATGCAGCTTGTCGGCTGACTTCATCGTGTCGGACTGCTCGTATCCCGCCTTGTCTTCGGTGATCAGCCCCATGTAGCGCTCAGTGTAAATCGAATCGTAGTTCGCCTGATACGTCACCGGAGCCACAGCCACGCCCGCGCGGAAGCGGTCGGAATGCGTCATGGCATAGAGCGTCATCGAGCCGCCATTGGACCATCCCCAGATCGCGACGCGATCTTTATCGAGCTGCGGATATTCGTCCAAGAGCTGATCGAGAGCAGCGAGCTGATCTTTGAGCTCGATCGCGCCGAACTCATGCCGGATCGCAGTCTGAAATGCGCGATCCCGCCCCGGCGTGCCTCGGTTGTCGACAGCAAAAATGGCGAATCCCTTGCGCGCCAGGATTTCGTCAAACGCGCTGGGCATGCCTTTCATTACCATCTGCCCAGCCGGGCCGCCATAGATGTTGATGATCAACGGAATTTTGCCGCTGACGGTTCCGTCCGGAGGAAGCAGCAGCCGCCCATAAAGAGTGGTCGTCCCATCGGCTGCCTTGAATTCCAGGTATTTCGGCGCGCGCAGGCCGTATTCGGTAATCTCGTCCTTCGCTTTCCAGATTGGATAGCACGATCCGCCAACCGCGCAGAGTGTCTCGACTGGCGCCGTCTGCGGTCCGAAAAACATGTGCGAATAGTGCTTGCCATCTTCGGCGAAGCTGGCATAGTGCATGCCTTCTTCTGCGGTGAGATCTTTGAAGTCCGAGCCATCCATGTTGACGGAATAAACGTGCTCCTGCCGCGGATCATCTTTATTCGCCTGAAAAAAGACAGTTCCACTGGCTTCGTCGGCTCCGTCGATGCCCTGCACTTCGAAGTCGCCTTTCGTCAGCTGACGGTCCAGCTTCGCATCGGCCGCCATGGGATTGTTCTTGTCGAAGCTGTATAGATAAATCTGCATCGTGCCGTCGCGCCAACTCGGCCAGAGGAATTGGCTGCCCGATTTCAGGAAATGCACTTCGACGTGCTCGAAATCGATCCATGCTCCCGGCGTAGTTTCGGTCAGGACAATCTTTCCCTTGCCCGACTTCGCATCGATGAAATACAGGTCCATCTTGTCCTGCGTGCGGTTTAGCACTTCGGCCCAGACGACTCCGTCCTTCACCCATCCGAACCGCGGAATATAAGTGTTTTCGTCGCTCGGCAGCGACAGCCAGCGGGTCTTGCTTTTCCCCGCCTCGACGACGCCCAGCTTCACCACCGGATTCGGATCGCCTACCTCGGGATACTTCTGCTGATCGACCGTCGGATGCTGCGGCATCCAGTCGGTGATGGGATA
>DATJOA010000130.1:0-13740 GCA_035507635.1 Candidatus Acidiferrales bacterium
CGCAATCCTGATGTCGAATCATGGAGTGGTGACCTACGGCGACACGCTCGAGCACGCGTACATGAAGATGGAGACGGTCGAGCATTTCGCGCAGATCGCGCTGGTGACGCACCTGCTGGGCCGGCAACAGCCGCTAAAGCAGGTGGAGATTGAAAAATTACTGATGGCGCGAACGAAATATTTTGGGGCAAAGATTGCGGCCGCGATGCCTTTGCCGGCGATGCCGGGCAAGGTGAGTTAGTTCTCAGTCGTCAGTCGTTCGTCGTTCGTGACCAACGATTTCCTTCCTCTGATTTCTTCTTCATTGTTCCTTTCACAGTTTTTCCTCTATCAGCTCTCTCGGTGGCTGCTGACAGACAGCCGCCGGGTTGGCGGGGCTACTTTAATCGCCTCCTACGCGGAAGCGGAAGCCGGCGCGGAAGTTGATGGGTAGGGCGGGGTATCCGACGACTTCGTTGTAGCGACGGTCGAGGGCATTTTCGACGTTGACGAAGGCGGTGATGCGGGGGTGGATGGCGTACCATCCACCGAAATCGGCGCGGACGTACCCGGCGGCGTGGTCGATGCCGAATCCATAGAAATCGGAGTCGGAGCGGCGTCCGACGAAGCTGCCGCCGAGGTTGGCTCCGAAGCGCGTTCCGAGATAGGAGAGCAATAATGTCGCGGAGTTTTTGGGGCGGCGGAGGAGCGGTTGTCCGGGATTGTAGATGGGATCGAAGGGCGCGGGATTGTCGAGATACTGCGAGGAAGTATAGGTGTAGGCGGTGTCGAGCAGCAGGCGGGAGCGGAGTTTGGCGCGGAGGGCGAGTTCGGCTCCCTGGGCGAAGGCGCGATTGACGTTGACGTATTCGCCGACGAAGGTGGTTGGATTGATAGTGACGTAGTTGATCTGGTCGTGGAAAAGATTGTTGAAGTAGGTCGCGGTGAACTGGAAGCGATCGGTAAAGAGGGATTGCGCGAATCCGGCTTCGAAGGCGCGGAGACGCTCGGGCTTGAGAGTGGGATTGGGTTGGGTGTAGGGAGGTCCGGCGAAGGTTTCCTCGAGGCGGGGTTCTTTGAATCCGGTGGCGTAGGAAAAACGCAGGCGGGTTCCGGAAAAAATGTGGGCGCCACGAAGTGCCTGCCAGGTAAGCGCGACGCGCGGAACTCCGGTGTTGCCGAAGGCGCTGTTGTGGATGAAGCGTCCTCCGGCGATGACTTCAAGGCGGCCGACGGTGAGTTGCTGCTGAAGGTAGACGTCGTTGTTGAGGCGCTGGCCGGGGGTTTGCGATCCGTAGTCGACGTCGCCGACGAATCCATTTTCGTTTTCGATGCGGTATCCGAAAGTGGTGTGGGCCCAGGCGCGCTCGGAATAGTCTCCCTGATATTCGAAGCCGGCACGGTTGATGTCGTCGATTTCGTGGGAGGGGAAATCGAATTGTCCGTAGAGCAGACTGTTGCGGGAGGGATCTCCGTTGGGGTTGAGTTCGTTGTAGCGATAGAGATAGTCGAAGCCAGTGAAGCGGTGTTGCCATCCATTGGGCGCGGCGATGGTAAGGTCGACGCTGCCGAGAAGATTGTTGAGCTGAGATGAGTCGGAAGGATCGGGAGGCAGAGGAATCAGCGGGCCGGTGCCGTTTTCAGGGACCAGCGGAACATATCCGTTGAAGCTGTATTCGCCGGGGAGTCCGGTGTGGGTGTTGGAATGGCGGAAGCGGACGCGGAGAGAACTGCTCGAATTGAGGCGGGCTCCGACGTTGGCTCCTTCGAGTGAATCGGAATAGGCGTCGTTGATGCCGGAGCCGCTGGTATTGAACTGGTCGCCGTAGAGGTTGTAATCGAAAGGTCCGTGAGCGCCGGCGAGAGACGCGTGACCATCGGCGGTGCTGAAGTTGCCGCCGTCGGCTCCGAAGCGGAGTTCGGGAGTAGGCGTTGTGCCGGTACGGGTCCAGACCTGGATGACGCTGGTCATGGCATCGGAGCCGTAAAGCGTGCTCTGCGCGCCACGAACGAATTCGAGGCGGTCTCCTTGGGCGAGCGAGAGAGTTCCGAAATCGAAGGTGCCGCCGGGCTCGTTGACGGTGACTCCGTCGACGATGACCTTGTTGTAATTCGATTCGCCGCCGCGAACGAAGAGAGACGAGAGGCCGCCGCGCTGTCCGGCAGTGTTGATGACGGCGCCGGGAAGGAAGCGCATGGCGTCGTTGGCGGCGACGGGCTGCATCGTGGTGAGTTGTCCGGCGGTAAGAGTGTCGACATCGGATCCGGCAGCTTCTCCGGGGACGGGAGTGCGGGTGGCGCTGACCACGACGGTTTCGGATGCAGGCGCGAGACGGAGATGGATGGTCAGCTCGGATTGCGGCTGCGGCGGGATTTGGACCGTCTCGGCCGCGAAGCCGGGAGCGAGAACTTTCAGGGTGTAAGCGCCGCGGTCAGGCAATTGAAAGGTGACCGTTCCTTCGGGCGAAGAAATACGGGTGGCGAGAGCTTTGCTTTCGTTCGGGCGAAAGAGCGAGAGCTGCGCGCCGGGAACGGCGGCGGATTGAGGATCGAGAACTTTGACTTTGAGATCGGCGGCCGATGAGGCGACCGAGAGAAAGACCAGCAGAAATCCAGCGAGTGTGCGCATTCCATCCTCCTTTGCACGCGAAAGAGGTTGAGGTGACGGAATGCGCCGGTCTCCTGGCTTTGCGAGTGAGGATGAATTCCATCCGATGAGCCGGCGGCCTTCCCGGGAATCCCAGTGGCCGAGGGCGATTTCCTCGCTTACAGTTGCGCGGCAGCGCGGGACTTGCACCCGCTTCCCTGTCTTCGACGAACGGCGAAGACGCGCAGTCCGAGTAGATTGCAAAGAGCAAAAATAGCGTGGGACGAATGTAACGGTTTCGACGATGGCGAGTCAAATTTTGCGGCGAAACCACTATCGCAGAGGACGCGGAGGAAAATCAGAAGAATTAACCACAAAGGACACTAAGTATCACGAAGGGAAGAACAGCTAAAGGCTCTCACCACAGGGGGCACAGGGGTGCACAGGGTACAACGACTTTTAGTGTCGCCATTTGCCTAGAACATAGAACAGCAGCGACAGGATTACGCTTAGGAGAATGCAGGTGGCTAGCGGGAAGTAGAATGTCGTGCGTTTGCCGCGGTAGAGAATGTCTCCGGGGAGGCGGCCGAGCGGGAGATTGGTGCGGCCGAGGACGACGATGAGGACTCCGGCGACCAGTAGGACGAGCCCGAGAAAGATGAGAAGTTTGCCGAAGTCAGACATGGGATATTTGCCTGTGCAGCGGGCAAAATCTCGTTTCGATTTTTCGCCCGAATTGCGCGCCCGCCCTTCCACGGGGGGAACGGTTGCAAACCAGCCGCGCAGGATCCTTCGACTACGCGAATCGCCGCGCTGCGCTTGAGCAACCACTCCGCTCAGGATGACAACGCAAGAAAAGATTCTCCGAAACTAATCCCCGAAAAGACCCGGCGCGCGGGCGGTTTTCGAGGTATGCTAGAGCAATTCTAGCCGCTCTCTTCGTCTCCGAATTTCTGGAGGATTCCATGATGCTGATGCCCAAGCTGACCCGAGTGTCCCTACCCATTTGCAGTCTAACAGCGGCGTTGGTGGTGCTGTGCTCGGCCGCGGCATTTTCGCAAGATGTGCTCACGTATCACAACAATATCTCGCGCAACGGACTCGACGACAAAGAAACGACACTAACGCTGACGAATGTGAATTCGGCAACATTCGGGAAGCTATTCACGGTTGCGGCGGATGGACTGGTGGATGCGGAGCCTCTTTACATTTCGAATGTGACCATCGGCGGCGTGAGTCACAACGTGTTGGTGGTCGCGACGGAGCATGGCTCGGTGTACGGCTACGATGCCGACACTGGCGCGAGCTTATGGCAGATCACGACGCTGAAGCCGGGAGAGACGACGTCTGACAATCGGGGCTGCTCACAGGTGACGCCGGAGATCGGGATTACGTCGACGCCGGTTGCGGTGCGGCCGAAGACGGGGAATCCGGTGATCTATGTTGTGGCGATGTCGAAGGACAGTTCGGGGAATTATCACCAGCGGCTGCATGCGCTGGATGCGACATCCGGCGCGGAACTGAAGAAGGGTCCAGTGGACATCGCGGCGCAGTATCCGGGTACGGGGGATAACAGCTCCAACGGATTCGTGATTTTCGATCCGGCTCAATACAAGGAGCGCGCGGGGCTGCTGGTGATGGGAAACACCGTGTATCTGGCGTGGGCTTCGCATTGCGATTACCGTCCGTATACGGGATGGATGATGGGGTACAACATCAACACGCTGGCGCAAACGACAGTGCTAAATCTGACTCCGAACGGGAATGAAGGTGCAATCTGGGGATCGGGCGCGGGCATGGCGGCGGACAGCACGGGAATCTTTCTGCTCGATGCGAATGGAGTGTTCGACACGAGCCTGAACACCTCGGGATTTCCCGCTGAAGGGGATTACGGAAATGCGTTCCTGCATGTGACGACGAGCGCAGGACTGGCGGTCGCTGACTATTTTGAGATGGACAACGAATCGCAGGAGAACGGAAGCGATACGGATCTGGGATCAGGAGGGACGCTGCTGCTGAGTCAGAAGGATTCCACGGGCAAGACGTGGAACCTGGCAGTGGGCGCGGGGAAAGATTCGAATCTGTACGTGGTCGATCGAACGAACATGGGGAAATTCAGCTCGGCGAGCAACAATATTTATCAGGAACTGAGCGGAGCGCTGCCGGGCGGGGTGTGGTCGATGCCGGCCGCGTTTAACGGAAATATTTATTACGGCCCTGTGGGATCGCCGCTGCTGCGGTTTCAGTTCAAGAACGCGAAGCTGCTGACGGCAGCGGTCGCGAAGACGACGAATTCGTTTGAGTATCCGGGGACGACGCCCAGTGTCTCCGCGAATGCGGGGAAGAATGTGATTGTGTGGGCGGCGGAGAATACGAATCCTGCTGTCCTGCATGCATATAACGCGTTGACGCTGGTGGAAATCTACAACACGAACCAGGCGGCGAACGGGCGGGATCACTTTGGCAACGGGAACAAGTACATCACTCCGATGATTGCGAACGGGAAGGTGTACGTGGGGACGACGAACGGCGTGGGAGTGTTTGGGCTTCTGCCTTAGGGCAGGGACCGGGGGCCGGAGGCAGGGTTCGGAGTTGCGCCGCGATTCGTCTTTGCGATGTAAAGTACTTGACAACTGTCGATATTGAAGTTAGGCTTGCGTTTATGTTTGATCCGCGGGGCCATCGAATCCGGCGTTTTCATCGGGAGGGGCGCCCGTCGTGGCGGAGAACGACGGAGCCGGTTCCCGACGTGGCCGACGATCTGCGCTTTATCCGGGACACGATGGAGCGGTCGGCGGCGTTCACGGCCGTATCGGGCTGGGGAGAGGTGGTGCTCGGGGTAACCGCAATGGCGGCGGCGATGCTGGCGGCGCGGCAGGTTACGCCCTTTGGGTGGCTGCGGGTGTGGCTGGCGGAGGGCATACTGGCGGTCGCGATCGGGCTGCTGGCCTGCACATGGAAGGCGAACCGGCGCGGGCTGCCGCTGTTTTCAGGGCCGGCGCGAAAGGTGGCGCTAGGACTGGCTCCGCCGCTGGTGGCGGGCGCGTTCCTCACATTCTTGTTGTTTCGCGCTGGAATGGATTCGGCTCTGCCGGCAACGTGGCTGCTGCTGTACGGAGCGGGCATCATGACGGGCGGGGCGTTTTCGGTGCCGATTGTCCCGGTGATGGGATTGTGCTTCATGCTGCTGGGAGGACTGGCGGTGCTCGGTCCGGCGGGATGGGGCAACTGGTTTCTGGCCGCGGGATTCGGCGGATTGCACATCGTATTTGGATTGCTGATCGCGAGGAGGCACGGTGGGTAGGGCAGTATCGGCACAACACAAGCACACGAAGCATGAGACTCGAGCGCACGATGGGCGGCGCGAACACGCGCGGGGACACGCGGCGGCACAGGCTCCGGAACTTCCGGAACTGGACCGGTTGATCCATGAACGAATCCGGCTGGGGATCGTGAGCGCGCTGGCGACCAACGATTCGCTGAGCTTCAACGACCTGAAGCGCGTATTGAAGACGACCGATGGAAACCTCAGCGTGCACGCGCGCAAGCTGGAAGAGGCGCAGTACATTTCGTGCGTCAAATTTTTCGAAGGGCGCGTGCCGCGGACGGAGTACCGGCTGACGTCGACCGGGCGCAAGGCACTGGCGGAGTATCTGGATCAGATGGAGGAGTGGATCCGGGTGACGCGAGAGCAGGAATAAAAAAATTTGCGTTATTACTTTGTAATAGAAAGTACATTGCGCAGCTATGATTAAGGGTTCAACCGAGCATCGCGGATTGGGCCAGGCGGCGGGCTTCTGGGAGCCGAGGCGCCTGTGGTACAGCGGAATTCTTTTTGCGGGCGTGATGGCGTGGGTAATTTTCACGTGGCCGCACTTCCGAGGGTCGCTGGGATTATTCGCGGTGTGGACGATCGTGTTCCTGGCGCTGGCGAATGTGGGTTACTGCGTCGGGTATGCATTGGATTTGTTTATACAGGCGTTCGCCGCTTCAAGACGGTGGCGAAGAATCCGGTGGATACTATGGATTGTGGGCACGCTGTTCTCGATGCTGGTGGAGACGTATTGGATTGCAGATGAGATTTATCCGTATCCCACGGGCGGGCAGAGTGCGGCCGGCGCCGTGATGCGTGATAGCGGGCATTTTGCGAGCAACATTAATTTTCCTGCTCCGTTGGCTGTGCTTGGATTTCTGGGGGCGTGCGCGGGATTGCTTCTGACGGCGGCGGCGGCGCTGATTTTCTTATTTGCGCGCAAGCCGAAGTTTGCGGAGAGGGCGGGGCTCGGGATTGGAATTGGTGCGTCCATTTATTTGGCGTTGCTGCTTGGATTCTCGGCGAGCAGCCGCAGCACGAATCTTCCTTTGGGGCAGGAGAAATATTTCTGCGAGATCGATTGTCACCTGGCGTATTCGGTGACGGACGTAAGGACGTCGCCGGAGGGGCGGACGACGGATTATCTGGTCACGTTGCGGACGCGATTCGATGAGAAGACGATTTCGCCGAGCCGTCCGAAGGGTGCGCCACTGATACCTTCGCCCAGAGAGATTCAGCTGATCGATGGCGCGGGACATGAATATGCGCCGGTGTCGAGCGCGGGGACGGCGCTCATGACGCCGCTTGTGCCGGGAGAGTCGTATCAGACGGAGCTACGATTTCATGTACCGAAGGATGCGGCGGGATTGCGGTTGCTGATCCGGACAACACCGGGTTGGCCGGATCATTTTGTGATTGGGGACGAGAACAGCTGGCTGCATGAGAAGACGTATTTCGCGCTGTGAGTTTTTCGCCGCTTCGGGGGACGCTTTTGCCTTAGGACCGGATTCCGATTCTCAGGTCTCGCACCCTATACCCTACCGATGCAAATCCGGCCGAGCTTTCGCCTGACTGGACATCCGAGTCGCTGTCCCTAGATGTTTCTTTACAGGCCCAGGGCTTTTTGAATTTCGGCGGCGATTGCTGCTGTGACCGCTTGCATTTTTGATTCGGATTCGGCTTCGACCATGACTCTGGCCAGGGCTTCCGTGCCGGAGTAGCGGACGACGACGCGGCCGTTTCCATCCAGTTCTTTTTCTGCTGAATCAATCGCAGCCTGGATTGCGGGCACCTGCTTGAATGGGACTTTCTCGCGCACGCGGATGTTCTGAATCTTCTGCGGGAAAACTTTCAAGTCGCCGATGAGATCGGCGAGAGGCTTGCCGGCGCGAACGATGATATCCATGAGGCGGAGCGCGGTGAGGAGGCCATCGCCGGTAGTGGAGTCTCCGTCGCGGAAGATGATATGGCCCGACTGCTCTCCGCCGAGAGTTGCGCCGGTTTTGAGCATTTCTTCGAGAACGTATTTGTCGCCGACGTTCGCGCGCAGCATGCGGATGCCGGATTTCTTGAGCGCGATTTCGAGACCCATGTTCGACATGGTGGTGGCGACCACCGTATCGGCCTTCAATTTTCCGCGAGAGTGAAGATCGCGAGAGGCGGCGAGCAGGACGGCGTCTCCGTTCACGACGCGGCCGGAAGCGTCGCAGAAGAGGGCGCGGTCGGCATCGCCGTCGAAGGTAACTCCGAGATCGAACTTCCCTGCCGCTTTGGCGACGGACTTCCCCAACGTCTCCGGATGCAACGCGCCGCAATTCTCATTGATGTTTTTCCCGTTGGGCGAAACGTGAATGAACGTGGCGGGAACACCAAGAGTGCGGAAGAGTTCGGGAGCTTCGGCGGTGGCGGCTCCGTTGGCGCAGTCGACGAGTACGCGCAGCTTGCTGAGATCGCTGGAGACGCTGGCGGCGAGGGAGTGGATGTAGGCGTGGCGGAGTTGCGATTCGCCGGGAAGCGACGGGCGGGGAATTTTCAGGGCAGTATCGTCGGCGGAGGAGGGATTTTCGAGCTGCGCGAAGATTTCTTTTTCGATTGCGAGTTCGCGGGCGTCGGTCAGCTTGAATCCGTCGCCAGAGAAGACTTTGATGCCATTGTCGGTCCAGGGATTGTGCGAGGCGGAGATAACGACTCCGGCAGCCATATTGCGCGAGCGAGCGAGAAAGGCGACGCCGGGAGTGGTGATGATGCCGGCGCTGTGGACGTCCACCCCGACGGCGGCGAGACCTTCGGAAACACGGTCGGCGATCCAGCGGCTGGACTCGCGCGTGTCTTGTCCGATGACGGCTTGCGGCTTGGCGACCGTGTGGATGAGATCGTGGCCGAGCGCGCGTCCGATGAGATAGGCGCTCTGGGTGGTGAGGGGGAATTCTCCGGCGACTCCACGGATGCCGTCGGTTCCGAATAGCTGACGTTGCTGACTCATAGATATGGCGACTAGAGATGATAAATCAATGTTGAATTCTGATTGTCGAATGTTGATTGTTGCATGCGCTCCAGCGGACGCGGCAATTCTCACGTACGCAGTATAAGAATGATTCACCAGAGGGGGCACAAAGTCTCACCAAGGATCGCCTTCTCGTTTTGTTAATGCGAGGAGGGAGCGCCCACCTTTTGGATTACGACCATTACACGGACACTGGTGGGGTCTACGACCTGCACGAGAGGATCGGAGACGTAGACGTTGACGGTGAAGAATCCAGTACCTTGGGTGCCGACAACGTCGATAGGATCGGTCGTGGCGGAGTCAACTCTTTGAACATGGCGGCTAGGGCCGGTAATGGTGATGCGGGCGGGATCGACGTCAACTTTGACGACTTGCTCTCCGTTGGGAAGGTTGTCGGCATTAGCAATGCGTGGCCGGACTTCAACCTCGCGGGTGAGGCGGGTGTCGAAGGTGAGATGAAGCTGGCTGGGGATGATCTGCATGACGGCGACATCGCGGGGATGGCGGACGTCTTGCGCGGTGAGTTCGAAGGTGCGCTCCTGGGGCCTGGCTCCGGAGAGATCGAGCTGCGCTTGCACCTCGTTTGACTTGAGCTGGCGGATGACGCGCTCGGGGCCGCGAACGCGGATGAGGGCTTCGGGAGCCGATTCCGAGCTAACTTCGAGATCGGTGGGAACGTGTTCGAAGACGATGGGGGCGCGCACCGCGACCTCGGCGGGCTGCTCGTCCCGCGAAATGATGAACCAGAGGGCGGTGGCGAGGAGGAGTGAGAGCACCTTCAATCCGAAATTATGAAAAACGTAGCGCTTGAGGAAGGTGATCATAGGTGCGGCTCCGCGGCCGAGCCGGGTTCGGGCTTGCGGTCGGATTCGATGAGCGGCGATTCGAGGCTGGCATCGGGATCTTCGCCAAGGTTCTGAGCAATTGGCGTTGGCAGCGGGACGGGGGTGATATGGCGACGGAGTTCGCTGCTCAGACGCTCGCGAAGTTGCTCGACGGTGAGATCGCGTTCCATGCGGCCACCGATGGCGAAGCTGATGGCCCCGGTCTCTTCGGAGCAGATGACGGCGATGGCGTCGGTCTCTTCGGTGATGCCGATTCCAGCGCGGTGGCGGGTGCCGAGCTGCGTGGAGAGCAGCGGATTCATTGAGAGCGGAAGGAAACAGGCGGCGGCGGCGATGCGGTCTTTTTGAACAATGACGGCTCCATCGTGCAGAGGCGCGCTGGGACGGAAGATTGTGGCCAGCAGATCGTACGACAGGCGGGCGTCGAGAGGGACTCCGCTCTCGATGTGGGTACGAAGGCCGATTTCGCGCTCGATGACGATGAGGGCTCCGGTCTGATGCTGCGAGAAGAGATTGGCGGCGAGGACAATGTCGTCGTAGGTGTCGCTTTCGGAGGAGGATCCACCGAAGAAGGTGAGACGGCGGCCGAGATCGGCGAGGATGTGGCGGATCTCGGACTGGAAGACGACGATCAGCGCAAAGACGAGATACGGCAGCACATTGCTGACGACCCAGTTGAGCGTAGTGAGTTCGCCAACGCGCGCGAAGTAGAAGATGATGGCGACGACCATGAGGCCGGCCAGCATGGCGACAGCGCGCGTGCCGCGGATCATCACCAGAACCTGATAGATGAGCAGGGCGACGAGCAGGATATCGAGTGCGATCCATGCGCCTTGCGTCCAGGATGTGATGACTGGCAACAGTTGAGTCTCCTGATCCGGGAAGCTCCATTGTAATGCAGGCCCCAGCGGGGCTTCGCTCCGGGGAGAGCCGAGGCGGCTGTAGCCTCATAGAGAGGCTGCCCACGCGGGGCGTTAGGCTTTCTCGTTCACCGTGGCGTGGAGTTGACCGCGGGACAGGCGGGCGGAGATGTTGTCGCCAGGATTTACCCGAGCAACGTCCTTCAGAAGTTTTCCATCGGCATCAAAGACGAGAGCATATCCGCGATCGAGAATTGCCAGCGGTGAAAGAGATTCGAGCGCGGTCTGCATGCGTTCGCTGCGGACACGGTGCTGCAGGAGCACATTGCGCGTGACCGCGACCAAGGACATCGTCCGGCTGTCGAGTTCCTTGCGCATGCCGGAAAGAACCAGACGCAGATCGTAATGGCGGACGGCGGAGGAAACGGTCTCCCAGCGGCGGCGGCTTTGCTCGAGGACGAGGCGCTGGGCGAGTTCCATGCGATGCGCGAGGTCATCGAGCTTCTGCTGCCGCTGGCGGATGACTTCCATCATGCGGGCGAAGGCTCCGTGCTGGGCGAACTCGGTGAGAGCCTGGCGTCCCATAAGAAGGCGGTAGCGCATGGCGCGTGCGAGACGCTCGTGGAGCGCGGCGGCCTGCTCTTCGATTTCCTGGCGCGAACGGATGACAAGTTCGGCGGCGGCTGACGGTGTGGGAGCGCGGAGATCGGCGACGAAGTCGGTGATGGAGAAATCGGTTTCGTGTCCGACGGCGGAGATCACCGGAATCTCGGAGGCGGCGACGGCGCGGGCGAGTCCTTCGTTGTTGAACGGAGCCAGATCCTCGGCGGAGCCTCCGCCGCGGGCGATGATGATGACGTCGACGTTGTCGTGCTGATTGAAGTATCGGACTCCAGCTGCAATCTCGATGGAAGCGGCGTCGCCCTGGACCTGGGCCGGAAGGATAAGGACATTGGCGGAGTGATGGCGGCGGAGGAGGATGTTGAGGATATCGCGAAGGGCGGCCGCCTGCGCGGAGGTGACGATTCCGATGCGCGAGGGCAGAGTGGGGATCGGCTTTTTGCGCTCGGCGGCAAAAAGTCCTTCGGCCTCGAGCTTTGCTTTGAGCTGCTCGAAGGCGAGTTGGAGCGATCCGGCGCCTTTGGGCTCGATATATTCGGCGGCAATTTGCAGCTCGCCGCGGTCTTCGTAGATGGTGATGCGTCCGCGAACAACGACTTGCAGGCCGTCGGCGGGACGAAAGCGCAGCAGGCGCGCCGAGGAGCGGAACATCACGACTTTGAGCTGAGCGTTGCCGTCTTTGAGGGTGAAGTAGAGATGTCCGGAGTCGGGAGCGCGGAAGTTAGAGATTTCTCCCTCGACCCAGGCGTCGGAATATTCGCGCTCGATGTGGGTGCGGACTGCAGCAACGAGGTCGCGGACTTTCCATACGCGGCGCTCGGGACCGCGGAAATTAAAGCCAAGCTGGTCAGAGAGAGACGACATCTGTGTGGCAGTGTAACGCAGGTGCGGCGTGCGCGGATTGGAGATCTTCGCCCGCTTTTGAATTGTTGAGTTTTGATTGTCGAGTGTTGAATGAAAAACCGTTGCCTGAACTCGTGAGAGCGCGAGGCTATAATCCTTGGCCATGGATCTGGAACATAAAGTCGCGGAACTTAAGAAACGAAATCAGCGGGCGGAAGACGGCGGCGGAGAGAAGCGCCGCGAGCGGCAGCATAAAGAGGGAAAGATGTCGGCGCGGGAGCGGATTGCGTTTCTGCTCGACGAAGGAACGTTCGAGGAAACAGACAAGCTGGTCACGCATCGCTGCACGGATTTCGGGATGGCGGAGCAGAAGATACCGGGCGATGGATTCGTCACCGGTTATGGGCGGATCGAGGGCCGGCTAGTGTATGTGTTCGCGCAGGATTTCACGGTGTTTGGCGGATCGCTCTCGGAGGCAAACGCAGGGAAGATTGTGAAGATCATGGACCTGGCGGCGAAGATGGGCGCGCCGGTGATTGGGCTGAACGATTCAGGCGGAGCGCGGATTCAGGAAGGCGTGATGTCGCTGGCCGGGTACGCGGACATTTTTCTGCGCAACACGCTGTATAGCGGAGTGGTGCCGCAGATTTCAGCGATTATGGGACCGTGCGCGGGTGGGGCGGTGTACTCGCCGGCAATTACGGATTTCGTTCTGATGGTCAACAACACGTCGTACATGTTCATTACCGGGCCGGACGTGATCAAGACCGTTACCCATGAAGAAGTCACGAAGGAGCAACTGGGCGGGGCGACGACCCATAACGAAACGTCGGGGGTTGCGCATTTTCTGGCGCACGACGATGCGGAATGTTTGTCGATGGTGCGGGAGTTGCTGAGTTTTATCCCGTCGAACAACCTGGATGAGGCTCCGCGAAAGGCGTGCACCGACCCGGTGGACCGCGCGGATTCGGCGCTCGACAAGCTTGTTCCGGCGCAATCGAATCAGCCGTACGACATCAAAGATGTGATTCATGCGGTGGTCGACGACGGATATTTCTTCGAAGTGCAGGAACACTATGCGAGGAACATCGTCGTGGGATTTGCACGGCTCGACGGGCGATCGGTAGGGATCGTGGCGAACCAGCCGTCGGTGCTGGCCGGGACGCTGGATATCAATGCGTCGGTGAAAGGCGCTCGGTTCGTACGATTCTGCGATTGCTTCAATATTCCGTTGGTGACGTTTGAAGATGTGCCGGGATTTTTGCCCGGCACCGCGCAGGAGTATGGCGGGATCATCAAGCACGGCGCGAAGCTGCTGTTTGCGTTCGCCGAGGCGACGGTGCCGAAAGTTACGGTGATCACTCGCAAGGCGTATGGCGGGGCGTATTGCGTGATGGCGTCGAAGCACATACGAACGGATGTGAATTATGCGTGGCCGACAGCGGAGATTGCGGTCATGGGTCCGGAGGGCGCGGTGGACATTGTTTATAAACGCGAACTGGATGCGGCGGGGGCAAATCGCGAGCAGGTCCGGCGGGAGAAGATTGATGAGTTCCGCGACCGCTTTGCGAATCCGTATGTGGTGGCGGACCGTGGATTCGTCGATGCGGTGATCCAGCCGCGGGATACGCGGAAGAAATTGATTCAGGCGCTGGCCATGCTGGAGACGAAGCGGGATAAGAATCCAC
>DATJOA010000131.1:0-3458 GCA_035507635.1 Candidatus Acidiferrales bacterium
GAACAAGGAAAATAGCTCGAATGCGGCGGGACAGCATCAAGTCCTTATCGATCCCGGAGTGATTTACAACGCCAAGAGTCCGACCGGCTGGGTGGGCAAGACCGTCACCTTGAAGAACGTGACCGTCGAAGACACGAACAATTCAGGGAATTTCTGGGTCGGATCCGACAGCCATCATCGCCTCCTGGTGGTGAAGCCCACCAGCAATCTCGATCTGAACGCTCTTCGCACGCACAAGGGGGACATCGTTACCGTCACAGGGATTGTGAAACCCGCAGGCCAATATCTGGCGCAGAAAACCGGTGCCGAGAAAAACTCTATGAACGATGCCAGGAATTCCTCTGGAGTATTTCTTCTGGCGAGCAACGTCGACATCGAGTCCGCCACTCAACGCTGAGGGTTGACTGCGTACGCCGGGGACTAACCTGCGGCGCGAAGGTTTGTCCCCTCAAATGGCGCCATGATCGAACGTGTTTCGGTATTAATCTGCCGCCATGCCCTGTGCTTCCGGTTGCCACTGGGCAGGAGTACTAAGCTGTTCGCCGTTGGACCTTTCACGGCGCAACTGCTCTTCTAGGGCGGCAAGCTGTACTTCGATATCCTGCCCCGCTTTCCGCTTGCGAATGACCTCTTCGCGGTAGCGTCGCAGGAAGTAGTCGATGGTCTCAACTCTGATCTTGATCGATCCGCTTGGCTTGTTCTCGTCCAGATCTTTGAAGCAGAAGTAGGGCGTGCCAGAGTCTTCGATGATGCCTTCAACCACGCCGTAGATCGGCGCGTCGTGTCCGCACTTGAAGCTGGAAATTTCCAGCGCCACCAGGTTGGGATGCCGCGCCGTAAATTTCGCCGCCCACACCTTATGGTTGGTGCTGCAAGAGTAAGAATTCTTCCAGGCATCGGAGATGTCGAGGGGGCTGCTGATCACTCCCGCGCGTACCTCTTCCCCAAACAGCCGCTCCAACAGGTCGTCATCGATCGGCAACGTATTCTGCGAGAAGATCGGATATCCGAGTTTCTGGAATTCATCGAGGATTTCGTGATTCAGCCCGGGATCATGATGATAGGGGCGGCCGAGCATCACGATGCCGATGCGGTCTTCGCGTTCGAGTTGATCCAGCACCTCACGCGCACGGCTCCGAATGCTGGCTTCGTAGGACTGGAGCGCGGCAAATCCCGCGTCAATCGCACGATCGTTCTCTTCCTGGGAGAGCCCGAGAACAGACTGCCACGCCTGCAGCATCTGGTGTGCGAATAACTTTCGATCGGCGAAATTGAGAACCGGGTCGATGTACTTCAAATTGTTCTCGGCAAATACATCGTTTTCTTTCGTGAATGCCGCCTTCACTGTTTCGGGCGTGGCCGTCACAGTTGGGCAGGCATTCGCCGCGACGATGTTTACCAGCGGCGAATGCAGCACGTCGTACATCGGGAAGAAAATTGCATCCAGCGCCTTCTTGCGATGTTTCTCCTGAATCAGGTTGTAGACGTGCGAGATCCCAATCTTGGCCGGGAAGCATGGATCAATCGCGCCGCGGCTTGCGCCGGCACGATAGAGTTCGGAACTCGTGTAGTCCGAATAAATGATGTTCTCCGGCTGCACGCCCAGGCTCTCGAAATATCCGTTGAATAAGGGAGCGTAAGTATAGATATTCAAGACACGCGGAATGCCGATGCGAACTTTCTTCCGGTTCTCCATCCGCGCGCGACGCTCTTTATCGTCTTTCTTCCATCCCGCCCAACCCCGCGTCGGCAGCGGATCGGCCACGCTCCTGGCATTGACGGGCCGGAAGACTTCCTTCGAGGCGTAATCGACGAAGTTCGGATGCTGCGCGCGAATCGAATCCAGCCCCGCCTTGATCTCTTTCATATCGTTGACGTCTTCCACTGTGCCTTTTTCGCATGTCGCGATGATCAGCCTCTGCTCGCCATGCATCAGCGGAACCTTCGTGACTTTCTGGATCGGTACGAAACTCATGTCATTCTTCGGCGCCGTTCGAATGTCGATAAACGTCCGCAGGCAATCGTTCTTGCAGAAGTGACAGCGCGTATCTTCGTTGCGGGTCGTTCGGTACTCGATCTTGCGCACAGCCTCGAGCCCGACAAAGGTCGTCTGTTGTCCACTGCGCCACAATCGCAGCGATTCCTGCGCGGCTCCAATCGCACCCGACTCTCCACAGTGCTCGTGGACGATGATCTCCGGCTGCTTGCCGGTTGCCCGGAAGCTGTTGCGAATGAAATCCACCTCAGCTTTCACGACGGCAAGATTGTTTTGCGTGCCGCCCTGCAAGACGAACCGTGAACCGAGCGCCGCCAGATTCGGGATGCTGGCGACATACAGGAAAACGTTCTTCGGCAAGACCGCGGCCAGGCCGGCAAGAATCTCTTCGGCGCGCCAGCCTTGACGCTGAAAATTAACAATGTCCGATTGCATGAACACGGCGCAGCCATATCCAAACACCGGCATCGCCTGCGCCGAGAAGGCCAGGTCTGCGTACTGATTCACTGTCAGACCAAAGCCCTCCGCCGTCGATTGCAGGAAGTAGCCGTTTCCGGCAGAGCACTGCGTGTTTAGCTTGAAATCTTTCACGCGACCGTTATGCAGGATGATGATCTTGATGTCCTGCCCTCCGACGTCGACGATCACGTGCGGGTCCTCGTAGAACTTCAACGCCGACTCTGTATGCGCAACCGTTTCCACCAGAGCCACGTCGGCGTTCAGAACATCTTTCAAAATATCCTTCGCGTACCCGGTCGTCGCCACCCCGAGCACTTCCAGCTTCGCATTCTGCGATTCCACCTGGCCGCGCAGGTTCTCGAACATGTCGATCGTGTCTTGAATCGGATTGCCGTTTGAGAGCTGATACGACTTGCAAAGAATGTCGCCGTTCTCGTCGAGCAGAACAGCCTTGGTCGATGTGGATCCGCCGTCGATCCCGATAAATCCGCCAACAGTCGTTCCACTCTGAAACACCGCCGGAATAAACTTCTTCCGCTTATACGCTTCCTTAAAGATATCCAGTTCCCCCGGCTTCTCAGTGAGGCCCTTACCGCCGGATTTTGCCTTCTCTTCCTGGCGGCCGTAATCGATGTAGTGAACGAGCTTCTCGTATCCGCAATAGCATCCGACGCAATCTTCCTCGCTGCGTCCGAACTCAACCGCGCCAAGCGCGGCGAAATACTGGGCATTCTCCGGTACCTTAATCAGATCCTCTGGCTTTGCGCCATCCGGAACTTGAACTTTGCGTTCCTTCCACATTCGCGGAATGTTGGCCTGCCAAGCTTCTTTCATGCCGCGGATAAAACTATTCGGTCCACCCAGCAGGAGCACGTGCGGCCGCAGTGTATGCCCGCGGGTCAGCACGCTGAGATTCTGCAGAACGATCGCCTCAAACAACGAAGCCATCAGCTCATCGGGAGGCGTCCCGACTTTCTGCAGGCTGTTAATGTCGGTCTCCGCG
>DATJOA010000132.1:0-8589 GCA_035507635.1 Candidatus Acidiferrales bacterium
AGATGAGTCGACGCTGTTCTTCCGGATCGGGTCGCGGCTGCTGACGTCGCGGCAGCTCACAGGACAATTCCCGAACTATGAAGCGGTGCTACCGAAGGACAACAGCAAGGTCGTGCCGCTGAATGCGGATGAATTGAATGCGGCGATTCTGCGCGTGGCGCAGTTTGCCGACGAGCGCTCGCGGGCGGTGCGGATGCGTCTTGAAAAGGGCGAAGTAAAGATTTCGGCGTCGTCGGCGGAAGCCGGCGAGTCGGAAGATTCGCTCGAAGCGGCGTACACCGGAGATGCGCTGACGATTGGATTCAATGCCGCGTACCTGGTGGATTTCCTGAAGGCGGCTGGGAGTGCTGAGGTACGGCTGGAGTTGAAGGATCCGCAGTCGGCCGGGCAGCTGCGCCCTGCCGAGGGTGATGATTATAAGTATCGGTATATCGTGATGCCCATGCGGATCTGAGGACTGGCCGTCCAGCCCTCGTTCATTCGCCCCAAAGGTCCGGGTCGAAGCCTTCAGGCGGTGAGATCCAGGACGTTGTTCGGCCTTCTGAAACGACCCACGTGCCAAGTGCTCCATCGTAGTGGAAGCTCCATCGCGACAGGACGTCCCTCCCAATTAGACATCTGTAGAAGGGTATGTGAGAGAGGTCACAACCGGAAACTTCCATTACTTCGATGCTCTTGAGGCCGCACCGGGGAAACTGAATCGAAGCCACGTAAACGTCGGCCTTAACGATCCCACCGGCCGTCCGAAGCTCCGTCTCATTTATCTTTGACAGTCCCGCTTTCTGCACAGCCTCCATCGCCACAACTGTCCTTTGCGCGCCAGTATCGATCAAGGCATCGGTTTCGGTGAATCGTCCTTCTTCATCGGCTAGGGTCAAGGGCTGGACGCGTCGAGCGCTAACAATCGGAGGGCCTATAGTGACTTTTAGCCGCGGCCCGTAGAGCATAAGGTCGCGAACGTTCCGGGTTGGCGACTGCCAGTCTGGCACGGCTAGAATACTAGGAAAACTGGCTCGTATTCGAGGATCCGTTTAACTAAGAAGTCGGTGTCTGTCCCGTAATGCTCTGCTCCCGCGCGATAGGCTGTTTCGAAGCTGGGATAAAAACCCAGAAGCTCTCTCTCTTTGACAACCGCGTACTGGCCACTCCGGTGGGCAAGCCACTCAGTTTTATGCTCGCCGAAATAGTCGAGCTCAACCCCTAAACGAGCTTGCTGATCTGCTGACATATCGAACCCTTTCAGAACACTTGCCAGCACTTCAAGTTAGATGACAAGTCTTGACACCTTGGCGTATCTTGTTGTGATTCTTAAAAAGCAGGATTCTTAAGAATCACATCTTGCACCTGTCCGTTGAGGCAGTCAAGCAGTTTATGAAGCGAACCGACGAAGATCGGCAGTTCGGCCTAGAGTTTGCAAAGCGCCTGAGGCCTTTTTACGAAAAGGCGCTGGCGGACGGTCGTACTGAAAAGGAGTTCGCGCAGCGTTTAGGGGTCAACAGAGGCGGATTGCAAAGATATCTACGAACCGGAGCAATGCCAAGCTTCAGGACGATAGTTCTGGCCTATCGAGAGCTCGGGATAGCGATCCCTTATGCAGACACCGATGCACACGCGCTGATTTCGGGCAGGGGCAAGCGCAGACGTAGGAACTCAGACTTACAAATGAACTTGCCGCTCACCATCGAGGCGACGAATGGTGAAATAGACGTGGTGATCAAGAAGAAAACCAGCCAGCGCGTCAGAATTCAACTTCGAGCGCTAAAATTCGGTTGACTGGCTATCCGCTCCGGGCTTGACCTTCGCGGCTCCCTGACATACTCTGGCCGCAATTCAAGTTTTCGGGAGGAGAAAGCTATGCTCGACGGATTCAAGAAATTCATCCTGCGTGGGAATGTTGTGGATATGGCCGTGGGCGTGGTGGTGGGGGCGGCATTCGGAAGCGTCGTTACGTCGATTACGAAGGGTTTGCTGACGCCGCTGATTGGGGCGGTGGTACATCTGCCCAATTTTTCCGATATTAAATTTACCGTGCGCGGCAGCATGTTCCTGGTAGGAGACGTGATCAATGCCGTGATTGCATTCCTGCTGATCGCCGCGGCGGTGTACTTCTTCGTGGTGCTCCCAATCAACTGGCTGATGGCCCGGATGCATAAGGATGAGCCGGCGGCGCCGGTGACGACGAAGAAGTGTCCGGAGTGTTTGAGTGATATTCCGATGGATGCGAAGCGGTGCGCGCACTGCACGCAGCCGGTGATGGCTATGGCGGCATAGGTCGGTTGCCTCTTTCGGACTTCAGGAAACTTTCTCTTTCGAAGTCAAAATCCCCACCCTCTCGCAAAGGCGCGAGAAGGGTGGGGCAACCCGGCGTAGATTCTGATAGCTTGGCCAAAGATTCTAAGGGGTCTCGATGGAATCTTAATCCGCGTAGATCCGGCGTTTTTTATTCGGTCTCCAACTTTTGATTATTCGTGAGCAGGCCGAGGCGTTTCACTCCGGCGTGGTGGGCTACGTCAATCACTGTTGCCACCGATTGAAAATCGACGTCGGCGTCGGCGCGGACGAAGGCTACTTTTTCGGCGCGCGCCAGGTAAATCTGCGAGAGACGCTCATCAAGGTTCCACCAATCGACATCATCCTGATTGATCTTGAGTTTGGGCGCCTGATCGTTCGCGGCCCACAGGATCTGAATCACCACTGTGCGCTCGACGATTGGCTGCGATTTCGCGTCCTGCTTGGGTGGTTGCGGAATCTGCGCCTGCTCGCCGTATTCAGGGTCCATGGAGACGACGAGCATGAACATGATGATCAGCGTCAAGAGGACGTCGATCAGTGGAGTGACGTTGATTTGAGGTCCAGACGGACCTCCGCCTGCCATTGAGAAAGCCATGGAATTTTGCTCCTCTCAGGCACGCGTGTCTGGTGGATCAGACACCTCGGGCCGGGAGAGGGTTCCCATTGTTCGTCTGCGAGAAGCAGATTCCTCCTTCCTCGCTTCGCTCGGGCGTCGGAATGACAAGGATGGGCTCGCTGTCCGAAACTCCACTTCTGGCGAAGTCGTCCGAGAGTGGAGCACCCTCGCTTCGCTCGTGGGTGTGTACAAAAATCTTTTCAACGCAGAGGACACGGAGGACGCAGAGAAGTTGATTCTGCGCGGCACGACGTGCATGATGGAACGTCGCGGCCAATTGGGCTGGCTGCGTTTCTTTCGCATTTCATTCTCATGATTCGATCGCTTGGGCTATTCTTTCTGGCCGCGTTATCTCTGGCCTTCCTCACTTCGTTCGCTTGCGCTCAGGATAATTACGAAATACAGGTGTATGGGTCGGAGACGGTGGCGCCGCGATCGACGATGGTGGAGTTGCATTCAAACTTCACGGTCGAGGGGAGCAAGACGGTGATCGATGGAATGCTGCCGACGAATCATGCGGAGCACGAGACGGTGGAGATTACGCAGGGAGTAAATGACTGGGCCGAAGTTGGGTTCTACATTTTCACGAGCATTCAGTCGGACGGCGGATGGCAGTGGGTGGGCGATCATATTCGTCCGCGGGTGCGGGTGCCTCCGTCGTGGCACTGGCCGGTGGGCGTGAGCGTGTCGAACGAGATTGGGTATCAGCGGGCGGCATTTTCGCCGGATACGTGGACGTGGGAGATTCGTCCGATTGTGGATAAGACGATCGGGAAATGGTACTTCTCATTCAATCCGACTCTGGACCGGTCGTTTCACGGTCCGAGCGTTAATAAGGGCGTGGAGTTTTCTCCGAATGTGAAGTTCAGCTACAACCTTACGAAAAAAATTGCCGGAGGGCTGGAGTATTACGCGTCGTATGGATCGATCACGGGCTTCGATCCGTTGAGGGAGCAGGAGCAGCAGTTTTTCCCAGCGGTGGACGTGGATTTCGGCCCGCAGTGGGAGTTCAACTTTGGAGTGGGCGTCGGAGCGACGCGGTCGACGGATCATCTGATTGTGAAGTGCATCATCGGACGGAGATTTTCGTGGCCGCATGGGAAGGGGGCGAGGTTGCGGAGTCCGCAGCAGTAGTTCGAAACGATTCACCACAGGGGACACAGGGGAGCACAGAGGAACATTTTGTAATTTGGGAATCGGGTAGTTTGGTAACTGAAAATCTATTCCCTGTGCGAGTTGCTGTTATCCCGCTGGTTGGGGCAGGGGCGAGAGCGGCGAATTTGGCGGTGGGTAGAGCGCTAGGCTTAACGGGCGATAGCGCGGGGCGAAGAAGTAGATTGAGTAGGCAGGGAAGAAGACGATCGCGGGCACGGAGATTAACGCGATCAGATAGAAAAGAATTGCGAGCACAATGCAACCGACTACGACTGCGCCGGTGATGGTGAGGACGTTCCAGGTTAGACCGGCGGATTTTCCGGCGAGGACGGCGGCGATGACGACGCCAGCGATCGGGACGGCGAATACAACTGCGACGATCAGAGCGGCCACTCCGATGATGATGCCTGCTCCGATGGCGAGGACGATCTTCATCAGAATGTACATGGCGTAGCTGTTGAATTCACCCTCGATCATCGGCCAGAGGCGGCGCCAGGCCTCGATGGGGCCGATGCCTTCCAGAGCCATTTGCGGGATCACAAAATCTTTGGTGAGTACTTGACCAAGCATCGCGATGAGCATGAAAAAGCAGAACACGGAGAAGACGATGATCCCGGTGAGGATGAGCGCTTCCATGTGGGCGTGGGGTGCGGAGAACCATCCCATGCCGAAGGCGACGGCGGCGGGGATGCCGACGATGACGACAATCCCGAGAAAGATCGCGATACCGTATCCGAGCTGCCACCAGAAATAATTCAAGGCGGTGCCCTGGCGGCGCGACCATCCGGCGCGGATGTGACATTCGCGAGTGAGAACGCTATCGAAGAGGATGAAGCGCATCACGCTGCTGATGTAGAGGAAGACGAGGGCGAAGATGATGCCGATGACGATGGCCGTGGAGATCAGAGCGGCGATGACAGCCATGTTGATTCCGGGAAACATGCCGGCTGGGGGAGCCTGATGGGGTATGGATTTGAAGGGAGAGGAAAAGTTGGAGCTGCCCGAGCCCATTTCTCCGGCGAGGAGTCCGACGATGGCGAGGCGCGTCCATTGCCAGAAGCGGAAGGGCTGGAGGAGCTGACGCTTGGTGTGCTGGAAGGCCAGAGGGACGGTATCGACGGCCGAGATCGGCAAGGTACACCCCCATTCAGAAAGGTACTGCGTTCAGTGGAGATGGGCAAATCAATTTGTGTGAAGAGTGATGCTGAGATGCGATTTGCGGAAGCATCATGGCCCGCAGCAGTGTGCTCCGGGCAGGGATGCTTCGACTCCGAATAAGTTCGCTTCGCGATCTCATCCTCGGCTCAGCATGACAGACATAGGGTCCCTCCACTCCGCGGGCCGTTCCCTTCGGAACGGCGCGCTCCGGTCGGGATGACAATACGGAGTGACGGTCAGGATGACAATGATTTTCGTCATTCATAGCGGAGGGCCTCGACTGGGTCGAGCTTTGAGGCGCGCATTGCGGGGACAAGGCCGCTGATTACGCCGACGATCAGCAGTACTGCGCCTGAGAGCAGAACGGTAATCAGTGAGATGCGAAGGTGAATGTCACCCTGGCCGGAGTTGTCTTCGAAGAGCGGCCCCATCATGGGGAGTGTGCCGACCGCCCACGCGATGAAATAGGAGAGCAGCACGCCGATGGCGCCGCCGAGAAGCATGATCAGCAGAGTCTCGGCGAGGAATTGAAGTTTGATGTGACGCTTGCGAGCGCCAAGAGCGCGACGCAGGCCGATTTCGCGAATGCGCTCGTCGACCGAGACGAGCATGATGTTCATCACTCCGACGCCACCGATGCCGAGAGTGAGCGTGCCGATGAACGTCAGCAGAACCTGCAGGCCGATGGTGAGGGCGTCGATGATCGGGCGGAACTCGTCGCGTCCGAACATCTGGAAGGCTTTCGGATCGGTCGGCGAAAAATTCTGGCGCGTCGCGACTGCGGCGAGAACTTCGGCCATGGCCTTCTTTTCATATTGCGGGGCGATGGGCTCGAAGACCATCACGGCGGCGTAGCGGGTGTTCCAGAGATCTCCGGCGGTGGAGTAGGGGATCCAGGAGGATTCGTCGTCGCTGGAAAAATAATTGCTGAGCTGAATCTTGCGGGCCATCACTCCGATGACCTGGAAGCGCACGCCGGAGACGAGGACGGTTTCGCCGACGGCCGGGCGTCCGCTGAAGAGTTCTTCTTTGAGGCGTCCGCCGAGGAAGATGACGCGGCGGCGCTCGAGCTCGTCTTCGGCGTTGATCCAGCGACCTTCGAGCGGGACCTCGTTACGCATCTCGCCGTATTCGGGGCAGACGCCTCGGACGGGCGCGGTGCCGACGAGGCGGTCTTCGAAGGCGATGCCGGGGCGTCGAACGGTTTCAAGGCAGACGTGCTTAACGAGCGGCGCGGTGGCTTTGACCATGTCGAGGTCGGCTTGCTCGAGAACGACTTTCTTGCCGGCGCGCTGTCCGCCGGGCTGCTCGCTGGTTTGCTGCGGCCACGCGATGACTACGCTTTTGCCGAAGGCGTCGAAGCCGTGGACGAGAACGCTGCGGAAGCTGCTGCCGTAGGCGATGAGCAACGTGACCGTCGCGATTCCCCAGACGATGCCGAGCATGGTGAGGAAGCTGCGGGTCAGGTTCCGCTTGAGGGCGATCCAGGCTTCGAGGATGATTTCGAATAGCATCGAGTTTCAGGTTTCGAGTTCCGCGCGAGAGCTTCGCCAGTTTCCTTCATCCAACAAAAAACACAGGGTCCCTCCACTCCGCGTTGCCTCCCGCTTCGCGGGACGGAACGCTCCGGCCGGGATGACAATGTGGTCCAAGATTTCCTTTGTTTGCGAAATCTGCATTCGAGTAGTCCAACTTTGGCACCTTGAAACTTTTGGCCCTTTGAAACTTTGCCTTTCTCTATCCTCCTGCTTCGTAGCGGAGGGCTTCGATTGGGTCGATGGAAGCGGCGCGGCGCGCGGGATAGAGCGCGGCTCCGATGGCGATTGCTCCAAGTAGACCAGCGGCCGTGAGTCCTGAAGTCCAGCTGGGAATCAGTCCGGCGAAAAAGTCGGGCATGGGCAGCATGTCGATCAGGGCGCAGAATCCGAAAGCGATGCCGAGGCCGACACCGCCGCTCAGCAGCGCGATGATCAGCGCTTCGATAAAGAACTGGCGGAGGATCGTGCCGGCGGGCGCGCCGATCGCTTTGCGGACGCCGATCTCGCGTGTGCGCTCGCGAACCGCGACGAGCATGACATTCATGACTCCGATGCCGCCGAGTAAGAGCGTGACGATGCCCACCGCGCCGAGGAAAAATTTCATTCCATCGGTCATGGTTTTGAAAGCTTGGGCTTCTTGAACTGTGTCCCAGATGGGACAAGCCTCTTTGTCGTTGGGATCATAGCGATGCATGCGGGCGAGCGCGACGCGAACTTCGTGCTTGCAGGCTTCGTGCTGATCGACTGATTTCGGCGTGACGAGCAGCTGATCGAAAGTCATGTCGGTGCCCGGAGGCTTGTCCGGAAAGTCACGCCGCATGGCGGCGAATGGGAGGAAGACTTTGTTCACATCCCAGCCGTCGTAGCTGGAGTCCTGCTTCTTCTTTTGCATCACGCCGATGACGATGTACGGGAAATCGTTCAAGTAGATTGTGTCGCCGACGGGGTCGCGGCCGGGGAAGAGCTGTTTGGCGGCGTCGGAGCCAAGGAACGCGACGCGTCGAGCTTCGCGCATGTCGCTCCAATCGTAAAAGCGTCCGGAGCCGACGTCGAGACTGCGAATGTAGGCGAAGGGAGGATACGATCCGGTCACGGTGAATGCAGCGTTATTGTAGGCAGAGTGGGTGCGAACCGTATCCTCCTCGAGTTCGGGAATGGCGTATTCGCAGTCGGGCGACTCGGCTTGCACCACGGGGACGTCGGGATCTTCCCAATGGACGATGCGTCCGGCATGAGTTCCTCCGGCCTGCAGGCTGGTGCGGCCGTGGAAGACGATCATGACGTCTTTGCCGAGAGTGCGGGCTTGCTCCTCCTGGCCTTTGCGAAGACCTTCGCCGGCGGCGACCATGAGCACGATGGAGACGATGCCCCAGGCGATTCCGAACATCGTGAGGAACGCGCGAAGCTTGTGGGCCCAGAGGGTGCGAAGCACGTCGAAAAGGAGGTCACGCAACGTCATACGAGTGATTGGACGGGGGGCGGCGAAGAAAGTCATCCCCTGCTCAGTGGTAGATACGCATGGGACGGGGAGTTTGTTGCAGGAAAAAGTGGCGTGATTCGTGCAGGTTGCGCGATGAGGACTTTCGCCACGCAGATCAGGATTTAAACAGAGGGTCCCTCCACTCCGCTTGCCGTTCCTTTCAGGAACGGCAGGCTCCGGTCGGGATGACAGTGCTGGGTGGACAACCAAGCGTCGAATTCTTTCAGTGCTAGCTCGCATTGCTGGCGGTGGCGATCTTTGCGGTCGCGGACTTTGCGGTCGAGGGGCGGCAGCAGGTCGAAGGTGATGTTGGCGGGCTGGAAATTCTTGGGATCGGCGTGGGTGACGTA
>DATJOA010000133.1:0-17601 GCA_035507635.1 Candidatus Acidiferrales bacterium
TTCTTCAGCGCCTCATCCACGCCCTTGCGGCCGACGGCCTTCTGGACCGTATGTCCTGCCTTTTCAATCGCTACCGCCTGGCTCGCCAGAACCTCTTCATCCCCTTCGCCATAAAGAATTCTAAGTTTTGCCATTGATACCATCCTCGCTGGCACCTGACGCACCGGTACCTGCGATTGACGGTAGCAACCACCCCGCCCCCAATAAACGTCACCGAAGACCCAAGACGAACGACATCTACAGACAGCAGCCTGCGGGAGGGCCTTCGCGTAGAGACGCCCACCTCGCCTGTTCGCCGAGCCAAAAAGAGGCGAGGCAAGCGTAGCGCCGTTGCCCCGCCGCCTGTCGCCGCCTTCATGAACCGTGGGAATGAGGGTTTTGGGTAGGGCACGGCTCCAGCCGTGCCGTGAGAGTCCGCAAAAAAGAGTCGGGCTTTAGCCCCTGAGGGCCAATATAGCGTTAAAGGTCGTGTGTCAGAAAAGCGAACTCTGCCGCCGCTGAGGAGTAATCCCGAAATGCTCATACGCCAGCTGCGTAGCCACGCGTCCGCGCTGCGTCCGGTCCAGAAATCCTATCTGCATCAAAAACGGTTCGTAGATCTCTTCAATCGCGTCCGGTTCCTCGGCCAGCACCGCCGCCAAAGTGTTTAACCCTACTGGACCACCCTGATACTTCTCGATAATCGTCAGCAGCAGCCGTCGGTCGACCTCGTCGAACCCGTAATGATCCACTTCCAGCATCTCCAGCGCCGCCTTCGCCGTCGGCTGATCGATCTTCCCCGCGCCCCGCACCTGCGCATAATCCCGGACGCGCCTCAGCAGCCGATTTGCAATTCTCGGCGTCCCCCGCGACCGGCTCGCAATCTCCTTCGCGCCCGCATCATCGACCTCCACGCCCAGAATCTCCGCCGACCGCTCCACGATTACCTGCAGATCCTCCGGCGTATAAAACTCCAGCCGCAGCACGATCCCAAACCGCGCCCGCAGCGGGGACGAAATCATCCCTGCCCGCGTCGTTGCCCCGACAAACGTAAATGGCTTCACCTCGAGCGTATGCGTCCGCGCCGACGGCCCCTGCCCAATAATAATGTCGAGCTTGTAATCCTCGAGCGCCGAATAGAGCAGCTCTTCCAGCACCGGCTGCAGCCGGTGAATCTCGTCAATGAACAGCACCTGCTTGTCCTGCAGGTTCGTGATGATCGCCGTCAGATCTCCCTTGATCTGCAACAGCGGCGCCGCTGTCGGCTGAAAATGCACCCCCAGCTCATTCGCAATGATGTTCGCCAGCGTCGTCTTGCCCAGCCCCGGAGGTCCATACAGCAGCACATGATCCATCGCCTCGCCGCGCGATCGCGCCGCCTCGATCGCCACCGCCAGGTTTTCTTTGACCTTCTTCTGTCCGATGAACTCTGCCAGCCGCTGCGGACGCAGCTTCAACTCAAAGGTCGAATCATCGCCGACGGGCGCGCCCGAAACCAGCCGTTCCCGGTTGTACTCCGGATCAGGATTTCTCGCCGTAGCCACTGCCCGGATACTAGATCGAAATGCGAAACCACGCAATGCGCGTTTCAATCGGATGCGTATCTTCGATTCCTGTCATCGATCACCCTTGTCATCCTGAGGCGCCGCATCTGCGCCGAAGGACCCATGCATTTTCCTCGCGAGACAATGAAATCGGGTGTTGAGAGAAGTGGGGCTCTTGTTCGCAGCGCCGCCGCACAGCCACCGATCCAAGGAGTTCCTTCGTGTAACTTAGTGTCTTTCGTGGTTAGTCTTGTTTTCCCTGTCTCAGCCGAAAAAAAGCCGCCCCAAAACGGAGCGGCCTTCTCAAATCCCTGATCCCTTAACCTAATCCCTCCCATTATCCAAATACGGTTTCGTCCGATGCGCCTGCGACTTCACTCCGGCCACCGGCTTGTCATTCGCCGAGCTGACCTGCGCACCTTGCTCCGCCGCCGCCGATAGCCCCGCCGCATTCGTATCCATCGCCAGCTCCAGCGTCGAACCCACGGGCGCCTTCGCCGCTCCGAACACGCCATGCACTCTCTGCGCCACGTAAGCCGCCGTCAAGTAATCCCCGGCCATCTGTCCCGACGTTGTCGAAGGCAGCCAGTTCGGATTCATCCCTTTCGTCAGCGTTCGCGCCGTGCTCCACGTTGTGCCACCGTTCGTCGACTCGATGTATCCCACGCTCAGATTGCACGAGCTCTTGCAATTCGAGTTGGGAAAGAAGTTATACGTCACCGCCATCCGCGCCGTTGCGCCCGACGTTCCCGGCTCGATCGCGAATCCCGGAGTAAAGTGATCGACCGTGCTCGTCACCGCATCGATCGGAACCCGCGTCACCGCGCTCCACGTTATGCCGTCTGTCGAAGAGCTGTACACGATGTCATTCGCCGAGCAACTCGTCCGGAACCTGCAGTCAGCCCACATCACATACACTTTCCCCGACGTATCCATCTGCGCCGCCGGCAGTGGCAATGCCCGCATGTTGCCGGCGACCGTATGTTCATCGATCGTCGCCACCGTTACCGGAGCGGTCCACGTCGTTCCGCCATCCGTCGACTCAAACGCCAGAATGCTCGATAGATATTGATTGCCCAGCGGAACGATCACCGTCCCGTTCGGCTGCACCAGTGGAATGCCTCCGGTGCCAAACGCCCCATTCGTCGTCCCCTGCTTCGCGCTCCACGTATTGCCGCCGTCGGTCGACGTGCTCATCTGGATCTTGTCGCCCAGGCTGTAGTCGTCCCACTCCACATAGCAATTCCCATAATGCGGGCTGCTCGCCGTGTTGTCGCAGCCGATCCACGGCTTGTCGTAGAACCCGCCCGTCTCAACAATCGATACCGTCGACGGATTGTTCCACGTAATGCCGTCCTTCGAGCTGCTCACCAGCACCGCCGCTCCGTGCGCTCCGCCGGAGTTCGACAGCGCCAGCGTTTCCACCAGCCACATCTTGTACTTCGCGTTGTAGACCACCGACGTGTCGCTCGCGCGATCATACGTCCCGGTTCCCTCAATGTTTGTAATGCCCGGCAGATTTCCCTGTGTCCACGTCACTCCCCCATTCGTCGAAGTCGAGAATCCGATGTCGGAAGCGCCGCCGTCCGAAAATCGTCCTACCTGAAATGTGGAAACGATCGTCTTGCCCACCGCATAGCTGGAAGGCTCGACTTCCGTCTCATGCTCGCTCGTTGTGTTGGTGAATGTATCGGTGCTGATCTGTGTGAGTGGAACCTGGGCAAGCGCGGTAGCCGCCATCAACATCAGCAGCCCCGGCAATGCGAAACAGATTTTTGCTGCACGCATCTTGTTTGTCGTAACGCTGGGCAAGGCAGTCCTCCACAATGTGAGTTGGACAACGCGAACTAAACTGAAATCCGCAGCCGCCGCGGAAATTCGCAGATTAAAGATGTCCCCAGTGCAGCGGCTCGCTCCGGGATACGGCAGGAACAGGCGCCCAGAGCGCCGAATGGCCGTCAACTATAGCCCGCTAGTAGTGCTGGGTCAACGCGCAAGAACTTGCATACTGACTTATGTGGCGACAGCCGCCTCGGCTCTCCCCGAGCGAAGCGAGGGAAAGTGCCTGCCTCGAGCGAAACGAAAACGGGTTGCGAACAGAAACAGGGGGCCCCTTTTCGGCGTTGCCAGAAGTGGGGAGTTTCGCATCGCCAACCGACCAACGACCAGCGACGAACGGTTGACAACTCGATGACGGATGGCCGTCGTCGGATGTCGGATGACGACCGCTAGCCACTAATCACTAGCCACTTCTGACAAGCGCACCACTAAAATAGAAACCCATGCCGACGCCCATCCTCTCCGAATGCGCCCTGATCGCCGACCAACTCCATCGCGCCTTCTACGGAAACGCCTGGCACGGTCCCGCCGTCCTCGAATTGCTCGCCGATGTAAGCCCCGTCACCGCCGCCGCAAGACCAATCCCCGACGCCCACAGCATCTGGGAACTCCTCCTCCACATCGCCGTCTGGGACAACTCCGGGCTAGTCCGTCTCTCCGGCAAGAAGTATCAACCCACAGGCACCGACAATTTTCCGCTAGTCACGAAGCCCACCGAAGCCGTATGGCGCAAAGCCGTCGCGCAAGCCAAACGCACGCACGACACTCTCGAGAGAACCGTCGCATCCCTCTCCGACTCTCGCCTACGCGACCGCGTCCCCGGCAAGCGCTACAACTTCTCGCACATGCTCCACGGCATCGTGCAACACGAGCTCTACCACGCCGGCCAAATCGCCCTCCTGAAAAAAGCCCAGTAATCGTTTGACAAGAACAAACCTTGTCATTCCGACGCGCGAGCAAAGCGAACAAAGAGGAATCTGCTGTCTGCCGGGCACAAGCCCTAAGTCATCCTGAACGCAGTAGCTTTTCAGGCGGAGCGAAGCATCTCGCCCTTGATTTACAATCTCTCCGGCAACCGGCCACCGGGAAATTCTCTGCCTACTCCCATCTCCGTCGCCGTCGTCGGGGCAGGCGTCTTCGGACGCAACCATGCCCGCATCTACAAAGAACTCGAACAGCAAGGCGAGCCTGTCCGCCTTCTCGGCATCGTTGATCCCGACACTGCCCGCGCCGATGCGGTCGCCCGCGAATTCTCCTGCAAAGCTTTCGGCTCCGTCCCGCAGATGCTCACCACGCACAGCGAGCTGCAAGCCGCGTCCGTCGCCGCTCCCACAATCCATCACGTGCACGTCGCCCGCGAACTCATGCAAGCCGGCGTCGACGTCCTCATCGAAAAGCCGCTCGCCACTTCGCTGCACGAAGCCGACGAACTCATCCACCTCGCCGCCAAGCACAAGCGCGTCGCGCAGGTCGGACACCTCGAGCGCTTCAATCCCGCTGTCCGCGCCACCCTCCCCATCCTCACCCATCCAATGTTTTTCGAAGTCCACCGCCTTAGCGTTTTCACCCCGCGCTCGCTCGATGTCGATGTCGTCCTCGATCTCATGATTCACGATCTTGACATCGTTCTCGCCTTCGCCAAATCTCCGGTGAAAGAAGTCCGCGCCGTCGGACTGCCCATCCTCTCCGGCAAAGTCGATATCGCCAACGTCCGTCTCGAACTCGAATCCGGATGCATCGCCAACTTCACCGCCAGCCGCGTCTCTACCGAGCGTGTCCGCAAGCTCCGCTTCTTCCAGCCGCGCCAATACATCTCGCTCGATTACGGACGCCAGGAAGTTCTCGTCTTCACCGTCGGCGACGGATCTTCTTCCGCTACTCCTTCCGTCAATCCCCAGATCGGCGTTGCGAAGCCACCCGTCGCCTCCGAAGAACCTCTTCATGCAGAATTGAAATCCTTCCTTCACGCCGTCCGCGAACGCTCCACTACAGTCGTCCCCCTCGAAGACGGCCGCCGCGCCCTGGCCTTAGCCCTCGAAATCATCACTGCCATCCGCGCCCACAACAAAAAAGTAGACCTAACCGCCCTAGCGAGAAGTTAATACTCGCCTTTGTCATTCCGACGCCGGAGCGAAGCGAGGAAGGAGGAATCTGCTGTTCGTGCCGGCATGTCTGGACGAAACGGATTTCCACAGCCCCTTGTGACAATCGCCACAGCGTTCCACAAACAGCACTACCTAAACTCCCTTGTCATTCCGACGCGCGAGCGAAGCGAACAAGGAGGAATCTGCTTCCGCCTCCGAGAGACTACGGAAGCCGCGACGATGAAACAACGCAGATATTACGTCTACATCATGGCCAGCAAAAGCCGCGTCATTTACATCGGCGTAAGCGGATTTCTGATGGCACGTGTCTTACGCCACCGGTCCGGTCAAGGCGGAGAGTTTACCCGTCGGTATCGGGTTCACCGTCTCGTCTACTTCCAAACCTTTCACAACATCGGAGACGCGATCGCCCGCGAAACCGAGCTGAAAAAATGGCGCCGAGAGAAGAAGATCGCTCTGATTGAGGAGCGAAACCCAACTTGGGAAGACCTGGCCGAAGGCTGGGGAGAGCCGACCGCCATGAGCGTAACCCCGCCAGCAGATTCCTCCCTCCCGTCGGAATGACAATTTTGCAGAGGGCACCACTCGGTCGCAGTTCCGACGCATGCAGGGGCACCACGCAGAGAACGCCACCACGAGCCATCGAGCACCACAACGAACCGGGGAAGCACCACAGCGAACCACAGAGCAAAGACGCACCGAAAATAGGCCGTTTGTCATTCCGACGAGGCGCGAAAGCGCCAAGGAGGAATCTGCTGTCTGCGTCCCCACGCAGTAGCGTTGGCGAAGGGCAGGCGCCGCTTAGAACCCGGACGCCCGACCCGAGATCCCGAGACCCGAGCCTAGCATCAACCGTTGTCATTCCGACGCCCGAGCGAAGCGACGAAGGAGGAATCTGGTGTAGGCCGAGGCACGGCAGCTGCAGTCTGTACTGTCGCGTCTGTCATTACGATGCCGGAGCGAAGCGAGGCAGGAGGAATCTGCTGTCCCCCAACCCCCCTCATTTACATTTGTTTACACACCAAGGTCGTTCCCCAATTGGCAGCAGCAGAATCCAATAAAAGATGCGAAAATAGATCTACCCGAGCGGTAGAGCACGCGCGCCGATTGCATCTCTTCACTCGCAAGCCCATATGCAACGTCGTGCGCTCATTTCGTTTCTAAACGACAGGCGGACACAACCAGACCCAGCGCATGCCGATCACGCAAATTCCATTTCAAGATCCGGTTGCTCCGCCTGAAAAGCACGAGCCCGAGCAGCTCGGACTCTACGACACGCAAGACTGGGAAACCGCCTACCGCGAGCTCGACGCCCGCGTCCCTCATCTCCTCATTCAATTACAGGACGATCTCGCGCGCTCCCGCCGCCGCGAAGCCGCCTGGATCTCTATCATCGCTCACCTCGTCCTCTTCATCCTTCTCTGGAACCTGCCGCTCATCGAAAAAACCATGGGATGGCATCACATCACCGTTGTTCCCGTGAATCCTCTGCAGGACAAGAACATGACCTTCCTGGCGCTTCCGCCCGATCTGCAGAAGCCCACGCGCCGGCCCAATACCAACATCGCCTCCGACAAAGACCGCATCGCCACCTCGCGTCATCCCGAACTCGATCCCAAGGAATTGCGGAAGATTCTCGCCACTCCGCCCCCTGGACGTCCCGGACCTCCCGGACCGCGCTCTTCTCAGCCCGCCGCTCCCGCTTCGCCTCCGCAGGCGATGGCACAGAATCAGGCTCCGCAGCAGGGAGAGCAGCAGCAATCGCAACCCGCGCAGCGTCCGCAATTCGAAACCAATCAGACGGCGCAGATGCAAATGCCCGCCCGCCCCAACAATTCTTTCAGTAAGTATGCCGGAGGCATGAGCGCCGGCTCCGCAATTCAGCAGGCCACAGAAGCCGCGGCCGCGCGCAGAGCCGCCGGCGCGGGCGGTGGCCAGGGAGGCGATTTCGGATTAGGCAATGGCACCAAGGGACGTCAGCTCGGCGCACTCGATATTCTCAGCGACACGCAAGGCGTCGACTTCGGGCCCTATCTTCAGCGCATTCTCGAAGACGTACGCGAGAACTGGTACAACCTTATCCCCGAATCCGCCTCGATGAAGAAAGGCAAGCTCGCCATCGAGTTCGCCATCACCAAAGACGGTAAGGTCGCCGACATGCGCCTGGTCGCGCCCTCTGGCGACGTGGCTCTCGACCGCCCAGCCTGGGGAGCTATCACCGCTTCCAATCCCTTCCCACCTCTCCCGGGCGATTTCACCGGACCCTACCTCGCCCTACGCTTCCGCTTCTACTACAACCCCGACAAATCCGACCTCCAATAAAATCGACGAAAAAACCGAGCCGGTGGGCAGGCCCGTCCCGGCAGAATAAAGACTCCGCAGTTTCCGTTTTTAAGTGGGTGTCGCAACAAGACCGGTAGGACTCAAACCGAATGGTTGCCCCACGCTTCCCGCGGGTTATGCGGGACGTTGGGCGCGATCGCGCTCTTAGCTCGGCATCGAACTCAATGGATCCTTCAACGCAATCAGACGCCCGGGCGGATACTCGTCTTCCGTAAGAGGAACCGTAGGATTCACTATCGTCAATAGCTTCCCGCTCTGTACTCCCTGGATGGTCATGCTTTCATTCTCCACCGTGACTACGCGGTACGCCTCTTCAAAAATGTCCCTCTCGTTGGACGCCATATCTGATTGGGATGCAGATTCCAGGCGCGATGGTCTGCCCCAAAATCTCCTGAATCCTTGCCAAGGCATTTCTTTGCCGATACGCCGCATTCCACTGTCAAACCCAACCCCTCCCAGAAAGTTCCGCACAACAGAAATTGGGTGTCCGGGCCGCTTTTGCCGGAAGGGGGCCCCACGGGTGCCCCAGATCCCGCCTACCCGCGAGATCTGGGACCTCCTAGGTAACTCCACGTACTGACTCCACCGGTTCCACAATCACATGTCGCGAATCCGCAGGAATTTGCTCCACAGCAACTCTCCATCCCCATTCCGCCTCCAACCCCTGTGCCCGGGACTGTTCACACAAGCGGAAATGTTTCCTTCACCCCGACCGCACTCCGCCCTCGGTATCGCTTACCACTCATCGCCGCAGCCGTCCTCGGGCTTCTTATCGCCGTTTTTGTCATCGTTCTGCATAGTCCGCTCTGGCCCTTTGAACGCGCAAGGATCATCCAGCAATTAGCGGAAGCAAGCGACAGCCGGGTCACCGTGCGCGATTTTCGCCAGACTTTCTTTCCGCCCGGCTGCATCCTCGATTCCGTCGAGTTTCATCACGACAACATCAAGTCCCCCTTGATCACGATGCAAAGGCTGGTCTTCAAGGCCACCTATCTCGGCCTCCTGCGCCACCACCTTGCCCGTGTGACGGCGGTCGGAATGCGCGTGCTCATTCCCCCCATCGGAACCGGTGCCGTCTTTCATGTCGTGAACCCGCCTGTAGTCGTCGACGAATTCATCGCCGACGGATCATCTCTCCAGATTGCCGAGCGCGAGAAGCATCCGCACCCGCTCATCTTCACCATCCAGAAAGCAACTATTCGGCAAGTCGCCGCCGGCCGGCCGATGCAGGTTGAACTGCATCTGCACATGCCCGAGCCTCCTGCAGATGTCGAGACCAGAGGAGAATTTGGCCCCTGGCAAACTTCCGGCGAGACCCCAATCTCGGGCGAATACACCCTGCGTAACGCCGACCTTGGCCACTACGAAGCCATCGGTGGCATGCTCGCTTCCAGCGGAAAATTCCAGGGAACTTTGAAACACCTGAACGTCTCCGGAACCGCCGACGTACCCGACTTCGTCGTCAAATCCGGCGGCCACAAAATTCACCTCACTGCCAACTTCGACGCTTACGAAGATGCCCGCCGCGGCGACACGTTCTTGAAACGCGTCGACGCCCGTTTCGGAAAAACCGAGCTCGTCTTCAATGGAAGCATCGCCGCAACTCCCGGATATCCCGGGAAGTTCACGAAATTGGAGCTTGTAGCGCCGGAAGGTCGAATTCAGGATGTGTTGGGACTGTTCGTCACCAGTCGTCCTCCCATGTCGGGTGCAACTGCCATGCACGCCGAGGTGGAGATTCCCGATGCCGATATTCCTTTTCTAAAGCGAGTGCAGCTGCGCGGCGCCTTCGGCGTTGAACAGGGCCGGTTCACCGCCGGCGATACTCAAACCGATGTCGATCAACTTAGCGCCGGCGCGCGCGGGAAAAAGAAGGACGGCGCTCCGAATGTCCTGACCGATCTCTCCGGACAAGTCGTGCTCGACAACGGAACTGCTGCATTCTCCGACCTGCGCTTTGCCGTCCCCGGCGTCAAGGCGCGGCTCCATGGAACCTACAACATCATCAATTACCGCATCGATCTGCATGGGCCCATGCGCGTGGATACCCGGATCTCGCATACCACCGCGGGGATGAAATCGGTTTTGTTGAAACTCATCGACCCGATTTTCAAAAAGAAGCCCAAAGGTGAAGTCGTCCCCGTCCATATCGGCGGCACCTACGAGCATCCCCAATTCGGGCTCGACTTAGCCGATAAACGAGCGCAGCGCGCTTCCACTTCTCGTCCGAATCCCCCGCGAAAAAAATAACGCCAGCCCGTTACTGCGCTCTCCGTACATTCCGCGTTAGCGAACCTCGATTTCCCTGTGTCATACTGCGCACTCGATTCCTATCCCAAGGATTGTTATGACTCAATCAACTCGCGACGATGCGGCAAGTCCCGGAACGAAAGCGGTTTGGTCTGGCGAGCGCGGCGAGCGCTGGGCCGGCGCAACACAGGTCCCGGTCGCCTTAAGCGTCTCCTATGGATACGACTCGGTCGAGCATTGGCTCGACGTCGCGCAGGGCAAGACACCCGGCCACATCTACGGACGCAACACGAATCCTACCGTCGCCGCTTTCGAAGAGAAACTCCGCGACCTCGAAGGCGCCGAAGCCGCCACCAGTTTCTCCAGCGGCATGGCCGCCATCAGCAACACTCTTTTCACTCTGCTCTCTCCGGGAGACCGCGTCGTTTCCGTCAAAGACACCTACGGCGGCACCAATAAACTTTTCGTCGAGTTCCTCCCGCGATTCCAGATCGAAGTCTCTCTCTGCGATACAACGGATCACGCCGCCATCGAGGCTGCCATCGCTCGCGGATGCAAACTGCTCTATCTCGAAACTCCCACCAATCCCACCATCAAGGTCGTCGATATTGCCCGCCTTGCCACCTTTGCCCACCGCCACGGCGCCCTCGTCGCCGTCGACAACACCTTCGCCACTCCTATCAACCAGTATCCCCTCACCCTCGGCGCCGACCTCGTCCTCCACAGTGCCACCAAGTTCCTCGGCGGCCACGCAGACGCCCTCGGCGGAATCGTCTGCGGTCCTCGCGACCTGATCGCCCGCATCTATCACTTCCGCGAGATTAACGGCGCCTGCCTCGACCCCATGTCCGCCTATCTCCTCCTCCGCGGCATGAAGACGCTGCACTTGCGCATTCGCCAGCAGAACGAAAACGCGCTTCGCATCTCTCAGTTTCTTGAAGCACACCCGCGCGTCACGAAAGTCTTTTACCCCGGACTCCCCACGCACGAGAATCACGAAATCGCTCGCCGTCAGATGTCGGGATTCGGTGGCGTCCTGAGCTTCGCCCTCCGAGGCGGATTCGACGCCGTAAAGAACTTCCTCCCGCAATTGCGTTACACGCACCTTGCCGCAAATCTCGGCGCGGTCGAAACCGTCGCCGGCCCGCCCGCCACCACCAGCCACGTCGAGTCCACTCCCGAAGAGCGCGCCGCCAGCGGCATTCCCGAAGCCCTCATCCGCTATTCGGTCGGCATCGAAGACCCCGACGATCTGATCGCCGATCTCCGCCAGGCGCTCGCCAACCTCCCATGAGAGTGGATTCAATTCGCCCCGCGCTCGAACCCACCGTGGTCGGTTCGATCCCACCCACGCGCCGCCTTAGAAATTCGTCGACAGCCGCATCATCACGCTGCGCGACGGCCCGATCGCGTTCCCCGAAAATAGCCCTCCGAAATCGATCACATTCACGACGTTCGTAAGATTCTGCCCGTCAATCTGAAAGCTCATCTTCAGCCGTTCCGACTTGTACACATCCGCCCCAGCCGACGCACTCACCTGAAACGTAGGATAGATTCGCCCCGCCGCAAAGTTCACCCGATCCACCACCTGCTCTCCATACGTTTGCACCTGCCCCGCGACGCATTGCTCCAGCGTCAGGCTGGGATCGCACTGGAACTCGAACGGCAGTCCACTGTCGAACTGCACCCCGCCCGCAATCCACAAGCGCGGTGTCATCTGATACGACAGGCGTCCCCGCACCGTATTCCGCTGATCCTGCGATATCGGAAAATACCCGGTCGTCGGTATCTGCGCATCTGCACCCAGAAACAGTCCGCCCGTCACCGGATTCCACGCGTTGCCCACTTCGTACGAATAGCTCACGAATCCCGAAAGCTTTTTCCATTCCGGCAGCTCGAGTTTGCCCTCCGCCCCGTACACAATCGCCTTTCGGAACGCGATCGGAAAGCTGATCGTTGTATTCTCGATCTGGTCGTCGTCGGCAAAATTACTGACCGCCCGTCGAAAGGAGTTGGCGTCGAGCTTCACCTTATCGAAGAAAACTTTCGTCAATCCTGCTTCGTAATAATTTCCCTCCGACGGTTTGACCGGCAACTGCACAGACACTGGATTCAGCGCCGTGACTGCCGTCGAACTCGAAAGCAGCAGGTTCTCAAACGAGGGCGTTTGGAACACCCGGTCGTAAGAAAAGTGAACAATCAGGTTGGCCGACGGGAAATACCGCGAGATCGCCAGCCTCGGCTGCAACTCCTCCCGGTTCACCAACAGCTGATAGTGGTCCCATCGCAGCCCCGCATTCACCGTCCAATTCCCCATGCGGATCAAATCCTGAACATAGACGGCCTGCTCCAGGTCCGGACGTTGCGCCGCAAAACTGAATATCGGCGGTGTGCCCGGATCGAACGCCGTCCCGTCAGTGATCTTGTAGTTGAAATCCTCGTGCAGAAACAGATTGTCTGATTCCACTCCGGCCTTGATCTCGTGCCGTCCATGATTCATCGTGAGGCTGCCCTTGAAATATCCCTCGCGAAACCGGTTGTGCTGCAGGATCTCGAGCGGCGTCGAATTCGCGTTCGAATAGAAATCGTCCGCGTTATCCCGCACCATGCCTCTCAAATCCGCCAGCATGGTCGACGAGAACGTGTGCTGATACGAGACAATCCCCATCGTCTCGATGTTGTCCGCCGTCTGCAACTGTCCCGCCGCCTGCTGCACTTCTTCATTGGGCAACTCATACCGCGAAAGATCGTGTCTGACGATCAGATCGATTCGATCCTTCTGCGTCAGATCGCGCTGGTAATTCGTCGAGAAATCTCCCAGCGTGCCCCGGTTCGTATAATTCTCGACCACCACCGGATTGAGATAGTGATCGGTCATCGAGCCGCTCGCGCTTGCCCCCAACAGGTTCCTTCCCCACGCATACTGTCCCCGCGCAAACGCTCCCGCCGAATCGAAGCTCCCGCCCGAAAGCACGACCTGTCCGTGAAATCCCGGCTGCGAATCTTCGAGCGTGTTGACCTCAACCACTCCGCCCATCTTCCGCCCGTATTCGGCGGGGATGCCGGCGGTGTATATGCTGATCGACTGCACGTCATCGGCTTCAATCTCCGGCCCGAAGCTCGGAGATCGATTGTCCGTCAGTGGAATGCCATCCACCACAAACTGCGTCTGATATTCCGAATCCCGCGGGTGTAGAACGGCGTTTCCCTCATAAAGCCACCCCGGCTGCGAGTTCACCAGATCCTGTATCGACCGTCCCGGCACCGAGCTCACTCGATTTTGTATCGACTCCGACCCGATCTCATTGACCGATCCCGCCTGGTCCGGATCGATCAGCGTATTCGCGGCACTCACCGTCACCGATTCCTTCGGCGCGCTAACCTTCAACTGAATCACGTGCTCGCTTGGAATCGACGAACGCACGTTGATGTCCTCGGATATTTCCGCAAATCCCGCCTGCCTGACTTCAACCTGGTACACCCCATAGGGCAGCCGTTGCAGCGTCAGTTCCCCCTGCTCATCCGTGCTTAGAATCCGCCGGTATTGGTTCGCCTCGCTTGTGATTTCAATTGACGTTTTCACCGCCAGACCGGCCGGATCCGTCACCCGCAGGCGCAACTCCCCAGTGTTGCTCTGGCAGAACAGCGGCAGGCAACAACACAAGAGGGAAACCCCCACCTTCCTCGTGAACGCGACAACTCGCTCGGTCAAGACGAATGCCCCGAATGTGCGGAAGTATGTACCGGATCCCATGATTCGAATACTCCACCGGCATGCGGTGTTGTTCACGTTGCTTCGATTTTACGAAATCTCAATGCTCTTCGAAGGGCAACAGCAAAACAGAAGGTTTTAGGAGGACTGGAGAATGATTCTGAACAGGATTTGGATCGATACGACAATCTACCGCCTACGCCCCTTGAAAATATCCCCACCCCGGCACAATCGCGCCAGGGTGGGGTTCATGAATCTACTGAATCGCCGTAGCGCCGTTCGGATAGCAAACGGTCGCTGACGTTGTTCCGCATGTGCTCGTCACGAAATCCGGAGCGCCCAGCACCTTTGTGGCGCTCATCCCGTTCGAGAATGGTCCTGAGAACATCACTGTTCGGTTGTTATCGTAATCGGCAACATAGAGATTGCCGCTGCTGTCGAAACTTACGTCGTAAGGATCCGAAAGCCCAGACGCCGTCGTCGAGGATGCCGACGAAGTGAAGTCCGTCTGTCCGATCACCAGGCTCGCGCTCATGCCCGTAGTGAATGGCGCCTTGAATTCAAGCACCCGATTGTTGGTATAGTCGCCCGTCCAAAGGTTTCCGCTGCCATCGAACGCCAGCCCCAACGGGCTGTCCAGCGTCGAAGCGGTGGTCCCGCAACTCCCCGAGGTCAAATCCGTCTGCCCAATCGCAACCGTCGCCGCCATCCCCGTCGTGAACGGAGGCTGGTACTCCAAAATGCGGCAATTGTCGTAGTCGCCCACAAACAGGTTCCCTTTACCGTCGAAGGCCAATCCTTCCCACGGATAGCACAGCCCGCTCGCGCTCGTCGCGCACGTCGACGAATTCAGGTCCGTCTGCCCCAGCGCGATACTGGCCGCCATGCCGCTCGTAAACGGCGCCTTGTATTCCACCACTCGGCTGTTGTCGTAGTCCGTTACCCAGAGGTTGCCTTGGCTATCAAACTCCAGACCGCTCGGACAATCCAGACTTGTGGCCGACGCGCCTCCGCTACTTGTATTCATATCCGGTTCCCCAAGCACAAGGCTCGCGCTCATTCCGTTGGAAAACGGCGCTTTGTATTCCACCACGCGGCTGCTGCTGCAATCGGCAACCCATATGTTCCCGGTCGAGTCGACCGTGGCTTTTACGGGATAGTACAGTCCCGTTGCAGATGTGGCGCCGGTGTTGCTCGTGAAGTCCGCCTGCCCCAGAACGATACTCGCTGCTTGACCGCTGCTGACCGGAACTGTATAGAGCAGAACTCGGCTGTTGTTGCTGTCCGCGACTGCCACGTACTTGGTTGGGGCGGTGGAACTACTCGATGATCCGCACCCCGTTAAGGTACCGGCGATCGCTGCCAACGCCATTAAGCAGACACATGCCCGCTTCTTCGGCATAGATTTCCTCCCATGCATCTTCAATTTTTTTTGAATTCGGATCACCCACAAACTGAGGCGAGTTGTCGAATAATCGCACCTATCGGGTAAGTGTGGAAAATTACGGAGGTAATTACTGAATCGTCAATTCGCAGTCTCGACCCGCCCGCGTTTCTTGATGCACTCTCTTCGTAGTCTGCGGGCCGCCTTCGTCCCCATCGCGGGCATCGCAGTTTTCCCGCGGCGCCGAAAACTAAGGGAAGTTGAACTGGATCAGTTCTGCGACTCTAATCCAATTCGCAACCCGCGCGCAAAGGCACTCTCGTGGTCCCGCCGCGCTGCCCGACGCAGCCCGCCGTGCCTTCCTCTGTGCCCCCCTGTGTTGGAAGCTTTCGGTTAAGAGCAATCGCGTGCGTTCGCGGTAGGCGCCTTGGCCGCTGCTTTACAATCATCCGTCCATGGACCCCGCGCGCATCGCCGAGCTCCTCACCCCATTCCTCGAAGGCGAACCACTGACGAGCGCCGGGCTGGATCATATATCGACGTACATCGATATACTTCTCCGCTGGAACGCGCGCATCAACCTCACCGCCATCCGCGACCCCGATCAGATCGTCACCCGCCACTTCGGCGAAAGCCTCTTCGCAGCCCGCCGCCTTTTTCCCCGTTCCTCCGGGACCGCCGTGTCCCCTGTGGTGAAAGGCCTCGCCGACATCGGCTCTGGCGCAGGATTCCCCGGCATCCCCATCAAACTCTGGGCTCCAGAAATCGCCGTGACCCTCGTCGAATCGAACCACAAAAAATCCGCCTTCCTCCGCGAAGTCGCTCGCGCTCTTATATTGACCGGCGTCGATATACAAAACGCCCGCGCCGAATCCCTCCCACCGGCCTCATTCGACGTAGTCACCCTTCGGGCCGTCGAGCGCTTCGACCACATCCTGCCCATAGCCTCTGCCGTAGCGAGACCCGCCGGCCGCTTAGCCCTTCTAATCGGCGAGTCCCAACTCCGAACCGCACGCGAGCTGCTTCCAAGCCACACCCTCGACACCCCCCTCCACATCCCCAATTCATCCAGCCGCATCGTCCTAATCGCCAAATCGCCAAGCCATGAGCTATAGACCATAAAAGTGGGAAAAGAAGTACGTTGTTTGCCTGTCTGTTACACATATAATTGCGTACGGTGAGACAAAGTGGTAAAGTTACACCTGAATCTCAAAGTGAGACATTCCCAGCTCCGAAATTGAAAAGTGTTCCTGCAGGAACACAACGTCAAAAACGAAGCAAAAGTGTTCCCGCAGGAACACTTCTCAGAAAAGTAGCGCCAGCGTCCCGCTGGCTGTCGCGGAGGCGTCCTCGCCTCCGCACCTTCATTTGAGCAGCGATCCCCTTGGTGACCCAAGAAAGAACTCGATAGCATTGCCGTCTATTCCCGCTGGATTAGTGTTCCTGTAGGAACACTCGTGAGCTGGCTTCGCTAGAGCATCGCTCTTGTGCCCACGGTCCTATCAATACGTCGCTTGCTAAAACACAAGGGTGCCATCACAAGAAATGTTCCTGCAGGAACACTCTTGCCAATCACGATCGCCGCCGTATGTTCCTGCAGGAACACAGGACATGTTTTGCACATCAATTTCACTCCTCTGCACAGCACTTCTTCATTGCTTTTGAAATGCGAACGGCATTATGCTTCCTGTGCTCTGGTTCTTCCTGACAACTTCATATGGGACGCGTTATCGCTGTTGCCAATCAAAAGGGCGGCGTGGGCAAGACTACGACCGCGATCAACTTGGCTGCGTCATTCGCGGCTGCGGAAGTCAACACGCTGCTGGTCGATTGCGATCCGCAATCGAACGCCACCAGCGGCTTAGGATTCGTAAAAGATCCTGAGCGTGTCAGCACGTATCACCTGCTGATGGGCGCGGCCACTGGTGAAGAGGCGCTGCTTACCACAGAGCTCGAGCAGCTGTGGCTGATTCCATCGCACAAGAATCTCATCGGCGCAAACCTGGAGCTGGTTGACCAGGAGGCGCGCGAGTTCAGGATGCGCGAGGCGCTTGCGCCGCTGCGCGATCGCTTCCAGTTCATCGTGCTCGACTGTCCTCCTGCGCTTGACTTACTGACGCTGAACGCGCTCGTCGCTGCTGACGCAGTGCTGATTCCTATGCAGGCAGAGTACTTCGCGCTGGAAGGCATCAGCGAGCTGCTCGACACGATCGAGCGTATACGCGCCGCCCTGAATCCTGAGCTGGCGATTGAAGGCGTGGTCCTCACCATGCTTGACGAGCGCACCAACCTGGCGCAGCAAGTGACAGCAGAGTTGCGGAATTTCTTTGGCGACAAGTTGTGCAAGGCGACTGTGCCGCGCAACATACGGCTGGCAGAGGCGCCAAGCCATGGCAAGGCTGCGCTGGTGTACGATCCGCGATCAAAGGGCGCGGAAAGCTACAT
>DATJOA010000134.1:0-47386 GCA_035507635.1 Candidatus Acidiferrales bacterium
AACATTCCCCCGTAAGCCGAGATGCGAGAGCGGAAAGCTGGCTCTATCTGGTCCACTGATCAACCCAATCATTGACCGTCTTATACCAGAGCTGGGAGTTCTGCGGCTTTAGCACCCAGTGGCCTTCGTCCGGGAAGTACAGCATCTTCGAGGGCACGCCCAGCATTTGCAGCGTCGTGAAGAGTTGGAAGCCCTCGCTCACGTCGAGCCGGTAATCGCGCTGTCCGTGGAGCACCAGCGTCGGCGTCTTGAAATTCGTCGCGTACTGGTGTGGCGACCACTTCTCGTACAACGCGCGGTTCGTGTACGGAGTCCCTTTGAACTCCCAGTCGTTGAACCAGAGTTCTTCAGTCGATCCCCAGGCCGACTCGGCGTTGTACATGCCGTCGTGGGTCACAATGCACTTGAATCGGTCGGTGTGCCCGAGGATCCAGTTGGCCATGTATCCGCCGTAGCTGGCACCCAGCGCGCACTCGCGGTTCTTGTCGATGAACGGATACGTCTGCTCGGCGTAGTCGAGGCCTTTCATCAGATCTTCAAATGGAGCGCCGCCCCAATCGCCATTGATCGCGTCGATGAACTTCTGCCCGTATCCGGTCGAGCCGTGGAAGTTGATCATGATGACGACATATCCGCTGGGCGCAGCGGACGTTGGCGACGCAAACAGCTCGGGATTCCAGCGATAGGACCAGTCGTCTCCCCAGGCGCCTTGCGGGCCGCCGTGGATGAGGAACTTGACCGGATATTTCTTCGCGGCATCGAAGGTCGGCGGCTTGACTAGAAAGCCTTCGACCTTGTCGCCATGCGCACCAGTGAACCAGAAGGATTCGAGCGGAGACATGGAGATTTGCGAAAGAGGAACGTCATTGAAGTGAGTCAGCTTCCTCGGCGGGGGTGGCGGGAGATGACCACAAGGGTTGTCCTTTCCATTCGGACAGAGTAGAGAACTATAAATCGCGACTGGCTCCTCGAGGCTATTGCTTGTAAACAACAGATCTTCGCCATTGGGGGGCACTGCAAAGTCGTCAGTCGTCGCCAATGTCAGCAAGGGCAATTGAAGGCGCTCCCCGCTAGGAACCAAGACGGAAGAGACAATCGCCGTGCCATTGTCAGCAGTCCCGAAGAAGATACGCGTCGAGAAGGGTGACCAAGTAAAGGTTCCAACCCACTGGTCTAGACTCTCGGTCAGATTCTTCTTCTCGCCGGTCTTGCGGTCATAGAGCATGAGGCGGAAGCGGTCGCTCTCGTATCCGGGACGCTGCTGGGCGCGGTAGGCAATGTAGCGTCCATTGGGCGAATACAGCGGTGATGTGTCGCTCGCCGGATTGTCAGCCGTGATGTCCTTCGTGCTCGTCAGGATCTGCTCCGAAGAATCATCCGCCCCATATGTGAGCGGAACCGTCCACAAATCGTTGTTCGTCGAAGCCGCTGGATTCTTGTCGTGATTCGAGGCGTAGCAGAGTTCCTTGCCGTCGGGGGAGATGGCATAGTCGTCCTGCCCGCCGAGCGAGAAAACCGGCGCATCGTAATCACCCGGTGTGAGGTCAACGGGACGTGGCCGAATAATCTGCTTGCCTTTTCCCATCGCGACCAAGATCTCAAAATTCGCATTTGTGGCAAAAAGGTGCGTCCGCTTACCCTCCTTGTAGGCGTTCCAATGGCGGTACAAAAGATGAGTGAATATTTGTGCTTTAACTTTGGACGTTTCGGCTGCTTTCAACTTCTCCGTATTGCAGTTCTCGACTGCACGCGGTTCGCCAACGCACTCCGGATAAACATCTGAAGTGAAGACGATCGCTTTCCCATCCGGGGACCATATTTCCCCGGAGGCTTCCGTGGCAATGGAAGTTAACCTTGTTGTGCCGGTCACGTTTCCAGCAGCCCCATCGAACTCCGCGACCCAAACCTGCGATCCACCTTCCTTCGTCGACAGAAACGCGAAGCGTTTCCCGTCCGGAGCCCAGCGCGGACGGTCCGCGTCTTGGTCGGAGACGATCTCGCGCTCCTGACCTCCGGCGGTCGGCACGATCCATATGTGCGGCGTTTTCGTATTGGCCGTGAGATCGACGTCGACCACGCTGAAGATCACCCACTTGCCGTCGGGCGACACCTGCGGATCGCCGACACGCTTCAGCTTCATCATGTCTTCAAACGTGAACGGATGCTTCGCCTGCGCAAAAGAGGGCACGGCAAGAAGAACAGCGAGAAGAGAAAGAAGAAGACGGCGCATGATCGCACCTCCACAACGCAATTCGTAGAGACGTTGCTCGAAACATCTTGCCGGCCGTGCCAAACCCGCCAAAGCAAGACAGCGTCTCGACGTTACGGCAAACGGATGAGTGTAGCAGGCCAGCCCCCGACTCGCTACTCGCGGACTGAATCCCCGCGTCCACGCCTTACTCGACAAGCTCAAATTGTTTCACCATCCGCTTGGAAACAGTCGGCTTGTCATACGAACTGAGATCCCTCCGCCTATAACATGCCATCCCACTGCGGCAACCTCTTACCCACTGAGGCATCCAATTGAGTGGCAGAACTGCAGCACCCTTCCCTCCGGCCTCACTGAGCGGAGAGGGGTTGGAGGGCGGGGTCGCCGCGGTGCCTGCTCCTGTGGAGACGCAACCAGCCATTGATCCGGTTCGACCGGGCAGTAGCGGGTTACGTCTCCGCCAATCGTCCTCAACTTTCGATAAACTAGAACAATGAAGGTATCTCGGTTTCTGGTCCCCGTGTCGCTGCTTCTGTGCAGCTTTGCCGGCCTGTCCGCATTCGCCCAGGAAGGCCCCCTCGAAAGCGCCCAGCCCAAAGGCGTCACTCCCGACGAAATCATCCAGCGATTCGCCGAGAAAGAAACGGAGTTTGCCAAGGCTCGCGACCAGTACACTTACCGTCAGGACGTCAAAGTCGAGACTCTCGACGGCGATACCGTCGACGGGCAATACCGAGAGGTTTTCGATGTTATGTTCGACGATAAAGGCCACCGCATGGAAAACGTGGTCTTTGCACCGCAATCAAGTCTGACCAAGATCTACATGTCGGAAGAAGACATGCAGGATATCCGGCACATGCTGCCCTTCGTCCTGACCACCGATCAACTCCCCGAGTACAACATCCTGTACGCAGGCCAGCAGCAGGAAGACGAGTTGCATTGCTACGTCTTCGATATCGCTCCAAAAAAGATTGAGGGCAAGAAGCGTTACTTTCAGGGACGCGTCTGGGTCGACGACCACGATCTGCAGATCGTGAAGACCTATGGCAAGACGGTGCCCGACCTGTGCAACGACAAGCCATGCAGCGAAGTGAAAAAGAAAACCGACAATCAGAATCTCTTCCCGAAATTTACGACGTGGCGGCAGCAAATCGACGGCCAATACTGGTTCCCGGTTTACACGAAAGCTGATGACGAACTGCACTTCAATCTGGAAGACGTCCACATCAAAGAAATCGTGAAGTACGAGGACTACAAACGGTTCGGCGCGAATTCCAGGATTCTGTATGAAGGTAAGGAAATTCCGAACGCAGAGAAAAAACCGAACCAGACGCCGCCCGATCAGCCGCAGAAGCCGCAGTAAAGCAAAGTTTCAAGGAATCGGTTCGAAACCTTGAAACCTTAATAGAACAGATACTTTCTCCACTTGTCGTCGGAGCGCCCCATCAGGCGCATGATGTGACGACTGGTGTGGAGATTGAAGGCACGCGGCTCGCGCATCAGCTTCATGCCAGACTCTGCCGGAGACTGGTTGCCCTTGCGGCGATTACAGGCATGACAGCAGGCTACGAGGTTTTCCCAAGTCGATGCGCCTCCGCGCGAGCGCGGAATCACGTGATCCAGCGTCAATTCGCTTGAAGACAGGACCGTTCCACAGTACTGGCAAGTGTTGCGATCGCGCAGCAGGATGTTCTTCCTCGAGAGCGCTCGGCTCTGATGCGGAATCCGTCGGTATTCCAGCAGACGAATGACCGATGGCAGCCGCATCGCGACGCGCGCAGAGTGCAGGAAATGCCCGTTCTCTTCTTCGGTCATCGCCACTCCCTTGAGCACGAGCACCAGGGCGCGTCTGGCAGCGCACACGTTAATTGGCTCATAGGAAGCGTTCAAGACAAGCACGGGCGCGAGCAAAGAATGGCCGTCGCCAGCGCGATGCGGAGCCGCCGGCGTGAACAGGCCGGCGGCGTGCCGGGATCCTGTATCGTGTTCCATGCGTAGAGACATAGAAGTGAAAGTTTCAACGTCCCAAAGTTTCCAGATTCTCCGTTAATTCGCTGTTCTCGTCGGAACCTTGATCTTTTGAAATATTAATGCCTTGCGTATCAGCGTATTTAGATGCCAATTTCTGCGTTCGGGCTACAGTCGCGACCCACACACGAGTGGCCCCTGCCCTGCGCAAAACACGCGAACACTCAGTAACCGTCGTCCCCGTTGTATAGACATCATCGACGAGAAGGACTTCGCGGCCATTAACTTCCCCGGCACGCGCTACGGCAAAAGCTCCCCGCAAGTTTTCCCGCCGTTGGTGGCTAGTCAACCCGATCTGCGAATGAGTCTCTCGCGTCCGCTGTAAAAGGTTCGGAACCAAATCGAACGTGTCGCGCAATGAGTTCGCCTTGAGAGCGGCACGCGCAATCAGTTCGGCCTGATTGAATCCGCGTTGCCGGCGCTTCCCTCTGTAGAGCGGGACAGGAACGACAAGGACTCTCTCCTGCTGAAAAGCCGCGTGAAGCGGGATCAGCGCCTCGGCCACCATTCGGCCCAAGACGCTGGCGGCTGGGCTGACTCCGCTATATTTCAGGAGATGGATCAGTTCACGAAGTCCGCCATCGTAGCTTCCATATGCGACGGCACGCTCAAATGGCCGCTCAATCCGGCGGCAGACTGGGCACTCTCGAAAGCCCTCCGCGTCGCCTTCGGCGTACGCTGAAAGAACCCGCTCACCGCACACAGAGCAAACCATGCCCGAAATTGGCTCAATAGCACTTAGGCAGTCGGGGCAAACCGGCAGGCGGGAAATATTCAGCAACGGAAGGCCGCAGATGCGGCAGTCGGAAGGAAAGAGAACGGAGAAGAGACTCTCGGCAGTGCGCCGTGCCAAAGTACTTGCACGGCCCAACGATATCCACCTGGAAACAATAAAGTGCCCAGCTACCGCAGCCTTGGCCTGGCCAGTCCGGATTCGGCCCTCGCTACTGCTGAAGACGGCCTCCTGTTAAATCGGCGTGTGGACGCCCGTAGCAGCAGTATAGCGGCGAACTATGTGGCTAGGCAACGTTCCGATTGGACGATGCCGTATTCTTGACCGAAATCGGCTGGACTCCGGAAGAGAACCTTTCTCGCACCCGCGTAAAAATGAATCGGTAATCGCGGCGGAAACACTCGCCACAGCGCACGGGTTTCAGCAACAACAATGGAAGAATAAAGCGTTCGGTCAGGGTACGTCGGCGCGAACGGAAACCGGCTTCGCTACCGCAATCGCGGCATTGATATGGCTGGGAAAAAGGTCCATCGGGGGAGCTACTCATAGATACTGACACCTCAGCAATAAAAGACTGACGAGAGGAACTGATTGCTCTCATTCTACATCAAGCGTCACAAAACATTTGCACACGTTGCGGGTTGTATTAACACAGGTGAAACACGAAAGACGTAACCCTTGCACCATATCGTGAGCGATACGTTCTAAAAGCCTCCCACGGAGTCGTAGTCGCGATGGACGATGCTGGTTGCACATCTCCCCACCCATGGCGCGTGGTTGCCGAAGAAGCATCTCGCGAATATGATCCGCGAAAACTGTTGGAACTGATAGAGGAGTTGGGCCGGCGCTTCCACGGCCAGCGATACCATGATTGGATAAGCCAGCCCGCGATGCGGTTGATTGCCGAGCGCGGCGGAGTGGCGTGAAACCTCGCGGCAATCCTTGTATGCTGGATCGGCGCGATGTTGAACTGCCGCAATCGCCGACCACGCACTTGTCATCGGCCCGTTCCGCGTGCTACCTTGCGCCGTTCTGATGTTTGAATCTGGCCCATAGGCAACGCAGACGAACCTGACCCCATCCCACGCCCGAAAAGGACTCACGTATGAGTAGCCCCGTCTCAGAGCTTCCCGCGAAAAAGAAGCACGTTCCGTACGTCCCCGAAACAATGGAGATGAAAGAATTCACGTTTCGAGCTTTGCTGATCGGCCTGGTTTTGACTGCCATACTCGGCTCGGCGAACGCGTATTTGGGCCTGAAGGCCGGCATGACAATTGCCGCCACGTATCCGGCAGCTGTCATTGGCATGGCAATTCTTCGGCTGCTGAAAGGATCGTTGCTCGAAGAAAACATCGCCCGAACTGTCGGATCGATCGGCGAATCCGTCGCCGCAGGGGCCGTGTTTACGATTCCCGCGTTCGTGATGGCGGGACTGTGGCCCGGTCTTACGCGGCAAGAATATTGGAAATCGGTCGCTCTGATGCTGATCGGCGGCACTCTTGGCATTCTGTTCGTGACCCTGCTGCGACGCGTGATGGTCGAAGATCCTGAGCTACCCTATCCTGAATCCGTCGCAGCGTCGGAGATTCACAAAGCCGGACAGCAAGGCTCGAAGGCGGCGAAGATTCTCTTCGCGAATATGGGCTTCGGCGGATTGATGTATCTGCTGGGCGCGGTCAACGTTTTCAGCGCAAGCAATACTTTGCACATGAAGATCAGCGACGTCGGCAAGAAGCTACTGCTGCGCACGGGAACGAATCCGAATGTCGCGACGACAGTTACCGGAGGAGCAACGCTATTCAGCGCACCCGACATCAGCCCGGCCTATCTCGGCGTGGGATACATTATCGGGCCGCGACTTGCAGCGCTGAACTTCGCTGGCGGCGTCCTGGCGTGGGGGCTTCTGGTTCCGCTCTTGACGTTCACCGTTGGTCCCTACATTCAGGCGAGTCAGCCCGGGAAACCCATCGGATGGGAGCTGCTGGCCAGCGCAATCTATTTCTCGATCGTTCGTCCAATCGCCGTCGGCGGCATGCTGGTGGGAGCGACCTATACCCTGTTCAAAATGCGGAAGCAATTGGGCTTGGGGATGAGCCGCGCGGTTTCGGATCTGAAAAAGTCCGCCGCCGCCCACGCCGCCACCAGCCGCATCGACCGCGATCTTCCAGCAAAAGCTATCTTCGCCGGCGTAGCGGTCGTATTTGTCGCGATGATCGCGCTCTATTACTACTTTATCAGTGGGGCGGGAAATCTCACGAGTTCGAAAATTATCTCGGGATCGCTGGTCGCGGCCGGGGTGATGGTCATCATTGGATTCTTCTTCGCAGCGGTTTCCGGCAACCTGGTCGGCTTGATCGGGTCATCGAACAACCCCGTGTCGGGTCTGACGTTGTGCACACTCTTGATTGCTGCGTTGCTGATGGTTGCGCTGGGAGTTTCAGGATCCGGCGGTGTTGCTGCGGTGCTTGGAGTTGCGGCCGTGATTTGCGTATCCTCGGCCGTCGCGGGGGAGATGCTCCAGGATTTGAAGGTTGGCCACATTCTGGGCGGTACGCCCGCGAAAATGCAGATCGGCGATCTGTTCGGCATCGTTGTAGCCTCATTCGTACTGTTCGTGCCCCTGGCGGTCCTGGATAAGGCATATCACTTCGGCAGCAACGCGTTGCCAGCTCCGCAGGCCGGACTGATGGCGATGCTCTCCAAGGGCATCGTTGGTGGCGATATGGCATGGCCCTTGGTAGTCGTCGGCATCCTGCTTGGGATCGCCATGATCATGATCGAAGTAAAGAGCGTGATGCTGTTTTCGGTGGGAATGTATCTGCCTCTGGGAACGACATTCGCGATTTTTGTCGGCGGCATAATCCGCTGGGTGACCGATCAAATCCGCGACCGGCGCCGCCTGAATGATGCGCAGAAGGCCCGTGTGGATAACGCCGGCGTTCTGACAGCGTCTGGCCTCATCGCCGGAGAAGCCCTGTGCGGCCTCGTGATTGCCGGACTTGTAGGATCCGGCCGGGACGTCACGCTGGTTCATTGGACGCCTTCGATCTGGGTGGCACTGGCGGCGCTGGCGATACTCGTGTTCGTTATGATTCGCGTGCCGCTGGCAAACGCCGGCAGTCCGGACGAACCAGCGCCTCCGACCGCAATCATGTAGAGCCTTCAACCGCGACGGACACTTCGTAACACGAAGGGAAACAAAATGGTTTCTCCGTGCTGCTTTGTGTCCTTTGTGGTTTTGTCGCGGTTCGTATGTCGATCTCGACCAACATTGCGGCCATCGAAGAACGAATTCACGCTGCCGCGCGACATGCAGGACGCTCGCCTGATGAAGTCTCGTTGATGGCGGTGACGAAAACGCATCCGCCAGAGAAAATTCGCGAAGCCTATGACGCCGGGTTGCGCCTGTTCGGCGAGAATCGCGTACAGGAATTCGCGGAAAAATCCGCGGCACTTGCAGATCTGACGAATGCCGAATGGCATATGATCGGGCATCTGCAAAGTAACAAAGCTGCAAAGGCTGCCGAGTTGTTCAAAGCAATCGATTCCGTAGATTCGTTGAAACTGGCCGAAAGATTGAACAACACCGCTCTCGCAGTAGAGAAAAAGCTGGCCGTGCTGCTTGAAATCAATGTTGGTGGTGAGGCGGCAAAGAGCGGAGTAGCGATCGATTCTCCGGAACTCGACGACTTGCTTAAAGCTGCGCCGCGTCTTGAAGCGCTCGAATTTCGCGGGCTCATGACTGTGCCGCCGTACACGGAGATCTCCGAGGACGCCCGCCTTTTCTTTCGCAGGCTGCGCGATTTGCGGGATACCATTGCGGCGAGGAAACTCCCCTCGATTTCTATGGATGTGCTCTCGATGGGAATGTCGCACGATTTCGAAGTTGCGATCAAAGAAGGATCCACGTGTGTGAGGGTCGGAACGGCGATTTTCGGAGAGAGAGAGAAGCCCTAGTCAGGACCTCCGAGGATAGGAAAGGCGCTTGTTGGCGGTTAATCAGAATAAGGCAGGCGTGACGTTCGCGGTCAAAGTACATCCCCGCGCGAAGAAGAACGCGATTACCGGCGAGATCGGCAACGGCTTGAAAGTCTCGCTCACGACGCCTCCGGTCGAGGGACGCGCGAACCAGGCATGCATCGAATTCTTCGCGAAGATTTTGAAGGTGCCGCGACCTTCCGTTACCATTGCGTCCGGCCATGCCAGCCGGAATAAAGTGATTCTTGTGGCCGGAGTGACTGCCGAGTATGTGCAGTCTCGATTGTCACGGTGAATACGGCAAGGGCAGGCGGATGCAGCACAGGAGCCACTTTGACCCTCTCTGAACGTGTCCACGAAATCTTGACCGGATTCGAGCGGCCCTTCTGGATCGCCAACATCACCGAGATTTTTGAACGCCTCGCCTACTACGGGGCATTCGCCTCTTTGGCGCTCTATCTGCAGGAGAAACTGAATTTTTCCACCGAGCAAACTGGGACTCTGACGGGAATCTTCGGCGGTATGGTCTGGTTTCTGGCGATTTTCGGCGGCGCTGCCGCGGATCGCCTTGGGTTTCGTCGCGCATTATCGATCGCATATCTGATTCTCGGCGTCGCTTATTTCCTGATCGGCTCCATCGGTGCCCCGTGGCTCGGGCCCGTCCGCAACGCCGTACCTCTTGGATTATTTGTCGGCTTCATTCTGATTCTTCCCGCGCTCGGCATTGCGCTCGTGAAGCCAAGCGTAGTTGGCACAACGGCTCGGGCTTCGAACGAAAAAGTCCGCTCGATCGGCTACTCGATTTATTACACGATGGTCAACATTGGGGGAGCGCTGGGGCCGCTGTATGCGTCGTGGGCGCACCGCAACCTGGGAGTGGAGAATGTTTATCGGTTGGGTGCGGTCGGCGTATTTGCGATGTTTTTCGTCGTGCTGATTTTCTTTCGTGAGCCGCGCAAACCAGGAGATGCGCCTCCGCCCTCGATCGCCGAGGTCGCGCGAAACTTCTGCACCGTGCTCGGGAATTACAAACTCGTGTTGCCTGCTCTTGCGGTGGCGCTGGCTTTGCGAATTGCCTTGTGGATCCAGCCCGAATGGAGCGTCCCCTGGTGGGTCTGGGTGTTTTTGCTGGCGCTTGCGCTCATCGGCATCAGCAAGTTCATGTGGTTCCTGGTGATCTTCACCGGATACTGGATCGTCTTTTGGCAGCAGTACATCAGCCTCCCCGGCTACATTCATGGCTTCATCAATCCGACTGCGGACGTGGAAAAGATTTTGGTGACCGACGGGCTGACGGTAATCTGCCTTACGGTCGCGATCAATCTGCTCACCCGTAAGATTCCTGCCTTTCCAGCGGTGATTCTCGGCACGCTCGTGACTTCTCTGTCCTGGATCATCCTCGCGCTCCAGCCAACCGTTTTGGGAGTAATTTTCACGTTGTTCGTTTTAGCCCTGGGAGAGATTACGCAGTCGCCACGCTACTACGAATACATCTCGCGGCTCGCGCCCCCAGGCCAGCAGGGCACCTACATGGGGTTTGCGTTCTTGCCGATAGGCATTGGATCGTTGATCGGAGGATGGTTCGGGGGGACCCTGCTCCATGTATTCGGAGAAGTCCGGCACGAACCGGCATTAATTTGGTGGACCGTGACGGCCGTCGGAATCGTTACGGCGGGCCTGCTGTGGGTGTATGACCGGTTTGTACGTGCGCGGAACGAACAGGCTGCCTAGCGCTTCGCGCCGGCTGCAGAAATCCAGAAATAGTCGAGGCCTTGTGGAGAGTACTGGCCGAGCCAGGTCACGCGGCGGCCTGTTGTGGCCTTCTCGACATTATCCATCCAAGTTGCCGGGGCTACAAGCAAATGCTCGCCGGCAGGAACCTGCCCTGACTCATAGCGGTAGATGGTCTGATCCCGATAGAATGCCAGTCCGAACTCCACTTCGCGCGTTGTGCCGAATACAGCGACCGGCAATTTATGGGTTTCGATGCTTGCCAGTTCGAGCGCCAATGGACGCGTCGAGAGTTTGTCGTCGATTGAGTTCGAACCAATCTTCAGTACAGCCGCGACTGTAAGAACAACCGGGATGAGCGTGACAAAGCGCAGCATCCGGAGACGCAGCCGGCTGGAGAGTGTCAATACAATGGCCGCGCAGAGCGCGATAGCGATTGCGGCCGCGTAAGCCGTTGGTTTTCCTCGGGGCAGCCCATGTTTCGTGACGATGTATGCAATCAAAATGGCCGGCACGACTGGCGCACACGCCACTAGGGCATGTGCAAGAAGAAGCCATCGGGAGAAGGAAGATTCCTGCTCGAATTTATTGAACAGATAAGCAGCGAGCAGGACGGCGCCGGCCGGAACGGCCGGAAGAATGTAGCCGGGAAGCTTCGATTGCGAGAGAGAGAAAAAGACAACCGGTACCACAAGCCAGCAGCACGCGAAGATCCTGAATTGCAACTCGCGATCCTCCCGAACCGATGCGCGCTCGGCCCACCATATACGCAGTGATTGCGCAATCGACGCGATCACGAAAACGATCCACGGCACAAGAGCCAGGGCGAGAACGGGAAAGTAATACCACAATGGCTCAGGATGGTGATACCGATTCGTCGAAAAGCGCTCGAGGTTGTGCTGAAGAATGAACTCTCGGAAGAACTGAGGGTTGCGCAGTTGGACCAGAATGTACCAGGGCGACGCGACTAAGACGAACAATGCAATCCCAGGCAGCCAAAGAGTTTTTGGGATCAAGCGCCAGTCGCCTGTTATTGCTGTCAGTACGACGATGATGAGTCCCGCCAGGAATGGCGCAACCGGGCCTTTCGCGAGCATTCCGAGCGCGATGAACACATAGAACAACGCGAGATAAATCCGTTTGCGGCTCTCGCGCCATGCCCACCATGCGAGCATGCCGATGCAGAACGCGGCGGCGAGCGGCATATCGGTCGACGCTGCCCGCGCGTAACCGATGACGCCAGCACAAGAGGCGGTCATCAGAGCTGCATCGATTTCGACGCCTCTCCGAAATTTCCAGAAAAAAAGATAGACGGCAACCACGAGCAGCGTCGCGTCGAACGCGGACGGAATCCGCGCCGCCGTATCACTGACGCCAAAGATGCTGTAGGCGATCATCGCCTGCCAGTAGTAGAGCGGGGGTTTTTCCAGCCACGGCTGGCCACCGAGCAGGGGTGTAATCCAATCGCGATGATCGAGCATCTCGCGCGCAACCTGCGCGTAGCGCGGTTCATCGGCACCGATAAGGCCGAAAGCTCCCAAGCCGTAGAAGAATAGAAATGCGGAGAAACCGGCGAGCAGCAAGAGGTCGGCGCGGGTACGGGCAGTCATCGGGAGGATTTTTGGTGATTTTTGATTCTTGAATTAAAGCTCTTACCGCAGTAATCGCGAATCGAATAATCAGCAATCGGAAATTTTACTGTATGGAAGGCCCCCGCCCCAATTGTAGGATCACCTGGCGCACGGCTTCGGCCAGTGGGCCGTCGAGCGAGCAACCACTGGCGCACTCGTGTCCTCCTCCTCCGAAGCTTTCTGCGACACGCGCGACATCAAGTTTACCTTTGCTGCGCAGGCTGACCCGATAGCGGCCGTCGGGCAACTCACGGAAAAATGCGGCAACCTCGACTCCCCCAATCGAGAGCACGTAATTCACCAGACCTTCGCAATCTTCTTCAGCAGCGCCGCATCGCTCCATCTGCTTCCGAGTCACCCAGACATAACCGACATGACCTTCAAGGTTCAGGTTGCGCAACGCTTCGCCGAGCAGACGAATCTTGGCGGCTGAATGAGCGAAGTAAATGCCGCGCGCGCAATGAGCCGGATCCGCGCCCGCAAGCACCAATTCCCGAGCCAGCGCGAACGTATTCTCGTTTGTCCCCTGGAACATGAATGAACCAGTATCCGTCATGAGCGCGGTATAAAGGCAGGTAGCGATTTCAGGAGAGAACTTCACGCTTGCCTGACGGGCGAGACGGAAAACCATTTCCGCGGTGGCAACGGCATGCGGATCGATCCAGTTTACGTGCGCAAACGGACGTCCGCTGACGTGATGATCGATACTGATTAGAAAGCGATTTTCCAGTCCCTCAAGCCGCGTGCGATGAATGCTATCGCACTCGAGAATGATCGCTGCTTGGTAATTTCCCAGTACGCGGCTCGACTGCACGACCTGATCTGCATAAGGAAGCGAGCGGTAAATGCGTGGCACGCCGTCGTGCATGATCACGTCGGCGTGCTTGCCCATCGCACGAAGGACCTGGCAGCAGGCGAGGGCCGAACCGACCGCATCGCCATCCGGACGAGCGTGCGACGTCAACACGAATCGTTCGTGTTGTCCGATCTGCCGGAGTACATCTTCGAGCATGTCGCTACGGCTTCTTTCCACTTGCGTCCTTGGGTGACTTCGAACGTTTCTTGGCGCGGTCTAGCAATTCCTGGACACGCGCATTCGCCTGCTCAGCACGGTCAAGACGGAAATACAATTCCGGAGCGCGTCTGATCCGGAGCCGCTCAACGAGTTCGTGGCGAATATACTCGCGGGCGGCCTCCAGGCCTTCGAGACTTCGGTCAGCCTCGGCGTCGTCGCCTTCGACATTGACCCAGACCTCGGCGGAACGCCCGTCGTCGGCAATGTGGACTGACGTTACACTTACGAGGCCGATTCGCGGATCAGCCAACTCGCCCTCTACGAGTGTTTCGATCTCTTCGCGCAGAGCCTCTCCGACTCGTCCACGGTGGTGCTTCAGCCCGCGCTTCTCCACGGCCCACCTCAGGTAAAACGCTTGAGAATATCAGAAATGGAGGTGCAAATGTTGAGCTGCTGAGAAGAGGCGGTTCCAAATCCGGCAGCCGCGTTTCACGCGGACGTTATAAGTGTGGAGTTGACAATGCGTTAGCTGCGGCTGGATTCGCCTAGGCGCCCCAGGCGCTGCCGCAGAACAAATCAGAAGTATTCGATAAATGAATCCGAAATCTCGGCGCCATTGTTATTGGCGATACGCGTGGCAGCGCTCTCCACTTTCTTCATCATCCCGTCAAGATAGTCGCGCGATTGAGAAATGCTCACGACGCCGATGGTGGCGCGATTCCACAATTCTGCTCCATCTAGTTCCGCGACAGATATGTTGAAGCTGGTGCGCAGCCGGTCTTTCAAACTGCGCACTACCTGCCGACGATCTTTGAGAGATTGAGCAGCTTCAATATGAAGTTCGAGGGTAAGAAAAGCGATCGGCATGTCGTTTGCCGGTGGTCGCTCATCGTCCGCAAACCCAGCGGGCAAACGACCAACGACGCGTTCTAGGCAATTACTTCGGCTGCCACGCGCGTTATCGCAAAGGCCTCGATGACGTCGCCGACCTTGATGTCGCCATAATTGGCGATGGAGATGCCGCATTCCATCCCGCTGGTAACTTCCTTGGCATCGTCTTTGAAACGGCGTAGCGAACCGACCTTGCCTTTAAAGACGACAACATTGTCGCGGAGCAGGCGCACTTCCGAATCGCGCTTGATGAAGCCATCCAGTACACGGCATCCGGCAACCGTTCCGACTTTCGGAATACGGAAGGTTTCGAGAACTTCGGCACGGCCCTGATGCGTCTCCTTGATCGTCGGCTCGAGCAAGCCCGTCATGGCGCGCTTGATCTCATCCTGCAATTCATAAATGATCGAGTGGAGACGGACGTCAACCTCTTCCTGCTCGGCGAGTTCCTGGGCCTTGCGTTCGGGACGGACGTTGAATCCGATGATGATTGCATTCGACGCTGATGCGAGAAGCACGTCAGTTTCGGTAATCGCACCGACACCGGACCGCAACAGCTTTAGGCGAACTTTGTCGTTCGAGAGCTTGGAGAGAAGATCGCTGAGCACCTCGACGGATCCCTGCACGTCGCCCTTCAGAATGATATTCAGTTCCTTGGTGCCGGCGGTCTTGATCTGCTCGGCCAGGCCCTCCAGTGATACCCGGGAGCTCTTGGCCAGGGTGGCTTCGCGAGCCTTCTGCTCGCGATATTCAGAAATGCCGCGCGCCTTATCGCGATCGGCGACCACGACGAATTGATCACCAGCCTGCGGCAGACCTTCCAACCCGAGAATTTCAACCGGGGTAGAAGGCGGAGCCGACTCGAGAGCCCCTCCGCGATCGTCGAACATCGCCCGCACCTTGCCGAACACGTTGCCCACGACGAAATTGTCGCCGGCGTTGAGGGTGCCGTTTTGAACGAGCACGGTGGCAACCGGTCCTCGTCCTCGATCGAGCTTCGCTTCGAGCACCACGCCAGTGGCAGCGCGTTCAGGAGTCGCTTTCAGCTCGGCCAGATCTGCGACCAGGCAGATCATCTCCATCAGAAGGTTCAGGTTGGTTTTCTTCTTTGCCGAAACATCGACGAATACCGTCTTGCCGCCCCAATCTTCCGGAACCAGTCCGCGATCGGCCAGCTGTTTCTTGACGCGGTCGGGTAGCGCTTCGGGCTTGTCAATCTTGTTGACGGCGACAATGATTGGGACTTCGGCGGCGTGAGCGTGATCGATCGCTTCGAGCGTTTGAGGCATCACACCATCATCGGCAGCGACCACCAGCACAACAATGTCGGTCGCCTTGGCTCCGCGTGAACGCATGCGCGTGAATGCTTCATGACCAGGGGTATCGAGGAATACGATTTCGCGGCCGTACGCCGGAGAATCCTTGTCCGTGATCCTGACTTTGTACGCGCCGATGTGCTGCGTGATGCCTCCCGCTTCGCCTTCGGCCACGTTTGTGGCGCGAATCGAGTCAAGCAGCGTCGTCTTGCCATGGTCGACGTGGCCCATAATCGTTACAACCGGCGGACGCGGCACAGCCTCAGTCGCGGATTCTTCTCCGGAGGCAGCGGCGGCATCAATATCTTTCGCGGCTTGTTCTTCAAACGTGATGACGTTGGTATCGGCGCCAAAGAAACGCGCCATTTCGCTGGCCAGTTCGGCATCCAGAGTCTGGTTGATCGTCGCGAACACGCCGCGCCCAAGCAAACGAGAAATTAGATCCTTCGCGCGAATGTCCAACTTCTCGGCGAGATCCTTTACGCTGATGCCTTCCGTGATCGTGATATTGCGCGTTATCGGCAGCGGCTCGTTCGAAACCACCAGGCGCGGCGGCGGAACGTAGCCCTTCATCGGCCCTTCTTTTACTCCACGAGGAACGTAGCGTTGACCGGGTCTGCGTGCAGGACCTCCCGGACGGCTACCTGGACGCGCTGAGCCCGGAGGCGGAAGGCCCGGACCAACCCCGATGGGGCGCGGCCCTGTCGGAGCCGTGCGGGTGGGATGCATCGGCCGGCGCTCGCCGGGACGGAGCGGCGGACGTGGCGCGCCAGCCCCGGGCCCTTGTGGACGCGGACGCTGAAAAATCGGCTGCCCGGGAACAGGCCTGCCAGGAGCAGGGCGTGCGGTTCCCATGGGTGATCCAGAGACTGGAGCCGCTGGACGCGGGGGCGGAGCTTTATAGACAGGACGTGGACCCGTTTGCGGAACGATCATCCGCGGCGCGGGAGGCTGCGGTGTCGCCTGAACTGGAGGGGCAGCCGGTCGCGGCGGAGCAACTGGCGGAGCCGACGCTGCGATCGGCGGCGGCGCAGGTGTAGCCGGCGCCGGAGGCGTTACAACAGCGTGTGGTGGCGGAGCCGTGGGCCGCGGCGGAGCGGCAATGGCAGGCGTCACTGGAGCCGGCGATGCCGCTGGTTTTTCGGCGGCAGGCGGCGGAACTACAGTTCGAACTTGAGGCACGGCGGGAACCGGCGCGGCTACCGGGGTTGGAGGAGCAACGGGCGGCGCGGCCGGCTTGGGTGGCGCTACAACGGGCTTCGCAACGGCAGGCGCTGCAGGCCTCGGCGGCGGAGCAGCCGCTGCTTCTTTCTTCTGCGTAATCGCTCGCAGGACATCGCCTGGCCTAGAGATGTGCGACAGGTCAATCTTGGTCTTGATTTCTTCTTCGCCACGAAGCGGGCGCGCGGTCCGCGCAGACGAACTCTGGGATTCAGCCGAGCCGCGGATATGGGCTCGCACTTTTTCTGCCTCGTGCTCCTCCAGCGAACTGGAATGCGTCTTCTTTTCCGTCACCCCGACATGCGGAAGCGCGTCAAGGATGGCCTTGCTTTTGACTTCCAGTTCTCTGGCGAGATCGTTGATTCGAACCTTACTCATCCGGCCTTTCTTTTCCCCGCGTTAGGTCTTCATCGCAGCCCTCACGGAGTCAGGTTGTTGTAGCACTCGCATACGATCGAATGTATTTGCGCGTGCCATGATTATTCGGTTGTTTCTGGAGCTGAGGTCGTCTTCTGCTCCGGATCTTCTTCATGCGCTTGATCGGATTCAGCTGCTCCGGCCGCGGCCGATTCTTCGGCGACTGGCGCGGCGGATTCACCCTGTTCTGTCGCCGCCTCGCCTTCAATGCCCGCCGCGTCGGCTGTTTCAGCGCCCCCTTCAGCCGCAGCGTCGAGGCTCGCAAAGTAATTATTCACTGCTAGGCTGATTTTTTCTACCGTCTTGGGCCCGATACCTTCGATGGCTTCGAGCTGTTCCGGAGTCATGTCAGCTAAGGCTTCCACCGTAGTCACGCCAGCGGCACTGAGCTTTTCGACCAGGCCTTCCCCTAATCCCGGAACGTTCTCGAGCGGAGTCGTAGCCTGCGGAGCCATGGCAGCCATTTGCTGTTCGACTTCCTGGCGCTTCTCTTCCTCGCTCTTGATGTCGATCTTCCATCCCAGCAGCTTGGCGGCTAGTCGGACATTCTGGCCTTTTTTGCCGATGGCAAGCGAGAGCTGGCTGTCGTCAACCACGACTTCCAGATGCTTCTCCGAGCTGTCGACCACCGTGACACGGCTGACCTTGGCCGGCTGCAGAGCCTTCTCCGCAAAAGTTACCGGGTCTTCATGGAACTCGATAATGTCGATCTTTTCGCCGCGAAGTTCGCGGATGATCGACTGCACGCGCATACCTTTCATGCCGACGCAGGCGCCGACCGCATCTACATCCTTGTCCTTCGACATGACGGCGATCTTCGTGCGCTCGCCAGCTTCACGAGCAATGGCACGTATCACCACCGTGCCGTCATAGATTTCAGGAACTTCCGTCTGAAACAGGTGCTGCACGAGTTCCGGCGCCGCTCGGGATACGACAACTCCAGGGCCCTTCGCTGCGCGCTCCACGCGTGCGATCACGACGCGTACTCTTTCACCGACAGCAAACGATTCCAGCCGTGACTGCTCTTTGCGCGGCATGCGCGCTTCAGCTTTGCCGATATCGAAGATCACATCCGGACCCTCGACGCGTTTCACCGTGGCATTGACGATCTCGCCGACGCGGCCAATGTATTCGTTGTAAACGGTGTCACGCTCGGCCTCGCGCACTTTTTGAAAGATCACTTGCTTGGCAAGCTGCGCTGCGATGCGGCCAAGAATTCCTTCCGTCGGCTTGGGAATCTGCAACTCTCCGCCAACTTCCAGCGTAGGATCGACCTTGCGCGCGTCTTCGACCGTGATCTGCAGGTTGGGGTCTTCCACCTGCTCCGGAGTCTCCACCACGGTCTTAACGGCGAAGGCGCTGATTTTCCCGGTGTCCTTGTCGAGCTTGGCGCGGAGATTCTCCTGCGACTTGTAGTACTTGCGCGTGGCCATAACAATGGCATCTTCCACCGCGCTGACCACAATCTGCGGATCAATCCCTTTTTCCCGGCTCAGTGCGTCGATCGTGTTGTAGAGCTCGCTAGCCATAAATCAGTTCCCAGTGGTCAGTTGCAGCGTCACTAAGAAATGCCGACCCAACCTACCACTCATGACTCAGATCTCTGGTACCAGATTCGCCTTCTCTACGTTGGCGAATTCGATTTCAACCTTCTTGCCCGCCGCGTCGCCCATTTTCTTGCGCGACTTGTGGCTGGCAACGCTCAGGTCCAGCGTCAACCGGCCGTCCTGAAAACTTTCCAGACGTCCCTCAAAATGCCGATTATTATCTACCGGCTGCCAGGTCGTCAGCTTCATGCGGCTTCCGGTGAACCGTGTGAAGTCAGCGGCTTTCACCAACTTCCGATCCAATCCGGGCGATGAAACCTCCAGCGTGTACGATCCGGGCACAAGATCCTCCACATCGAGAATCGTGCCAAACTCGCGGCTGAAGATCGCGCAATCTTCGTGCGTGACTCCGGCCAGCGGATCGTTTCCTGCTGCCGCCCTGTCGAGGAAAACGCGCAGCATGCGGGCCTTGCCTCCGCCAAGAAACTCGATCTCTACAATCTCGAGTCCACTGGAGGCAGCGACGCGGTCCGCAATCTGCCGCACACGTTCAACGTCAAGCGCCATGAATCCAATAACTTACTGGCGGATGGCTGCAACACCGCGGGGCTCCAACTAAAAAGTGGGCTTGCGCCCACTGGTGTGCTTCGCCAAATGCCGGTACACAGCAGTTCTCAGTTTTCTAATATACGCCCCTGTTGCCTAAAAGACAAACGGCCGTTCGAACCGCATTTGGAGCCCGTTTCGTGCGTATTTTTGACAACTTTTGCTGACACCCGGGGGTACAATTCTCACCGCAATCCCCCTGGAGCGCGTTATGTTCCGGTGCGATTCACCCCTGTTTTACTAATTATCCTGCTCGGTATTCCTTCAGTAGCCCAGAGGCGCGACGGGCCGGCGGTTCAACGACGCCCAGCTACGTAGCTCCCGCAACACATGCGCGCAAATGTGAGCGGAACTCAACCTTGGGCTCCGACTCGGCGGAAGCGGAATGAACAATCGTGAGATCGCTATCGCCTTTGCCGAGGACGGCCGCACCAGGAAATAAGGTCGTGTTCTTCGCCCACATGCCGGCGGGAAGTTTGAGCTTTGATCCAGCGGGACGAGATCAGTTGAACTTTGATTTCGTAGCTCTCGCCTACGACAAGAAAGAATGGCAAGGAAGCCGGTCAGGCCGCTAAAAGCTTCACGCGGCCGATACCTCAAAATCAGCTTGCATCGGCGCGTTCCGGCGTCGGATTTCGCAACGCGCTCGAACTCCCTCCCGGACAATACAACGTCCGCTTTGTAGTTCGCGACAACGTGGCGGGCAACTTAGGCAGGGTCACGGCGTCGTTGACGGTAAACTGAAAGGTCTTCTCGCCGATTTGCCTCAATCCCCTCGCCGTCTCTAGAATGAGGGTTTACCAGGCATCTCGCGATATCCCGAGAACATCATGATTCATTTTCCTGTTCCAGAAGCTCTCACTTTCGACGACGTCCTTCTACTCCCGGCGCGTTCGGATGTAGTCCCGGCGAACGCCAGCACGCAGACGCATTTGACACGCAAGATCAGTCTGAATATCCCGATCGTGAGTTCAGCGATGGACACTGTCACCGAATCGCACATGGCGATCGCGCTGGCGCAACAGGGCGGCATTGGCATCATCCATCGGAATCTGACCGTCGACCAGCAAGCCAACGAGGTTGACAAAGTAAAGCGGTCGGAAAGTGGGATGATCGTCGATCCGGTGACGATGCATCCCACCGACAGGGTTTCGGATGCGCTCGAGGTGATGCGCAAATACAAGATCTCCGGTGTGCCGATCACCGAGAATGGCAAGCTGGTCGGCATTCTCACCAACCGGGATCTTCGCTTCGAAACGCGATTCGATATTCCGATCGACAATGTGATGACGAAGAAAAATCTCATCACCGTCCCGGTCGGAACTACTCTGGACGAAGCCGAGAAAATCCTTCATCAGCATCGTGTTGAAAAGCTGCTGGTGGTCGATGACAAATACAACCTCAAAGGGTTAATTACGGTTAAGGACATCCAGAAGAAGTTGAAGTATCCGAATGCCGCGAAAGATTCCCACGGACGGCTTCGTGTCGGTGCCGCGATCGGGGCCACAGGAGACTTCCTTGAGCGCGCACAGGAACTTGCCGAAGCCAAAGTCGACGTTCTCGCCATCGACAGCGCGCACGGACATTCGTCGAAAGTGCTCGAAGCAGTGAAGCTGGTCAAGTCGAAGTTGCCCGAAGTTGAACTGCTCGCCGGCAACGTCGCTACCTTCGACGGTGCCTGTGAATTAGCGCGCGCCGGCGCGGATGGAATCAAGGTTGGTATCGGCCCAGGATCGATCTGCACCACCCGCGTCGTTACCGGCGCGGGCGTTCCGCAGATTACGGCGATTGCCGAAGCCTATCGTGCGACAAAGGATTCCGGGGTTCCCATCATCGCCGATGGTGGAATCAAATATTCCGGCGACGTCACGAAAGCCTTGGCTGCGGGAGCAAGCGCGGTGATGATCGGATCGCTTTTTGCCGGAACAGACGAGAGCCCCGGCGAGTTGATTCTCTATCAAGGCCGTTCGTTCAAGTCGTATCGCGGCATGGGATCGCTCGGCGCGATGGCACAGGGATCGAGTGAGCGCTATTTCCAAAGTGCCGACAGCGATTCCAGTGCGTCGGTATCGGCTCCTGACGGCGAGTCGAATCGTCTTGCGAAGCTTGTCCCCGAAGGCATTGAGGGACGAGTTCCATACCGCGGTTCGGTCGCGATGATCATCTACCAAATGGTCGGTGGATTGAAATCGGGTATGGGATATTGCGGCTGCTCGACGATCCCCGAGTTGCTACAGAAGACGCGCTTCGTGCGAATCAGCGGCGCCGGGCTGCGCGAGTCTCACGTCCACGACGTTATGATCACTCGCGAGGCTCCCAACTATGCTATCGAATAGGGCGAGGCCTTGGTGCGGATTGCGGTCTCTTGGCTCAGCCACAGCGACGCTACGGTTTCCCGCGTCGCCACATCCCCTGCGGATACTCGCAAGGCCAGATAACGCTTGAAGTCCGATCAGCACGAAGTGCTCAAGGCCTGGATCGCGGCGATTCTTTGGTTAATCGTCATCGCGATCGAATCGACGTCCTATCTTTCTTCCGCCAATACCAGCAGGATTCTGTATCCGCTGTTGCACTTCTTCTTCGGCGTGAACCATCCTGCATTCGAGGTCTGGCATCACTACATTCGCAAGGCCGGACACGTCTTCGGTTACGGCCTGCTTTGCATTTTGCTGTTCCGGGCATTTAGGAGCACGCTGCGAGCGCCCGGAGGACCGAAGTGGACGCTCCGCTGGGCAAGCATTGCTGTCTTTGGAACGGCCCTGGTAGCTAGCCTCGACGAATGGCACCAGACTTTCTTGCCTTCAAGAACTGGACGCTGGCAGGATGTCGTGCTTGATACGAGCGCTGGCATCGCCGCGCAAATCCTCTTGTTTCTTCTCTCCCGGCGTTAGCCGTTCTTTAGCCTCTTGACAGATCTCTCCGACTACTGTTACATATTGTAACGCTACAATGACTAACACTCACAAAGCACGTCTAAATACCTTGGGAAATGTCGAACAGGCAGTAATGGATTTCATATGGACGCACGGTCCCTCAACTGCAGAGGCTTGCCGGGAAGCCCTGGCTCCTACGCGCCCGATGAAGGACTCCACAATTCGCACGGTGCTGCGTCGCCTGGAGCAAAAAGGATTTGTGACCCATGAGGTCCGGGGGCGCACGTTCATTTACCGCGCCGCGGATGTACGCCAGAATGTTGCCGTGCGCGCGGTCAAGAGCATCATTGACCGGTTCTGCGGGGGCTCGGCCGAACAATTGGTTCTTGGGATGGTGGACGGCGACGTTCTCGATCGCAAGCAGTTGGAGCGTCTCGCCCGCAAGATCGCCGAGAATGAAAGTCAGGCGACGCGCAAGGCCGGTTCGAAGCAACGTTGAAGAGGGGATTTTATGGCATTCAACACGTCCGGAGTCGATAGTTTCGTCGTGCAACTTGCGGTCTCTGCGGCTCGCACTCTTGCCGTAGCTGCAACCGCGGGAGTCGCGTTGTATCTGTTCCGTGCGAAATCTCCCTCGTTTCGCTTACATGCGTGGAGATGGGTCTTGTATTTGGCCCTTGCGATGCCCGGTCTGACGCTGATGCTGCCATCGCTCGGAGTGCCGATTCCACGAGTCGTTGTTCCTGGCGCCGCACCGACGAGCCGCACCGGGCCATTAGGCAGTGTTGAGCGCCATCCTAAGGACATGAAGGCGAGTATTGCCAGCACCGATAGGGAGCGGACAGCATATACCCCACAATCGGCGCCTAGGTATGCGGACTCGCCAGGTCTCGCCGAACGGAGTCTGTATTGGAAGGAGAGTGTATCGGCCCTCTATCTCGCCACAATGCTCTTTTTACTGCTTCGCATCGGCGTCGGCCTCGCTTTTGCGGTTGGACTTGCTCGATCTTCATCGGAAATCACGGATCCGGAACTGTCGCGCCTCGCAGACCTCGCGCAACGATACAAAGTGAACACGGTTCCCCGGATCTTCGAGTCAGGTTCGATCTGCGTGCCACTCACGATGGGAATTCTGCATCCCCTGGTCTTGCTTCCCGCAAACTGGCGCGAATGGAGCGACGCAAAACTCGACGCCGTGCTGGAGCATGAGGTCTCGCATATTGCGCGCCACGACGCGCTTACACACATGCTCTCTCTTCTGCATCGCGCCATTTTCTGGTTCAGTCCGTTGGCATGGTGGCTGCATCGGCATCTCGAAGGCCTGGCGGAACAGGCCAGCGATGAAGCAGCTTTGTCGTCCGGAGCGGATCGCCACGAGTATGCCAGAGCGCTGATGGAATTCTTGGAAAGCGTGCATGCCTCGCACGGACGTATCCGCTGGCAGGTCGTCTCCATGGCAAAGGGTGGTCCGTCCGAAGAAAGAATCCAAAACATTCTCGCGTGGAAAGGAGCAGTTACCATGACTCTGAAGAAATCGGCGGCAATCGGCATCGTCGCAATCGTCGTCCCGGTCGTCTACGTTGCGGCGTCGGCGCATGCTGTAATCCGGAACGACAAGGTGGCGTATGCAATCTCGCAGCAACAGCACGCGGTGCAAGCTTCGGCACAGCCAGCCGCGTCGTCTTCGCAAGTTGCGCCTGCAGTAACTGAGGAGCCAATGGATGGCGCATCGGCTTCGGCCGTCGCTCCCGTCGCGTCGGCGGTGTTATCTGGCCAAGCTAATAGCTCGTCCGGCGGAGGTTATTCGGCCGCGTACGGCAACGATGATGACGATTTACGTTTTGTAATCGTCTCCGGAAAAAGCGATGCGGTGACCATGTCCGGAAGCTCGGGTGATGCCAGACACGCCGAAAATCTGAAAAAGAAAATTCCCGGCGATTTCATATGGTTCCAGATTGACGAGAAGTCCTACATTATCCGCGACCAGTCCACAATCGATCGCGCCCGCAAGCTCTGGGCTCCACAGGAAGATCTCAGTCAAAAGCAGGAGGCACTCGGAAAACAACAGGAAGAGCTTGGCAAACGGCAGGAAGCGCTGGGCACAAAAATGGAGCAGGTGCGTGTAAATATCCCGGACATGACTGCCACGCTTGACCAGCTCAAAGCTAAGCTCCAAAAGCTTGGATCAAGCGCAACCATGGATCAGGTCGGCGACCTTCAGTCGGAAATCGGAGAATTGCAAAGCAAGATTGGCGACCTTCAATCGCAAGCAGGCGAGCAGCAATCGAAATTCGGGGAACAGCAGGCAGAGTTAGGCGAGCAGCAAGCGAAGCTTGGCGCCGAACAGGCGAAACTTGGCGAGCAGCAGGCCGCAATAGCCGACCAAGCAAACGTCCACATGAAGTCACTGCTCGATGATGCGATCAAAAACGGAACAGCCAAGCCAGAATCGGATGGCGGCGGTGCAAGTCTATAGTGTTTGCAACTTTAGAATGGAATGAGGGGCACACGTTTTGGGACTGTGCCCCTCACTTCGTTGATGGCTTTCCACTGGGGATGAACACTAGCATTATTGCCGATAAAGCTGCGAGACCCGCCGACAGATAGAACGGAATCGCCGGGCCGAGGCGCTTCCACAATTCGCCGGTGATCAAGCTGGCGGCAAGTGCGGAGATGCTAGTCAGAAAGAAGTAAATCCCTAATGCGCGCCCTCGAATTTCCTGCGCGACCGTGCCTACAATAAGCGCCTTTAGCACCGGCTGCGTGAGCGCGTAATAGACGCCATAGATCGCCATGCTGATCCAAATTGCGAGGGTCGAGGGAGCCCGGCCGAAAACATAATAAACACCCGCAAAGATCATGTATCCCGCGGCAGCGATCCAACGTCGCGAATAACGATCGCTCAGCCATCCTGCAGGCCACGATCCGAGCGTATACGTCACATTAAAAACGAGTCCAAGCAGGGGCGCAAGTTTGACTACAATACCGACGCTCTGCGCACGCATGACCAGGAACATGTCGCTCGAATTTCCCAGCGAGAAAGTCGTCACCGCAATGAGAACCGCGTAGAAAGCGCCAGGCAACTCTTTTTCCGCTTCATCCGGAGAAACCACTGCTTTTACCGCCGTCTCAGAGCTCACCTCTTCAGGCGATTTGCGCTTCGTCTCGCGAACGCCAATCGCGGCGACGAGCACCGCAAGCGCTCCCGGGACCGCAGCCGCCCAGAAGACGCTCCGGATACTGTAGTGCGCCAGAAGCACAAGCGCGGCCAAAGGGCCCGCGATCGCCCCGGCAGAATCGAGAGACTGAATCAATCCATAGGCAGAACCGAGGCGTTGCTTTCCAACCGATTCCGCCACCATCACATCGCGCGGCGCGCTGCGCAGTCCTTTGGATGCCCTGTCGGCGAAACGAATGATCAGAATGTGCCACCATGCCGTCGCGATCGCGAGAAGGGGCTTCACTGCATTCGCAATAAAATATCCGGCGACCACAAGCGGCTTCCGCCGTTCAAGCCGATCGCTGAGATATCCGGAGAAGAGTTGGCCGAATGACGCGACGCTCTCGGCGATTCCTTCGATCACCCCTAACTTCGCAGGCCCGGCACCGAGCGAAACGAGAAATGCCGGCAGCACCCAATACGCCATCTCGGTTGCGGTGTCGTTAAAGAACGACGTAATTCCAAAGGAATAGATATTGCGCGCGGCCGAAGGCTCAGTCGCCCGAGAACTTGCAGGCATAGAAGAGTTTTATCACGACCATCTCGAGGCGCAGGAATCTGCCCGGAAACATGAGCCAATCTGCCCGTGGAGAAAGAATGAGATGTGGTCAGTTAAACGGGGTGTATTTGGTCACGACGGGCTCTCCGCCTTCCTTTTCGGTCGTGACGCTAAAGAAGTCCTGATAGGTTCCGGCTTGTCCGGGACCGTTCTTTCGGGTGCCTCGATAGTGCAGGATGATGAAGGGGGGACTTTCTTCCCAATCTACCAATTGCCAGGCGAGCAGCTGGTGCTGTGCTTCGGAATTACAAATGAAGTGAGCGTATTTGCGATGATAGTCATGCTCCCACTTGTTTAGCACCTCATCGCAGTTCCCGTCGCGAATCTCATGCAAAAACTTGCTGGCTGCCTTTTCGGTAGACCGGTCGCGAAGAGGATTCATCTTGATGCTGACCGGAAGCCCGGTCAGAGGGTCGCGATCTACTGACCTCTCGAGCACCGGCCCCTGATTGCTAAGCCACCACAAATAGCCGACAAACGCCAACACCAGAACAGCACCTGTGCCGACGGCAATCCCAATCTGTGTTTTGGAGAACGAACCCATTAGAGAAAGTTTAAGGAGGTGGCAGAAGCACCCGCAAGATTACCAGCGTGAGACACGACCGGACATGTACGGCTGCGGAACCCTCCTGCCGAAGTCGTTGACACGCCAGCCCCTCCGGGCCACAATCTCAGCGGCTGTCCCAGGAGGAACGCAATGGCGCGCCTGTCGACCTGTGGTGCGTTTTTGGTGCTCGCGCTCTGGTCCAGTGTGGTGCCGGCGGGCGCGCAGGTCAATCTGCTTACCGCTGGTTCGTACCCAGTTGGAAAAGGACCCCGCAATCTGGCCACCGCTGATTTCAACGGCGACGGTAAACCTGACCTGGTCACCGCTAATAACATCGATGCCACGATCACCGTTTTGCTCAACAATGGCAACGGAACGTTTCGCACAGGCAGCACCTACACTTTTGGCACTGCGCCGAGCGACGTCGTTGCCGGAGACTTCAATGGTGACGGCAAGATCGATCTCGCGGTGGTTCCGTGCGGAAACAGCGCTGCAAATGTCGCATGCGTTCTTCTCGGGAACGGAGATGGAACCTTTCAGACAGCCTCCAGTTATCCAACGAGCGCCGCCCCAAACATGCTGGTAGCCGGCGATTTCAATGCCGATGGGAAGCTCGATCTGGCGATCACGAATTCATCGGGCGTGGATGTTCTGCTCGGCAATGGCGATGGCACCTTCCAGTCTCCTCTGACTTTTTCCCTCGGCACCTTTGCGTTTGGGATCGCGTCTGCGGACTTCAACGGCGATAGTAAGCTTGACTTGGCCATAACGAATGGAAATCCGAACAAAGTCTCAATCCTGCTCGGCAACGGCGACGGCACTTTTCACGCAGGAAGTAGTTACACGCTCTCATCGAACGTGCTTGGCCTTACTGTCGCTGACCTGAATCTCGATAAAAAGGCCGACCTTGTGATCGCCAATTCATATGCGTCCCAGAATCCTCAGCCTGCCCTTTCTGTTCTGCTCGGAAATGGAGACGGCACTTTTTCCCTACCCGTAACTTATGGCGGCGCGTCCAGCCCCTACACCGCCGTTGTGGCTGATTTCAATGGAGACGGCAAGCCTGATGTCGCACTGAGCGATCAGATCGGTCTCGTGCATATTCTCCTGGGAAACGGCAATGGCACGTTGCAGGCATCAATGGATTTCGTTGCCGGTAGTCCGGAAGGAATCGTCTCCGGCGATTTCAATGGCGACGGAAAAATTGATCTGGCGACGGCTAATTACGGCAACAACGACGTCAGCACATTGAATGGCAACGGCGACGGCACCTTCCGCGCCGCCCGCAGCTATTCGGTGGGAAACCTGCCGGGGTCTTTGGAATCGGTCTCAACATCTTTGGTCCTCTCGGATTTCAATGAAGACGGCAAACTCGATTTTGCAACGGGCCTGAATAACACGCTCGGTTTCGGGAATGGGGACGGTACATTCACATTGGGCAGTTTCATGGGGAATGCTGGTTTCGGCATTACCTCCGGCGATTTCAATCATGACGGACACGCCGATATCGCAGCCGTGACCAACGTGAATTTGAGCCTCGGGAATACCGCGACAGCCGTGTTTCTCGGAAACGGCAATGGCACTTTTCAGGCAGAACGCGATTCGAGTTCGTTCGCCTCAGCGCTCCAATATATCGCCACGGGTGACTTCAACGGAGACGGCAATCCGGATCTGGTTCAGACGTCACCTAGTTCAGCCACAATGGGGCTTGGCGATGGCTCCGGAAATTTCACTTACTCCCTGGCCGCCGGGGCTCCACGCGGACTCCAGCCCGTGATCGGAGATCTGAATGGGGATGGTCGAGACGACATCGTCGTTCCCCAGAATCAGAGCATCACGGTAGCTCTCGGCAACGCCAATGGCACACTCACGTCGACTAGCCTGCCATACACGTTCACGAATGTCGTTAACGTTTCCATTGGCGACCTTAATGCCGACGGCAAGCTTGATCTCGTGGGAGTCGACAATGTCGCATCCGGAGCGGATGTTGTCGTGCTGCTCGGTAACGGGGATGGAACGTTTCAGGCCCCAGTCAGCTATTCGGTCGATCCGAACCCGACGGCCGTCGCGATTGCCGACATGAATCAGGACGGCCATCCCGATCTGGTTGTAGCATTCTCTACTTCCGTCGAGATTCTGCTCGGAAATGGGGACGGAACGTTTCAAGCTCCAATTCGCTTTGGCTCGATTTCGGGTGGGTCGGGACCGTTTGCAATGGCTGTTGGCGACCTGAATGGAGACGGGTTACCCGATGTGGTGGTCGAAATGCCCATAGGATTTACGACCGCTTCGGTTCTCGTCTTTCTGAATGAAACCGGAATCGTTCCGGCCGCGGCGAATGTAGCCTTGGTGAGCTCGTTGAATCCGGCGGCCAGTGGTCAAACCGTGCAACTTACAGCGACAGTGACTCCGATGAGCGGTTCCGGAGTGCCCACTGGAACAGTCACGTTTCTGAATGGTTCAACGAGTCTCGGTTCTGCAACTCTGAGCAGCGGCTCCGCGTCGATCTCGACACTTACCCTGCCCGTCGGGGACAACGCCTTGATCGCGTCTTACTCGGGCGACCGATTCTTTGCTGGAGGCTCCAGCACGGCGCTGGTGCAGGTAGTCAACGCAAATCCGTTTACCGTCGCTCCTACACAGGGCTCCAGTGCGACAGTCACGGCTGGCCAAGCTGCGATCTTCCCGTTGACGCTCACGCCCGGAACGGCCCAGAGCCAGACTGTGATGCTGACATGCGGCACCGCTCCGCCGAACGTCACATGCACAATCTCTCCTGATACCGTGATGCTGAGCGGAACCGCGACGGGAACAGCGACTGTCACGATCCAGACAGCAGGAGCGGCACCTGCAATGGGTCTCCCTGCTAGAACAGGTATGCCCGGACCGTTCCCCGGCACGTGGCTGGTTGTTGCGGGGGCTCTCGGGTTTCTTTTGACTCTGTTTTGTGGTCGCCGAACCAGGCTAGCTTTCGGACTGATCTTCGCATTCCTATTCCTGATGCCCAGCTGTGGCGGCAATAGCGCAAGCAATGGAAACCACGGCACGCCAGCAGGCACGTACACGATTCCGATCAACGCGCAGGCGAATGGGTCCACACAAACGATCAATCTCACGGTCACGGTACAGTAGCGGTGCGGTTTATCTGAGCAAAAGAAAAGGCACGGCGCCAGGCCGTGCCTAAAAATCCGGAAGCCGATTCTACTCCTTCTTGTCGTCTTCCTTGGCCGGCTCGACTCCGCCGTCGTGGGCTGCTTGTGCTTCCGCGTCTTCCATCGCTTTTTTGGCTTCAGCGGCCTTCTTGGCCCGGGCCTCGGCGCGCTTCTCGCGCTTTTCGTCGAGAACTTTCTCGCTTCCGAGCAGTTCGAGAAACGCCTTATCGGCGCCATCGCCCTTGTTCCAATGAGTTCGGATGATGCGGGTGTATCCGCCCTCACGATCTCCGAAGCGCGGCCCAACTGTATCGAACAGCTTCACCACGGCTTCGTCGGTCATCAGGTAGGCGGCAGCCAAACGGCGAGCGGCGAGATCGCCGCGCTTGCCCAGCGTGATCATCTTCTCGACAAGCGGACGCGCCGCCTTCGCCTTTGGAACGCTGGTTTCGATGCGCTCTTCCAGGATCACCGACGTGACCAGATTGCGGAGCAACGAGCGCCGGTGCGCCGTGTTCCGTCCGAGTTTGTATCCTGCAACTTTGTGACGCATGGGTGTACCCCGGTTTCTAGTTTCGGGTTTCAAGTTTCGAGTAAGCAGGCGAGCTCGGAAGCTCGAAACCTGAAACTCGAAACTTGAACCTGTCTCTTACAGCTGGTCGTCCGGTCCGTAAGCGGAGGCGGGCAACGGTACGTTCGATGTCGGTCCGGGCACGGCGTTTCCGTGCTCGTCGATCTTCATTCCGAGACTCAATCCCATCGAAGACAGAATCTCTTTGATCTCGTTCAGCGACTTGCGGCCAAAATTCTTCGTCTTGAGCATTTCGGCTTCGGTCTTCTGCACGAGTTCGCCGATCGTCTGGATATTCGCATTCTTCAGGCAGTTATAGCTGCGCACTGAAAGCTCGAGCTCTTCAACGGAACGATTCAGGTTCTCGTTGTGGATCTCGGGCTTGCGGTCGTCGCTCGCGGAGGTGCCGGTTTCGATCTCTTCCTCGAAGTTGATGAAGATGTTCATGTGATCCTTCAGCAGCTTCGCCGCCAGGCCAATCGAATCAGCCGGCGTGATGGAGCCGTTGGTCCACACTTCGAGCGTGAGCTTGTCGTAGTCCGTGATTTGTCCGAGACGCGCCGCTTCGACCGTGTAGTTGCACTTGCGTACTGGCGAGTGCACGGAATCGATCGGAATGAATCCGATACCGAGATCCTCATCGAAATTCTTGTCGGCGGAGACGTACCCGCGGCCGCGCTTCAGGCGCATTTCCATGTCGAGCTTGCCGCCTTCGCTGACGGTGGCGATGTAGACGTCCTTGTCGAGGACTTCGACGTCCCCATCGGCTTCGATCATGCCGCTCGTGACCACTCCTGGCTGATCGGCGCGCAAGTAAATCGCCTTCGGCGCATCGCCGGCAAGCTTGAACGGAATCTGCTTCAAGTTGAGGATGATGTCCGTCGCGTCCTCGACCACTCCGGGGATGGACTGGAATTCGTGCAGCACGCCTTCCATCTTTACGGCGGTAACGGCCGCTCCTTCAATCGAGCTCAGCAGCACGCGGCGGAGAGCATTGCCGACTGTCGTGCCGAATCCGCGCTCAAACGGCTGTGCCCAGAAAATGCCGTACTTGTCGGTGAGGGTGGACTGATCAACTGCAAGACGTTTCGGTTTCTGAAAGCCTTTCCAGAGCATTTGTTTCTCCTTCGGCCGTGTGGCTCAATCCTGATTCGCTGAGTGGCCCAACTCAGGTCGCCATCAGGAAAGGCTGATTTGGCTCGAAATGATGGACCGATTGAGTGATCTCGCGATCGGGTGATTGGGTGATTCTTAATCGCTCAATGGCCCGATGCTAATGACTCAATTTACTTGCTGTACAACTCTACGATCAACTGTTCATTGACAGGCAGCTGAATATCTTCGCGCTTGGGCAGATTCAAGATCCGGCCCTTATAGTTGTCGCGATCAACTTCCAGCCAGCTGGGCAGCGTGCCATGGCTGGAGAATTCCTTCGCGGCTTCGAGAACAGTGAGCTTCTTGCTGTTTTCGCGGATCGCGACCTCTTCACCCGCACTGACCTCATACGACGGAATGTTGACCTTGCGGTTGTCGACGGCCACGTGTCCATGACGCACGAGCTGGCGTGCCTGGCGCCGCGACTGCGCAAAGCCCAGCCGGAAGACAACATTGTCGAGACGACGTTCCAGCTGCTGCAGCAGCTTCTCGCCGGTGACGCCGCGGGACCGCGCCGCCTTCTCGAAATAATTCCGGAACTGGCCTTCCTGGGTAAAGTAGATGCGCTTGGCTTTCTGCTTCTCGCGCAACTGGAGACCGTACCCGACAATCTTGGCCTTGCGGTCCTTTCCATGTTGTCCAGGGGCAAAATTGCGCTTCTCGATCGGACACTTATCGCTGAAGCACTTCGCGCCTTTGAGGAACAGCTTCATGCCCTCGCGGCGGCATAGACGGCAGACTGCATCGGTATAACGCGCCATGTTTCTCCTTCGATAACCGGTTTACGGGACTGGCTTCCCTTCCTCCCGGTTGAAATATTCGGTTTCGAGTTTCAGGTTTCCAGTTTCGACTGCTCATCATCGGCTTCGAGCATTCGCTCGAAACTTGAAACACGAACCTTGAAACTAGACTCTCCGTCTTTTCGGAGGACGGCAACCGTTGTGCGGAATCGGCGTAACGTCCCGGATCGACCGCACTTCAATTCCTGCGGCGGCAAGAGCGCGCACGGCCGACTCGCGGCCCGACCCCGGACCGCTGACGCGCACGTCGACACTGCGAACTCCGTGATCGCGCGCCATGTTCGCGGCGTTCGATGCGGCCTGCTGCGCGGCAAACGGAGTTCCCTTGCGCGATCCGCGGAAACCGAGCGATCCCGAACTCTTCCACGACAGAACGTTCCCGTTCATGTCGGAGATGGTCACGATCGTGTTGTTGAAGGATGCCTGCACATACGCGATTCCATGCGGAACGTGTTTGCGCTCCTTCTTCTTGAACGTCTTCTTCTTGCCTTTTTTTTCCGGCGCGGATCCGGTGCCGGCCGCTGCTGCTGGTTTCGCCATTGAACTCGTCCTTGGTCGCTAGTCGTTAGCAAATCTTCGGTTTTGGCCAACGACCAGTGGCCAACGACCGACGACCGCTTTATGTCTTTGCTGTCGCCTTCTTCTTCTGTGCGACGGTTCCCTTGCGCGGACCTTTACGCGTCCGGGCGTTCGTGTGCGTGCGCTGCCCGCGGACTGGCAGGTTCCGGCGGTGGCGGAATCCGCGATAGGAGCCGATTTCGATGAGACGCTTGATGTTCATCGAGACTTCCTTACGCAGATCGCCTTCGACCAACCCCTCGGCCTCAATGACCGTACGGATACGGTTGACTTCTTCTTCGCTGAGGTCCTGCACCTTCTTCATCGGCTCGACTTTCGCTTCGTCGAGAATCCGTCCAGCGCGGGGATGGCCGATCCCATAGATATAGGTCAACGCGATATTGATGTGCTTTTGGCGGGGAAGATCCACGCCTGCAATACGTGCCATGAGTTTCTAAATCCTCCGACTAGCAGTGAGCGGTGAGCGATGAGCACTGAGCCAAACCGTTTAAGATTTACTCGCTGCTCAAAGCTCATTGCTCATCGCTGGCTTTTATCCCTGGCGCTGCTTGTGTTTCGAGTTCACGCAGATCACCCGCACCACGCCTTTCCGGTGGATGATCTTGCACTTGTCACAAATTTTCTTGACCGATGCCCTAACCTTCATAACCCAGCCTTCAGCCGTCGGCTCTCAGCCTCCGGCAAGATCTCTTATTTGTAGCGATAAACAATTCGTCCGCGATTCAGGTCGTACGGAGAGAGCTCCACTGCGACCTTGTCTCCCGGGAGAATCCGGATGAAATTCTTGCGCATTTTTCCAGAAACATGCGCGAGCACCTGATGCTTGTTTTCCAGTTCGACCCGGAACATCGCATTCGGCAGCGGTTCCAAAACCACCGCCATTACTTCAATCGCGTCCTCTTTGCTCATTAGCTCCTGGCTTCTAGCCACTAGCTTCTAGCCATCTCCTAACCCTACTAGCCAGAAGCTAGGAGCTAGCAAGCTAGAAGCTGCTTTACTGCGTCAAAATCACCGGACCATCCTTCGTCACCGCAACGCAATGCTCGAAATGCGCGCTAAAACTGCCATCCGCCGTGACCGCAGTCCACTTATCTCCGAGTACTCGCGTCTCAGGCTTGCCATAATTCACCATCGGCTCGATTGCGATGACCATCCCTTCTCGCAACCGGGCGCCGTGGCCCCGAGCGCCAAAATTCGGAACCTGCGGCTCTTCGTGTAACCGGGTCCCGATCCCATGTCCGACAAACTCGCGTACCACGCTGAATCCTGCCGCTTCGACGTGCTCCTGAACTGCCGCGCCGACATCGCCAATCGAGTTGCCGATCCGAGCGGCCTCAATCCCCCGATACAGCGAGGCTTCGGTTACATCCAGCAGTTTCTTCAACTCTGGTTTCAGTCCATCTCCGACCGGAACCGTGATAGCCGCATCGCCGTAATATCCGTCGAGCACTGCGCCGCAATCAATCGAAACAATATCCCCCTCTTTCAGCACCCGCTTTTCCGAGGGTATGCCGTGCACGATCTCTTCGTTCACCGAAGTGCACAACACACACGGATAATCGTAATAACCCTTGAACGCCGGCTTCGCGCCGAGTTCCTTAATCTTCTTTTCAGCGGCCCGCTCCAGGTCCATCGTCGTGACGCCGGGGGCCACAAGACTCTTGACGTAGTCCAGAACCTCGCGAACAATGTGGCCGCTGTGCCGCATCTTCTCGATTTCCGCCGCCGACTTGCAAACGATCGCCATGCTTTATGCGTGATGATCTTCCAGAATCTGGAAAATCTGCGCGGTGACATCGTCCACCGGCAGATCGCCATTCACCGAGATCAACCTGCCCGTGCGCTGATAATAATCGGCCACGGGGCGAGTCTGCTCCTGAAAGGCCGTGAGTCTTGGCTGAATCACTTCCAACCGGTCGTCATTGCGGGCCACCAGCTTCGTCCCATGCGCTTCATCGCAGATTTCATCTACGCGGGGCGGCTGGAAGTGGACGTTATAGATCCGCCCACAGGTGGGACAAGAACGTCGTCCAGTAATCCGGAGCAATAACTGATTATAGTCGACCTCGAGCCGGATCACAATTGGCCACGCTCGCGTCGGACGCGTGTTGTCAAAGAGCTCCTGCTCGAGCAACGCATCGAGCCACCCGGCCTGAGCTGCAGTCCGGGGAAAACCATCCAAAATGTAGCCGCGCTCGCAATCCGGCAACATGAGCCGCTCGCGCACCATGTTGCAAACCAGATCGTCGGAGACCAGCTCGCCGCGCGCCATCACCGCTTTCGCCGCCATCCCGAGCTCGGTACCCCGGACGACGTGCTCCCTCAGCAAGTCCCCCGTAGATATCTGGGGAATTCCGTAGCGTTCCATGATGCGCTTGGATTGGGTGCCCTTTCCGGCACCCGGTGGTCCGAGCAGCACCACGGGACCCACTGCACGCTGGGTTTCCTGCGCCATCGGCTTGGCAAAAGCCTCCCGATCTCGATCTCCCCGGCGCCCCAATCTAAGCCGAGGTGCAGCAACCCCTACTACGCGCTACCAAATCCTGCGGCCGCGCACACGTCCGCTCCGCGGCGAAAATCCATCATAGTGACGCATGATCAATTGCGCCTCGATCTGCGTCACGGTGTCCATTGCGACGCCGACCACAATCAGCAATGATGTGCCACCAAAATAGAAACTCACGCCCAGACCGTTCGTTACCCAGTTGGGCAGTCCTTCGAAGAATCGGCCCATGGCGCCCGGCAAGTGGTTCAGGTGGATACCGGCGATCATCCATTCCGGAATGAACGAAATGATGATCAGATACAAAGCACCCACCAGCGTGATTCGCGTCAGCACTTCGTTGATGAAGTCCGCGGTTCGCCTTCCGGGGCGGATGCCTGGAATAAATCCGCCGTATTTGCGCATGTTATCGGCGACTTCACTCGGATTGAACACGATCGAAACATAAAAATACGCGAAGAAGATGATGCCGATCGCATACAACAGCGTATACAGCGGCTCGCCCCATCCCAGCAGCCGGATCAGATCTCCGAAATATCGGCTGTTCTTCAACCCGTAGCCGACCGTCTGCGGCAACGTCAGAATCGATGAGGCAAAGATGACTGGCATGACGCCGCCCGCGTTCACACGCAGTGGCAAGTGCGTGGATTGGCCGCCCATCACTTTGCGGCCGACCACACGCTTGGCGTACTGCACTGGGATGCGCCGTTCGCTGCGTTCCACATAGACAATGAACGCGACCACCACGAGCATGAAGATGATCAGACCCACCATCAGCGGGAACGTCATCGCTCCCCACGCCGAATTCTTCGCCTTGTCGATCAAGTCGACGACACCTCGAGGCAACCCGACCACAATGCCCGCAAAAATCAGCAGCGACATGCCGTTGCCGACGCCACGCTCCGTAATCTGTTCACCCAGCCACATGATGAACACACTACCCGCGGTCAGCGTGAGCATCGTCATCAACTCGAAACTTATTCCGGGATGAAGGGAGAAGCCGCCCTTTTCCAGACCAAACGCAATGCCGAATGACTGCACCGCGCTGAGAATGACGGTGATATAGCGCGTCCACTGCGTGATCTTCTTGCGCCCGAGTTCGCCTTCCTTCTGCAGCTTAGCCAGAGGCTCATAGACGACGGTCAGCAACTGCAAAATGATCGACGCCGTAATGTAGGGCATGATGCCCAACGCAAAAATGGTCATCCGGCGCAACTGGCCACCCGAGAATAGATCGACAAACCCGAGCAGGGAACCGCCGGTGCTGCTCTGATTGAAGAACTGCTCCAGCTTGGCGGTATCGATTCCCGGCGTCGGCAAGTGCCCGCCCAGCCGGTACACAAAGAGCATTGCGAGCGTGAAGATGATCCGCTTGCGCAGATCGGGAATCCGAAAGATGTTCGCCAGCTTCTCAAACATTACTGCAAGACCTCGACCTTGCCGCCTGCTTTAGTGATTTTCTCTTGCGCCGATTTCGAAAACTTGTGCGCGCTCACCGTGATCGCGCTCTTCAATTCCCCGTCGCCCAGAATCTTTACCGGACGGTTCGTCTTGATCACTCCAGCCTTCCGCAGCACCTCGGGATTCACCGTCGTCTCCCCAAGCTCCGCCAGCCGCTCCAGGCTCACAATGTTATATTCCTTGCGGAAAATATTGGTGAATCCGCGCTTCGGCATGCGCCGGTGCAGTGGCATCTGGCCGCCTTCGAATCCGCGGATCATGCGCGAGCCCGTGCGGGAACGCTGCCCCTTGTGTCCACGGGTCGAAGTCTTTCCCATGCCCGAGCCCATGCCGCGGCCCACTCGCTTCCGTCTTTCGGTTGCCTTCTTCGGTTTGTGAATGTTCGATAAATTCATGGTTGAACCTTAATCCACGATCTCCAACAGGTGCGGCACCTTTGCCACCATCCCGCGAATCGCGTGCGTGTCGGGACGCTGGATCACCTGATTCAGCCGCGTGAATCCCAGCCCCTTGATCACCAATTTCTGTTTCTCCGGAGCACAAATGGCAGAGCGCACCCACTTGATCTGGATCGTTCCGCTACCCGTTTTCTTCGCCGTCATTTCCAAACCTCGAGATCCTTGACTGACTACTGAGCACTAGAGTTCTTCCGCAACCTTGCCCCGCAGAGTCGCGACACTTTCTCTGTTCTTCAGCTGCTTCAGTGCATCGAACGTTGCCTTGATGACGTTGTGCGGGTTCGTCGTGCCAATCGACTTCGTGAGCACGTTCTGTACGCCCGCTGAGGTCATCACAGCTCGCACGGCACCGCCGGCGATTACGCCCGTTCCTTCCGGAGCTGGCTTCAGCAGAACCTTCCCCGACCCGTAGCGCCCGAGCACGAGGTGCGCAATGCTGGTCTGCGTCAGGTTCACCTTCATCAGGTTCTTCTTCGCCGACTCAATTCCCTTGCGGATGGCTTGTGGAACTTCCTTTGCTTTGCCCGATCCGTAACCCACGACTCCGGCGGAGGGATCGCCCACCACCACCAGCGCGGCAAAAGAGAGATTCTTGCCGCCCTTGACCACCTTCGTCACGCGGTTGATGGCCACCACCTGATCCTTCAGCTGGTATGCCCCTGCATCGAGTTTCTTGATCACTGTTGGCATTCTGAAACCTGATTTCGTAATTGTGTAATTTGGAAATTTGGTAATTGAAAACCTGATGCACTTTCAAATTACAAAATTGCCCGATTACCAAATTCTAAAATTTAAGCCCCGCTTCGCGCGCCGCATCGGCCAAAGCCTTCACGCGCCCGTGATAAATGTATCCGCCGCGGTCAAATACAACCTTGGTCACTCCCTTTTCCTTGGCGCGCTCGGCAATTGCCTTGCCGACCGCCTTGGCGGAAGCGACGTTGCCGCCGGTGCGGCGATCTTCCTTTTTCCCTTCGGCGGTGCTGGCCGAAACCAGCGTCTTCCCGTTCAGGTCATCAACCACCTGAACGTAAATGTGATTCAGCGAACGGTACACATTCAGCCGCGGCCGTTCCGCCGTGCCCTGCAATTTCTTGCGGATGCGGTCGTGACTAAATCCGCGCTTCTGATTCTTTGAAGTTTTCGTCAGCATGAAACTCGTCCTTGGTCGTTGGTCCGTGGTCGTTAGCCCAGGATCCGACTCTCATTTGCGCTCGCCAGCCAACGACTAACGACCAGCGACTAACGACGGTTTACTTCGCGCCCGTCTTTCCAACCTTCTTCTTCAGACGCTCGCCGGCATAGCGCACGCCCTTATTCTTGTACGGATCCGGCGGACGCAACGCGCGCATTTCCGCAGCGACCTGGCCCACCTTCTGACGATCGATGCCGGTCAAAGTGACCTTCGTCTGCTTCGGATCCACCGCCGCATCGACCCCCGTCGGCAGCGGATACTCGATCGGGTGCGAATACCCCAGGCTGAAGACAACGGTCAGCTTGCCCTTCATCTCGGCGCGGTATCCAATGCCGACGATTTCGAGTTCGCGAGTCCAACCTTTGGTCACGCCTTCGACCGCGTTGTTAACCAGCGCGCGAGCCAGCCCATGAACGGCCGACTGCGAGTCGTTCTCACGGATCGCCACCAGATGCCCATCCTTCTGCTCGACCTTGATGCCGGTCGGCAGCGGAGTATCCAGCTTGCCCTTCGGCCCCTGCACCGCGACCGTATTTCCTTCAATCTTGACCGTGACTCCCTTGGGAATCGCGATCGGCTTTTTTCCAATTCGTGACATAAATCAGCTCTCAGCCTTCAGCTTTCAGCCATCAGTTTTTCGTCTCAGCACCGTCGCGCTTACTGAAAGCTGACGGCTGATGGCAGACGGCTGCTTTTTAGTAGATCTCGCACAGCAACTCGCCGCCCACGCCTTCCTTGCGCGCCTGGCGCCCGGTCATCACGCCCCGCGGAGTGGTGAGGATGTTAATCCCCATGCCGCCCAGCACGCGCGGAATCTCGGTGCGCCGCACATAGACGCGGCACCCTGGGCGCGACACCCGCTCCGCCTTCGAGATGGCCGCCTCGTTGTTGACGCCATACTTCAGGTAAATCCGGATGATCTTGTGGCCCTCTTCTTCCGTCGCCTTGAAGTTGGAGATGTAACCCTCCTCTTTCAGGATGCGGGCGATCTCCAGCTTCAGCCGCGAAGCCGGAACATCCACTTTCTGGTGCCGGGCCTGGAGTGCGTTCCGCACTCGCGTCAGCATGTCTGCGACCGGATCGGTCAACCTCATCGTTTCCTTCTCCTCCAGCCACCCGTTCGCTCCGCGTCCAGCGGAGAACCTGCGGCAGCTTGAACTCTGTCGTTGGTACGCTTGCCTCTAGCTCGTTGGCCTCTACGAGCGAACGACCAACGACTTATGGCCAACGACGCTTTCTACCAGGACGACTTCGAAACCCCGGGAATCTCTCCCCGCAGCGCCAGTTGCCGGAAGCACAAGCGGCAAATACCGAACTTGCGCAGGTAGCCGCGCGGTCGTCCGCAGATCTTGCAGCGGTTGTGCTTGCGGGTGGAAAACTTGGGCTTTCTCGCGTCCTTAACTCGTTTTGCTGTAGTTGCCAAACCAGCTCCTAGCGCTTAGCTTCTAGCTAAACTTCAAAACTTAAAAACCTGAAACTCATGCCCTGAACGGCATTCCCAAATGCTTCAGCAACGACCGCGCCTGATTGTCGCTTGCGGCGGTAGTCACGATCGTGACGTTCATGCCCTTCAATTTGTCGACCTTCTCGTAAGAAATTTCCGGAAAAATCAACTGATCGTGCAGGCCGAGCGTAAAGTTCCCGCGGCCGTCGAATGACTTGCTCGATACGCCCTTGAAATCGCGCACGCGCGGCAAAACAATATTGACCAGCCGGTCGAAAAACTCGTACATGCGATCCCCGCGGAGCGTGACCATCGCGCCAATCGATTGTCCCTGGCGAACCTTGAACGCCGCGATCGATTTCTTCGCCCGCGTGACCACCGGCTTCTGCCCCGTGATCTGTCCCAGTTCGTTCACCGCCGGATCGAGCACCTTGGCGTTCTGCGTCGCTTCGCCAACTCCCATGTTGACGACGATCTTGTGCAGCCGCGGAACCGCCATCACGTTGCTCAGTTCCAGTTCCTTCAACAGCGAAGGCGCTACTTCCTTTTCGAACTTCAACCGCAGCCGCGGACGCTCTTTCGCGCTATGCCGCTGCTGGTCCGGCCCCTTCTGCTCCGGCGCCGCTTCCTTCTGACCTTTTTTGTCTTTTGCCATGTCTCGTCAACTTCCTCTCACGGTTTCGGCCTGTCGTTTTTACTCGACGTTTACCGGTTCGTGAGAATTGAGTGATTTGCTGATCCGGGCGATTTAACAATCGCACAATGACTCAATCACCCAATCTATTTTTCCAGTGTCGTTCCGCACTTCTTGCACACGCGCACCTTCCGGTCTCCGCGCAATTCGTGCCCGATCCGCACCGGACCGCACGTCGCGCAGACCAGTTGCACATTCGAGATCGAGATCCGGCTCTCCTGCTCGGCGATGCCGCCCTTGATGTTCTGCTGCGGATTTGGACGCACGTGCTTCTTCACCATCATCACGTGTTCGACCAGAACCTTCGCATCGTTCGGAAACACGCGCAGCACGCGCCCTTCCTTGCCCTTGTCGCGCCCGGTGATGACCTTCACCGTGTCATTCCGCCGGATATCCACTCTCTTGTGTGCTGTCGTTGCTGTCGCCATTGCAATTCCTGATTTCGTAATTTTGTAATTTGAAAAGTTTGCAATTTAACGCTGGTTCGGGCTTTCAAATTACAAAATTACCCGATTACCAAATTACAAAATTTCTATATAACCTCTGGCGCGAGTGAAACAATCTTCAAGAACTTCTTCTCTCGCAATTCCCTCGCCACCGGGCCAAACACGCGCGTTCCGACCGGCTCGCCCGCTTCGTTGATCAGCACCGCTGCGTTCTGATCGAAGCGGATGTAGGTTCCGTCGCGCCGCCGATGCTCCTTGCGCGTCCTTACGATCACCGCCTTCACGACCTTGCCCTTCTGCACCTGGCCTTCGGGCGCAGATTCCTTCACGGCCGCGGTGATCACGTCGCCCAGCCCGGCGTTCAATCCCGTCGACCCGCCCAGCGGCAGAATCATCTGCAGCTTGCGCGCGCCGGAATTGTCGGCGACCTCCAGCATCGTTCTCATCATCACAGCCATGGCAATCTCCCTCTCGTTTGTCATCCCGAGGCGCCTGCTTTTGGCGCCGAAGGACCTAGGCGAGCCGCGCGAATCGCCGCGTCCTTTGCGGCGAACAAAGCGCGCGTCTGGCTCGCATCCTTACTAGCTGGCGACTTCCGTAGCCGCTTCCGGCACCAGCGCCGCCTTGCGGACGATCTCCTTCAACGTCCACCGCTTCAGTTTCGACAGCGGACGCGTCTCTTCAATCCGCACGACGTCGCCGACATGCGCCTGGTTCGTCTCGTCATGCGCATAGAACTTCTTGTTCCGCGCGATAACCCGCCCGTAAAACGGATGCGACTTCTTGCGCGTCACCTTGACCACAATCGTCTTCTGCATGCGATTGGCGACGACTTCTCCGACAACTTCCTTGCGGCGGCCCCGCACCTTCTCTGTTGTTTCCGCCATCATTGCTTCTCCGTTGCGCCCGAGCGCTTGCGCTCACCCAGGATCGTTTTCACGCGCGCAATATCTTTACGCAGCCCGCGAATCTTCTTCAGGCTCTCCGTCTGTCCCATGTTCAACTGAAATTTCAGCTTGAACAGCTGGTCGGCCATTTCGCGTTCCTGGTGAACCAGTTCTTCTTCGGTCAGGTTTCTGATTTTTTCTACCTTCATAAATTCGCTCTCAGCTCTCGGCTTTCAGCTCTCAGTTTCGCTCCCGTCAGCCCTGATAGCTGACTGCTGAAAGCTGCTCTTAGTGCGCGCCCTCGCGTTTCACCAGCGTGGTGCGAAGCGCCAGCTTGTGCGACGCCAGACGCATCGCCTCGCTCGCATCCTGGTGCGATACGCCTTCCATTTCGAACAAAATCTTGCCCGGCTTTACGACCGCAACCCAGTGATCCGGAGCACCCTTGCCTTTGCCCATACGGGTTTCAGCCGGCTTTTTGGTGACAGGCTTATCGGGGAACACGCGGATCCAGATCTTTCCTCCGCGCTTCACGAAGCGGGTCATGGCCACGCGGCTCGCCTCGATCTGCCGGTCGGTGATCCATCCCGGCTCCAGCACCTTCAGCCCGTAGTCGCCGAACGACAGCGTCGATCCGCGCCATGCCTTGCCTGTCATGCGCCCGCGCTGCTGCTTCCGATACTTCACCTTCTTTGGCATCAACATAACGAAGTTCTCTGTTCTCGGTTCTCAGTACGTTCTTAGAATCCGCCCGCTGCGACTGGCTGCTGCTGTCCTTCGCGCTTCTTCTGCTGCAGGATCTCGCCCTTGTATACCCAACACTTCACGCCGATCACGCCATACGTGGTGCGCGCCTCGGTGAACCCGAAATCAATGTCCGCACGCAGCGTGTGCAGTGGCAAACGTCCCTGCAGATACCACTCCGATCGCGCGATTTCGTTTCCATTCAAGCGTCCGCTCACGCGAACCTTGATTCCCTTGCACCCGAAGCGCAGCGCCGAATCCACCGCCTTACGCATCGCCCGCCGGAATCCCACGCGCTTTTCCAGTTGCAACGCAATCGATTCCGAAACGAGCTGCGCGTCGAGTTCCGGCTTGTGCACTTCCTGGATATCGACAAAAATGTCCTTGCCGCCCGTCCGCTTCTGCAACTCGGCCTTGAGCTTGTCGATTTCCGCGCCCTTGCGCCCAATGATGATCCCGGGCCGCGCCGTCTTGATAATGATGCGCAGCTTGTTGCCCGGACGCTCGATCTCAATCGCACTCACGCCCGCCGATTTGAGCTTGTCCTTCAGCTCATTCTTCAGCTTCACGTCCTCGTGCAACTGCTTGTCATAGTCCCGCTCCGCAAACCAGCGCGACTTCCACGGCTTCGTGAATCCAAGCCGAAAACCATAAGGATGGACTTTTTGTCCCATTGCTTCTCCTAAACCAGTTTCAAGCGTCGAGTTTCCTCTCGACCCGGTTGTGACGATTGCTCGAAACTTGAAACTCGAAACTTATTTCGCGACTGCTTTCTTCTTGCTGCCGCCCTTCGCCACCGGAGCCCGTCTCCGCGTCTTCGCAGGAGCAGGGGCTTCTTCTCGGCCAACGGTCGCTGCCTCAGCGGTTTTTCCGCGCTCCGCAAGCACGAGCTCGATATGCGCGATACGCCGCTGGTACCGGTACGCCCGTCCTTGCGGCGCCGGACGAATCCGCTTCATGCGCGGACCATCGTTCGCCACTGCCCGCTTCACGTACAGATTGTCGATTTCGATATCCAGACCCTTCTCCGTCGTGAGAAAGTTCACGTTATCGAGCGCGGACTGCAGCAGCTTGCCCACATGCGCCGCCACGCGCTTCTTGGTGAACATCAGGGTATTGCGCGCTTCTTCCACGCGCCGCCCCTTGATCAGGTCCAGCACCAGCCGCGCCTTCTGCGGCGAGACTCGTACGTATCGATGCTCTGCTCGAAATTCCATAATTGTTCTCAATCTTTGCTCGTGGCTCTCAGCTCATTGCTCAGAGCTCACAGCTAGTTACGCCTTCGGTGCCGCCGGCGCTGCCGATGTCGCCGCCGGAGCCGGTGCTCCTGGGCCGCCCGGAATGCCCGCCGGCTTCGCCGCAGCTTCCGTCGCCGCCTTCATCGAGTGCCCCTTGAAGGTGCGCGTGAAGCTGAACTCACCCAACTTATGCCCCACCATGTTCTCGGTCACATACACCGGGATGAATTTTTTTCCGTTGTGCACCGCGATCGTGTGCCCCACCATCTCCGGGACAACCGTCGAACGCCGCGACCACGTCCGCAGCACTTTCTTGTCGTTGCGCGCATTCATCTGTTCGACCCGCGTCAGCAGGTAACCATCGACGAATGCGCCCTTCTTCGTTGAACGCGCCATATAAAATCAGCCTCTAGCTATTAGCTTCTAGCTCTTAGCAAAAAATCTGTCATTCCGAGCCGACTAGGCCAACGACTAACGACCTGCGGCTAACAACTACTTACTTCTCCGGCTCACGATGAACTTATCCGTGCGCTTGTTGTTCCGTGTCTTGTATCCACGCGTCGGCTGGCCCCACGGGGTTACCGGATGCCGCCCACCAGACGTTTTTCCTTCACCGCCGCCATGCGGATGGTCAACCGGGTTCATCGACACGCCGCGATTATGCGGACGCCATCCCAGCCACCGCGACCGGCCTGCCTTGCCGATCGTGACGTTCTCGTGATCGATGTTGCCGACCTGTCCGATCGTCGCCATGCAGTCCTGCGAAACTTTGCGCGTCTCGCCCGAAGGCAACTTCACCAGCGCGTAATCCCCTTCCTTCGCGACCAGCTGTGCCGAACCGCCCGCCGAGCGCACCATCTGTCCGCCCTTGCCCGGCTTCAACTCCAGATTGTGGATCAACGTACCGGGCGGGATGTTCCGCAGGGGCAGCGCATTCCCGACAAGAATGTCGGCATCGGGACCGCTCACCACTTTCTGTCCAACCTTCAGCCCTTCCGGTTGCAGGATGTACCGCTTCTCGCCATCCGCGTATGCCAGCAGCGCGATTCGCGAAGAGCGATTCGGATCGTATTCGACCGTCTGCACCACGGCCTGAATTCCGGTCTTGTCGCGCTTGAAGTCGATGATGCGCAGCTTCCGCTTGTGGCCGCCGCCCATGAATCGCATCGTTACGTCGCCTGAGTTGCGGCGTCCGCCCGTTCGCTGCTTCGGCTCGACCAGCGGCTTGTGCGGATTCTTCGTCGTAATGTCGTCGTTGACCAGCGTCGTTCGATACCGCAGCGTCTGCGTCGTCGGTCTATATGTTTTAATCGGCATACTTTGCTCTCAACTCTTGGTCGTTACAGATTCTGCGCGTACTCCGGCATCTTCTCGCCCGAGCGCAGCCGCACGTACGCTTTCTTCCAGTCCGCGCGGTAGCCCGCGAACTTGCCGCGCCGCCGCTCTTTTCCCGGATACGTGGCCGTGCGTACCGAATGCACCTTCACCTTGAAAATCGACTGCACCGCTTCCCTGATTTCCGTCTTCGTCGCCTTCGGAGCCACCTGGAACACCAGCGTGTTCTGGTTTTCCTTAATCGCAAGGCCTTTTTCGGTAATCACTGGCCGGCGAATGATCTGGTATGCGCTCTTCATTACGCCACCTCCGCCGCTTTTTCATTACGCTGCCGGCGCCGCCGCTCATGTGTTGGCTTCTTCGCCGCTTCATCTTCGCCTTCGCCCGACTTGCGCTGCCTCTTCGAAACCGAACCCTTCAGCGAAATCTGCAGTTTCTCGATCGCCGGATGCGAGAAGATCACGCGATCATGTCGCAGCAGATGATATGGATGCACCTCATTGCCGCGAATGATTTCAAGCCCAGTAATGTTGCGGGCGCTCAATTCCAGATTGCGATTCTCGTGCTTCGGAGTCTCGACGATCAGAACCGTCGAATCCACCTTCAGCGCATCCAGCGCCTTGCGGAACTCCTTCGTCTTCGGTTCCTTCACGTCGAACGCATTCACGATGATCAATTTCCCATCGGCGTACTTCGCCGCCAGAGCCGAGCGCAGCGCGCCCAGCAGTTTCTTGCGCGGGAAGGTGTAATCATACGAACGCGGCACCGGACCATGCACCGTCGAGCCATGACGCCACAGCGGAGACCGGATCGATCCGATTCGAGCGCGCCCCGTGCCCTTCTGCTTCCAAAGCTTCTTGCCGGAGCCAGATACTTCCCAGCGCGCCTTCGTTTTGTGCGTTCCGGCGCGTTGGCTGGCGCGGTAGTGCTTCACCGCTTCCCAGAGTAGATCTTCATTCACCGCGCCGAAGACCTCATCGGCGAGGTCGAATGTCCCGACCTTCTCGCCGCTCAAATTGTGAATATCAATCGTTGCCATATTGCTTTCGTCTTGGGGGTTAGCCAACGACCAACGGCTAACGACCAACGACTGCTCCTATGCCTTCTTCGCCGCCCTCTTCGCCGCCTTCAACGGATCGACCGTCGCCGAACCCGCGAATCCACGACGCTCTCGCGGCGGCTTCTTCGCCTTTGTAATCACGATGTATCCGCCCTGCGGTCCGGGCACGCTACCTTCCACCACCAGCAAATTTTCGTCCTTGTCGACGCCCAGCACGCGCAGGTTGCGAACCGTCACCTGCTCGTTCCCCATGTGTCCCGACATGCGCATGCCTTTGAACACGCGCGACGGAAATGCTGACGATCCAATCGATCCCGTAATCTGGAACATCGAACCGTGCGATTTCGGGCCGCCGCCGAAGTGATGCCGCTTCACCACGCCCTGAAACCCGCGTCCCTTGCTGACTCCGACGATATCGACGAACTTCTCGCCATCAAAAATCTCAACCAGCACGCGGTCCCCGACTTTCACCGCGCCGTTGCCCTCGGCCGAAGCCTCGACCTCGAGCGGAACTTCCCGCATGAATTTCACCGGCGGCAGGTTGTTTTTCGCCAGATGTCCCTTGGCCGGCTTGGTCAGCCGCGACTCTTTCACGAACTCCACCAGTCCGATCTGCGCCGCTTCGTATCCGTCTTTCACCGCGGTCTTATGTTGTGTCACCACGCAAGGACCGGCCTGCAGCACCGTGACCGGGCGGACATCGCCCTTCGAGTCAAACAACTGCGTCATCCCGACCTTCTTGCCCAAAATTCCCGCGACCTTCGTTGCCATTTCCTTCTCCATCCCCAGCGTGGCTCGTAGCTATAGGCTGGGAAGCTCTTCGTCTTGGCTGAAAGCCAGAAGCTAAGAGCTAGAAAGCTTATTTGTGCTCTTTCCCGAACGCCTTGATCTCCACATCCACGCCCGCTGGCAGATCCAGCTTCATCAGCGCGTCCACCGTCTGCTGCGTCGGCTCGAGAATGTCGAGCAGCCGCTTATGCGTGCGTATCTCAAACTGCTCCCGTGACTTCTTGTCCACGTGCGGCGAACGCAGCACCGTGTACTTGTTCTTCATCGTGGGCAGCGGAATCGGCCCCGCAATCTGCGCGCCGGTGCGTCGCGCCGTCTCCACGATCTCGCCCGTCGACTGATCCAGAATGCGGTAG
>DATJOA010000135.1:0-6311 GCA_035507635.1 Candidatus Acidiferrales bacterium
TTCAGCGCGTTGTCGGTCAGCACAGCTGAACCCGCGAGCAAGCCCGTTGCTTGCGGTTCAAAGCTGATGCTCAGGTTGCAGGTTGCGCCGGGCACAAGCGAAAAGCCGCTGGTGCAATCTTCAGGCGTGCCCGAACCTGGCACCTGCGCGAAGTTCGCGCCGATGCTCAATCCGGGAGCGACGGCATTCAGAGGCTGATTGCCGATGTTCTGAATCGTGACGGACTGCGGACTGCTGGTCTGGGAAACGGGGGTCGTGCCGAAGGAGAGAGCCGGCATTTGCGAGCGCAGCAATTCCGCTACGCCGTTACCGTTGCCATCTCCAACGACCACATCGCCCGCAGCATCCAGAGCCAGGGACTGGGGTCCCCAAACTCCGCTGCTTCCGCTAAGAGGAAAGGTGGCCTGGCCACCAGCGGACGAAACCTGAACCACACCCTGGATGTTAATGTCCGCGATGTAGACGTTGCCCGCACTGTCTACCTTCACGTCAAACGGGGCAGTCAGGCCGCTTGCCGGAACCGTGGTCTGGACTCCGGCAGGAGTAACCTCCACAACCTGGCCGTGAGTTGAATCCGCAATGTACACGTTACCGGCCGTATCTACGGCTACGCCTATAGGGTGTCCCAAGCCAGTGGCCGGAACCGTGGTTTGGACTCCGGCAGGCGTGATCTCCACGACCCGGCTGTTGAAGTTATCGGCGATGAAAAGATCACCTGCTCCATCCACTGCCAAGCCCTCAGGCTGACTCAGCCCAGTAGTAGGAAGCGTCGCCTGACCGCCGCTGGCATAAATCTCAAGGACGTTGTCGTTAAGGCTGCTCGAGATGAAGATATTGCCTCCTCCATCTATGGCTACACCCCACGGAGCAGTTAATCCCGATGCGACGGTGGTCTGAACGTTAGAGGGGGTAACTTTCAATAAGCGGCCGTTGTATCTGTCTACGATATAGACGTTGCCCAATTGGTCCGTCGCGATCCCGGTTGGTAAGGAGATTCCCGTGGCCGCAACCGCTGCCTGTGTGCTGGGACTGTAGGCGATGGCCGGAGCCTGACCCAAGCCGTAAATCGCGGTCGCTGCCAGAACATTCCCGGAGCCATCGGTGATCTGAACCGCGCCCGCGCGCGTCCCCGGCGCAGTGGGCGTGAAGGTCACGTCGACGGTGCAGGTCGAGCCGGACGTGACAGCACCCGTGCAGGTGCTGCCGGAGGCCAGTGTGAAATCGAGGCTCGGCGCACCCTGGGTCAGCACCTGGGGCGTGCCCAGCGCGCCGCCCGCGGTGACGTTATAGCTTAGTGTAAGGGTCTTGCTGCAGGGAGCGGGGGTTGTTTGGCCGGCAGGGCAGACGTTGGCGCTGCCGAAACCCAGTTCCACGACCCGCCCGTTGCCGGTGTCAGCAACGAAAAGGTCGCCTCGTGTATCCACGGCCACACCGAATGCATAGTACAAGCCACTGGCGGCTACCGTGGTCTGAACGCCGGAGGCGCTAAATTCGACCACCCGATTATTGCCTTGGTCCGCAATGAAGAGGTTACCCGACCCATCCACCGCCACGGTTCGGGGTTGGTTGAGTCCGCTTACGGGCACCGTGATTTGTGAGCCGCCCCCAGCCGGAAGTTCCACCACCCGGTTGTCGTTGGTATCAGCGATGAAGAGATTTCCCGATCCATCCAATGTCAAGCTGGTGGGTATGTGTACGTTGACCGGCACGTGATCTGACTGCCATAAGTAGTTCCTGTCCACGGCAATTCAAGCACGCGGCTGTTGAACGTGTCCGCGATGAAGAGGTTGCCCGATCCATCCAGGGCCACCCCGTCAGGGAGGGACAGGCCGCTGGCCGGAACCGTGGTCTCGACGCCGCCGGGAGTGACCTCGACCACCCGGTTATTCGATCGATCCGCGATGAAGACATCGCCGGCGGCATCGACGGCCACTCCGTTTGGACTGTTCAACCCGCTGGCTGGCACCGTGGTCTGAACGCCGGCGGGAGAAATTTTAACTACGCGGTCGTCGCCACTGACGGCAACGAAGATATTTCCGGCGCCATCGACCGTAAGCCCCACGGGTGCGCCGAACCCGCTCGCAATGGTGGTCTGAGCACCAGCGAAGGACAGTGATTGCGCGTGCAATGCAGTTGGAGCGGCCAAAACACTCAATGCGACTAGCGCCGCCGCCCGGGCGAGGTGCTTCAGGCTGATCGGTCGGCGTGACACCTCGTGGAGGTTGTGACTCTGCGTTTTCATGATTCGTTGTTCCTTTCATCTCGTTCAAATATTTTCGAAATCCGTTTGGGTCGGCCTGATCCGAGCCGCGATATGCGCCGTGCGCTTCTCGCGCTCGCTCCTGCCAAAGGGCCCGGGGCCTGGTTGCATTGGTGGGAATTCGTTTAATGCAACTGCGATTGCGTTAGCGAAACTAGCACGGGCAAATAACTAACGCAAGACAAATTGCGTTAAGTTTTTAAAATGCCGCTATTGAGGCATCCGCGGATACCACGATCGGGTAAGTGGCGGCTAAAGGACCGTCAGACGCCAACTGGCTGAAGGAAGATAAACGACTTTTTCGGCGAACCGGCTGGCAGGGGTTACCGCGAGGGGTTTCTAATTGAGAGAACCGGTACGACCCGGTCGACTAGCTTCCTGACGTAGCGGGGCGTAACCATCTCCCCGGAGATAGCTCGGAGCAGCATAGGGCCTGATAACATCTCCAACACAAACCTGGGGTCCAGAGACGCGGGCACTTCACCCCGCGCCTGGGCTCGGATGACGAGCTCCCGTACTGTCTCCAGCCGGCTGTTCCAATATTCCCGCCGCAGAGTGGCGATATCCGGATCCTGCGATGCAACGAGCTGGCCTATTGCTTCTCCCAGCGGCGTGTGCAACCGGGTCACCACAGTGCGGAGCAGCGCATATAGGTCTCCGCGAAAGGAGCCGGTGTCATCCGGGGGCGAGCTTCGCGCGGCGAAGCGGATGATTGCCTCGCTCACCAGTCGGGCTTTCGTCTGCCAGCGCCGGTAGATGGATGTCTCGTGGACTCCGGATCGTTGCGCCACTTCGGAGATGGAAAAACCACGATAGCCGCGGTCGATAAGAATGTCGAGGGTGGCCGCAAGCACGGTCGAAACCACGCGGGCACTGCGGCCGCCGGGGCGAGGGCGCGAATGGTGGGACGGAATTATTTCTGGCATGGGTCCCAGCATAATGGCAAACTCACATTAACGCAATACAACTTGCTTTTATGGTTTCTCCCCCATGCACTCCCTCGCCGGTCGCAATCGGGAGGTTTTTTACGGAAAGCCTTTAGCGCTGCGGCGACATCTATTCCAGAAAGACGGGTGGCACTGGGAGCACCCTCGACCGCCTTGAAATACTTGCCGGGCAAAACGGCGGAATTTCTTTAGGCAAGAACGAGGACCGCGATGAAGACTTCAGAAATCCTTAGAGCCTGGCGCAAGATTCTCAATGGAGAGCGGCCTTCTCTTTCCATTGAGATTACCCGCGAATGCCCTCTGCGTTGTCCCGGATGCTATGCCTATGATGACGCGCACTTGGGGGGAGGGATGACTTTGCGAGGTCTCCGCGATCGCAAGGGGCAGGAACTCGTAGACGGCGTCCTGGAAATCGTCGACCGTCTTAAGCCCTTGCACCTGTCGATTGTCGGAGGCGACCCGCTCGTCCGGTATCGTGAACTCGAGTTGATGATCCCGCTGCTGATCGATCGAGGGATTCACGTCCAGCTTGTCACCAGCGCGTTCCGGCCTCTCTCGCGCAGTTGGGCAGTGCAGCCCCACATGAACATCGTCGTGTCGATTGACGGGCTACAACCGGAGCATGACCTCCGCCGGGCTCCGGCTACTTACGATCGAATCCTGGAAAACATTGCAGGCCAGCAGATTACGATTCACTGCACGATCACAGGTCAAATGATGAAGCAGCCCGGCTATCTGAAGAAATTTCTGCAGTACTGGACGCCTAAGCCCGAGATTCGGAAAGTATGGTTCAGCTTGTTCACGCCACAAATTGGAGACCGGTTGCCCGAGATATTGAATCCGGAGGAGCGTCAGCGCGCCATAGCCGACATGATTGCATTGCGAAACGAATTCCCCAAGCTGGACATGCCAGTCGCGTTAATTCGGCAGTTCGCAGCACCTCCACGCAGTCCCGGAGAGTGTGTTTTCGCGCTCACTACCCAGACCTTGTCGGCCGACCTGAAAACCAAAATCGTCCCTTGTCAATTTGGGGGAAACCCGGACTGCGCGTCTTGCGGGTGCGTCGCTTCGATGGGCTTGGCGGCTATAGCAGAACACAAGCTGGCCGGCATCATTCCAGTCGGATCCATCTTCAAAGCCTCGGCGAGAATTGGCGAGGTGGTTCGAGCGCGAGCCGAACCGACCGCAACTCCTCAGGTCGGCGGCGCGTTGCTGCGGGTGCTGCCCGAGGAATGAAATTGGCGCAAAATGAGCGGTCCCACTGCTTTGCGGCGGTCTCCGTTGAAAACCAAGGAGCTGCCGTGACGTCTACGCAGCGAGTTCGAGCGATCGTGAACGACCGAGTCGACATCGATCCCCAGGTTTTGAAGTGAGGCTTCGATTTTTTGGACTTCTCGCCCGAAAACGGGTTTCAGATGGGGAATAGAAGACGGTGTTAGGACGCCGTGCTAGCATCAGTGCAGTGGTTGCGTCTTCGCATCGTGCTGACCGTACCGCTCCAGATCCAATCAAAGCCTCCTCTCTCCATGCAGGATGGCCCTGAAGAAGGAGTTCTGCATGGCTATGGACAACGTCAGAAAAGTAACACGTATGGGGAAGGAAGAGCACTACTCCCCGGGCCGAGACGTGAATGAGTCGATTCCAGACGGCGTGCCTTCCGGGCAAGATGTCGATGATTTGCTATCGGCCATTCGTACGCGAGGCCTTGACGTTCTGGAAGCGGAACTTGAGTTTCCGCGTTCGGTTCTGGAACGTGGGCTGGTCCGCGAGTCAGACGACATTGATGTCAACCCGGCGGCGGTTGTCCCCGATGCTGCCAACGATCCCGTCCGCCTTTACTTGCGTGAGATGGGCGCCTCACCTCTGCTCACCCGTGAAGGGGAAGTGGAAATCGCAAAGCGCATTGAACGCGGGCAGCTCTCCGCCATGAAAGCGCTTTCACGCTCCCCCGTTGTTGTTCGCCAGGTCCTCGAGATGGGTGAGGACTTGAAACGGGGCCTGCGTTCGATTGAAGACACAGTGGTCTTCGATGAGGAAGAAGTCACCGAGAAGATCCTGCAGGACCGTGTGAAGGAGACCACACGCCGCATCGACGAGTTGCACGACAATTACAAAACGGCCCGACGCCTGGCGGAACGAATGACAACCTTGGCATCGAACAAGAAGACGAATGGGTATCGCCGCTGCCGATCCGAGCTGAGTCGCATGATCGTGCGGAATTCGCTCATCATCCGCGACCTCGGCATTATCCACGCCCAGCGCAAGCGACTGATGGAACGCGTGAATCAAGCCGCGAACCAGATGCGTTCGCTGAAGCACCAGATCGATAACCTGGAAGAAAACTTTGCGAACACGCGCAGCGCGAAACTCAAAAAGAACTACCGCGCCGCGCAGCGACTGCACCGTGCCGAGATTAAGATGCTCGAACTCGACTCCGGCATAACCTTTCCAGAACTACAGCATACCCAGCGTCAAATCATAAAGAGTGAGATGGACGCGGAACAGGCAAAACACGAGCTGATCGAAGCCAACCTGCGGCTCGTGGTTTCCATCGCGAAGAAGTACAGCAACCGCGGGCTTCAGTTTCTCGACCTGATTCAGGAGGGGAACGTTGGCTTGATGAAGGCGGTAGACAAGTTCGACTATCGTCGCGGATACAAGTTCTCCACTTATGCCACCTGGTGGATTCGTCAGGCCATGAGCCGGGCGATTGCCGATCAATCGCGCACCATCCGGCTACCAGTGCACATGGTCGAGATCGTCAACAAGCTGATTCGCATCACGCGGCAACTGGTTCAAACTCTGGGCCGCGAACCTACATCGACGGAGATTGCCCAGCAAATGGACATTCCCGAGGCTAAGGTTCGCAAGGTGCGCAAGATCATGCGGACGCCGATCTCTCTGGAGACACCGGTCGGCGAGGAAGGGGATTCCCACCTCGGCGACCTCATCCAAGATCAGGCCCAAGTCTCGCCCGCCGAGGCGCTCATCAACGTAAACCGTGAGGAACGGACTGCCCACGTGTTGCGGACTCTCAGTTCACGGGAAGAGAAGATCATCCGGATGCGTTTTGGTATTGAGGACGGCTCGGAGCGGACGCTCGA
>DATJOA010000136.1:0-90835 GCA_035507635.1 Candidatus Acidiferrales bacterium
AACATACAGCTGGCGTTGAAGCTCTATTATTGAACCCAAACCACGTATAATGATGCAGGCGGCAATCCCGCCTGCATCTTTCATTTTGTCCACAAGATTTTTCAGTGAGGGACCCTCGCAGACTCGCTTCCAGATGACTAGGTTTTTGGGGAAGGTCGCCGTATTTCTTGTCCTAGCCGGTTGTTTCTCGTCGGCCCTGACAGCTTTCGCACAGACATCTAAAGCACTTCCCGCATCCCGAGTTCCTGTATCTCCCGAGAAAGCAATCAGCCTTGCGAAGCAAGGACGTTGCAGGGAGAGCATTGCCGGCCTCAAGCACGCGATGGCAACGATGGTCGCTGTCGAATCACGGAAAGAGGCTGGCGTGCTGGGCGTGCGCTGTTCCCTGGCCGTTGACGATCGCGACTCTACAGATGAGTTCATCCGCTTGCTCAGCAAGCAATTCCCCAAAGATCCCGACGTACTGTTTGTGATTGTCCATGCGTACTCCGATCTCTCGACCCGTACGGCTCAGGACCTTGGGCGTACCGCTCCAGATTCACTCGCGGCACACAAGTTGAACGCGGAAGCGCTTGAAATGCAGGGCAAGTGGGAGGCGGCGCAGTTTGAATATGAGGCGATGATCAAAAAAGACCCAAATGCGCCGGGCACTCACTTCCTGCTAGGCAGGCTGCTGTTGTCGCGACCAGACGCCGGACCGGATGTCGCGGAACGAGCGAAGCAGGAGTTTGCTAAGGAGATCCAGATCGACCCAGGCAATGTGGGTGCCCACTACGTTTTAGGTGAACTAGCCCGGCAGGACGGGAAATGCGACGAAGCGATGCCAAGATTCGCCGAGGCGACGAACCTCGATCCCAACTTTGCCGAAGCTTATCTAGGACAGGGTTTGTGCCTGGTTACTTTGAAGAAATATGAAGAGGCAATTGCACCACTGCGGACGGCCGAACGGCTCATGCCGGAAAACCCCGAGGTGCACAACACCCTGGCGACCGCTCTACAAAGATCGGGACATAAGGAGGAGGCAGCGAAGGAGTTTGCCATTCATGAAAGCCTGCGTTCTGCCACCGGAACCCAGAGTCCCCAATAGCATCCTGCGGTAGGCGGCAGGTTTCCGAACCACTCAACTCTGAGGTTCTTCCACCGTGAGAATCTGATCGGCTTTGACCTCGTGCAGCACTTGCCTGATGCCGCTAGGCCATCGAATTTCCAGGTCCTTGATGATTCCGTTTTTTCCCAAGCCAAAATGTACCCGGCTGTCGCTTGAAGAGGCATATCCAACGGCGGTTGTTGCCTCGTTCCATTGCGAGAGACCATCTTCAGTCTTGATATGAATCTGCGCGCCGAGTCCCATGCGATTACTCTTCGTTCCCACGAGCTTCAGCAGAATCCAGTGATTGCCGGTCTCGGAGACGTTGCGAAGAATTTCCACCGGACCGCCGAGAACACTGACCACCGCGTCAATGTGACCGTCGTTGAAAAGGTCGCCAAAGGCCACGCCGCGGTGTGCGGCTAACGCCTGAAAGTCGGGTCCGGCGGACGAGCCAACGTCGACGAACTTGCCGTTGCCCAGATTGCGGAAAAGGGAGTTTGGCTCGGGATATTGGCGGTTGCCCAGGACGCTGATATTATCGAGCACGTTCGCACGAGCCACGAAAAGGTCTTTCCAGCCGTCGTTGTCGAAATCAAAGATCCCGTTGCCCCAGCCCGACATCTCGTTCGTGGACCGCAATCCGCTCTCTTGCGTGAGATCGTCGAATTCGCCGCCGCCTTGGTTGATCAGCAGGGGAAAGCTCTCGTGTTCGACGGCCGTGTACCAGATATCGGGACGTCCGTCGTTGTTCACATCGATGAAATCGGAACCCATCCCTGACAGCGCCAAACCGTCGGGGGCGTAGGCCACTCCCGCCTGCGTACCCACTTCCTCAAATTTCTTTCCGCCTAAGTTGTGAAACAGAAACTCCGGAGTCGTATCGTTCGCGACGAACGCGTCGAGGAAGCCGTCGGCGTCATAGTCAGCGAACGACACGCTCATTCCTTTGCCCATGTGTGCCGAGATTCCGGTCTCTTCGGAGACATCTGTGAATGTTCCATCACCATTGTTGCGATAGAGCGTGTCGTGGAGTGGTGCGTAAAGCTTGGGATGACAGTAGCCGCGAACACCGTTCTTTACGTGACAGTAGGGATCCTTATTGACTTCCCAGACGCAGTAGTTGACTACAAATAAATCCAGATTGCCGTCATTGTTGTAATCAAACCAGCCCGCGCCGACCGACCACATCTTCTTGCCATTCAGCGTAGCACCTGCGAGGCCCGCCTTTGCCGTTACGTCTGTAAAGGTACCGTCTCCATTGTTGTGGAAGAGCTGATTCCCGGTTACGTTGGCGAGAAAGATGTCAGGGCGTCCATCATTGTCGTAGTCTCCGACGGCTACGCCCATGCCATAGCCCGCACCAGCGAGGCCGGCGCGCTCGGTAACATCGGTGAACGTGCCGTCATGATTGTTGTGATAGAGCCGGTTCCAGTAAGCCGGAGATTCCTTCTGCAGGGAAGGAATCGCTGCCCCGTTGACGAGATAAATATCCAGCCACCCATCGCCGTCGTAGTCAAGCAGCGCCACTCCGGCAACCATGGTTTCGATCTGATTTTTGTTGGAAGTTGGCGAATTACGTGTGATGAAGTTGACGCCTGCTTTTGCAGCAATGTTTTCGAATCGGATCGGCGAAGGGGTCGGCGCGCTGCCAACTTCCAGAGCACCCAATCCGACGGTAAGGGCGGCGACAACGATAACGATGATGGAGTAGCGCATGATGGGACGTAACTTGGCTGGTACCTCCAGAGTCAGCAGATCATATTCGCGTCGAAAACAGCGGCAGCCAGAAAATTGTATCAGCTCTCAAAACGCGGCCCGCAGCAATATCGGCCGGCCGGGGGCAGCGAAATGTCTTCTTACTACGAAGATTCCTCAGGTCTTTCCAAGGCTCATGGCCGTTGCTTTATGAGTTCCAGCAGGCCAAACCGCTCTGGCACATGGAAGCTATTACTCATTGGGGCTTGCCAGGCGAGTTCGTGCCGGGCCGAGGGCGGCCCCTGACTTCGAAATAGGTTGATCCGTAGCACGTTTCCTGGCGTGGCCGGTCGAGCATCTATCGAGGAGTAAGGGATCTTCATTGCTCCATACCAGATATGGGCGATCTCGTCGATTCGTGCCGAGACCTCGAATCCTGAATTCCATTTCCAGCCACCTTGCGGATGCGGACGGTCGAGGTCGATGTCGAGATCAACCCACTCGCCCCGGGGCGAAATTTCGAATTCTTTGTAACGATGAATGTTTTGGAAGTCAGAACCGATGAAGGCTTCTGCGACATCCCAGTTCCAGAGTTCATTGGTCTCAGAGGACGTAACTGGATTAGGCTTCAGATAAAGCTCTTCGTATGGGCAGATGAAAAAGATATAGAGGTTCTCGTTCGACCATCGGGTTCGGATCTCCGTTCGAAACCTGGGATCGGGGCGGCTGTGAGGATCGGAGGCCATGTAGATCGGCAGGGACCCGCGCCAGAATGCTGAGGTTGGGTCTGTCTCCAGACGAGGATCAGAGTCAGACCATGTGCTCTGAATTGTTTGTCCGCCAGCGCAGACCCAGCTGCAACCGCAGATGAGCAGAATGAACACTGAGATCACTCGGTTTTTCATTGCTTTTTTGACGCCGTGCCGTTCCGAGCCTTTACGGATTACCGGTTAAGGCTAATCGGGTGAGGTGATAGGCCATCAGGTGGTCTGGTTCTAAGAGCGCCCGCCGGAATCCTTCTTTTGCGCTATCGTGATCTCCCAGTACAGTCTCAAGCATTGCGACGTTATAAAGGGACCAGGAGCTGCGATCACCGTCGGCATTCGTTTGTAAGCGATCGAAGATATTCCGCAATTTTTCTCTCGCCGCCTTCTCGTTGAAGTTTGGCAACTTTTCGGAGGCCTTCATGGACCAGACGGCATCTTCCAATCCCGATTGCCCGGCCGCGCTTTCCAAGGCTCGTGTTGACTTTTCGGTCTGGCCACAACTCTTGTAGATGATTCCGGCGAGATAACTGAATCTTGCGGAGCGCAGGAAGTGTTCCAGTCCGTCGTGCGTGAACGGCAAATCCGCGATCGGCTGGCCCAAATGATCAATGAGGTTTGTCGCCTCGGAACAGTGTTCATCGTGCGCCAGCGCGATGGCATGCTGAATCTGCACCTCCAACCAGATCTCGCGGACATTTGTGCCGCCTTCCTCGCGCGGGAAAAAGCGGTTGTGGAACATTGCCACCGACCTGTCAAACTCGCCTGACTCTGCCAGATTGAGAATCAGTTCGTAGACCAGTGAGGAAGGCATGTTGGCGCGATCTGGATATTGTTCCAGGACTTGCACGCGATCCTTCGGCGGATGTTGCAAGATGCTCAAGGCTTGATCCAAGCCCGTATAGAGTTGCACGTTGTTTGCATCCCACCGAAGCCCCTCCTGAAAAACGTCTAAAGCTTGCTCAGGATTATCTCTCGCGTGGAGCAGTGCACGCCCGAGGCTGGCATGTAATACGGGAATTTGCGGATTGATCTTGCGGGCCTGCTGCCATTCGGATACAGCTGGCTCGGTCAGTCCCCGCGAAAAATAGAGCGTGCCGAGTAAGTAGTGAGCTGTCGCATCCCGGGCGTTGGTACTTAATGCACCGCGCAAAACTTCCAGATCGGTTGCGGTACTGGGAAATACATAATTCGTGGAAGACTCCTTAGCTACGCTGAGGTCCACATCGGCGGATCGGCCGAGTTTCTCGTGGCAATAGGCGCGATAGTAAGCCAGCATTGGATGCTTTTCAGCAGGCAGCATTCCGGGTTCACTTTCGTCGGCAACAGCATCGGGGTACTTTCGCGACAAGACCTCAAGCGCATATTCGTACATGCCGAGCCGCATGTATTCGGCAGCGATGTTCAGAATTCGTTGAGCGTCGTTTCCAAGATGGTGCAGGTCAGGCTTTTCTACCTGTTCGAGGAGGAAATCACGACCAGGAAATCGATCGAGCCATTCATTCGCCACCTTTCGAGATTCATCTTTTTGCCCTTTTACCCTCAGAACTGCAGACAATTCCTCTCCCGCTCTCAGATCATCTGGAGCGGATTGCATGACGGAGCGCAGATACCGCTCCGCTTCTTTCAAATCGCCTTCGCGGGCGGAGAGTTCTGCTAAACGCAGTCCCGCCGCCGCGCGGAAAGCTGGCAACCGAGCAGCAGACTCATATGATTCGCGAGCCTCGCGGCTGTGTCCTAAGCCGTCGTCCGCTATGCCGAGATAATAGGACGCTTCGGCATCCGTGGTGTCGCGAGCGTGCACCGGTTCCAAATACTCCTTTGCCTCGTCGAATCGCAGCAAGCCAGCACAGAGGCGTCCCGCAGCTTTTCGTATGTCGTAGTTTTGCGGAAACCGGACGAGGGCCTCTCTGTAAGTTTGCTGGGCGATCAACAGCTGTCCATCGAGTTCCTGTTGATTTCCAACCTGCAACCAATCATCTTCAGTACGATACTCAGGATCTGGGAACTTGTACGCGGCCTGCGGGCCAACATGGATTTGATCTAGCGGAGTCCAGTCGTATTCTCCTTCCGTTTGTCGGAGCAGGAGAGACCCTTTGGCATCGTGAAGTTCGAAGGTGTACTTCTGTTGCGGCTCAGCGTTTTGGAGCTGGTGCGACCAGGTGTGCGGAGGGGAAAGGTCGGCCTTCTTGTGAAAGACCTCCCGATCTCCGGCCAGAATTCGAAGCGTAGCTCCAGGCATGGCCTGGTTTACATTAAGAGCTGCCACCAGAGTGTTTCGTTGCCGGCTCAAATGCAACACTCCCGCGAGATTGGCCCGGGAGATTCCTCCGATCTCGCGCACTGGCATCCAGTATTCAGAAAACCTGATCGTCTGCCGTGGTTCGAGAAACGCGTAGGTCTCCTGATTCCGAAAGAGTCCGGCCTGAACTTCGACGTAAGCGCTGTCGTTGTCGGAAAGCGCCTTGCGCCAGTCGAGACCATCCGCATCGCTGCCCCAGGACCAGATCTTCTTCGCTGGAACCTGCGCATAATCTGCATAATGCACGACTCCTGTGTCTGTGTGGGGATGCCAGACGCCCATGAAGGGTTCGCGGCTGCCGTAAGCGAACAGCGATACGGGACCTTTGGTGTGATTCTTAACGACGCTGAGGTCGGTTCCTTCGGCATCAACCGGCCAGGGTTCAACATCGGTAAAGCCGTGACTCGCTGTGAACCGCATGGGGTACTCGATTTTCGTATCGTCCCACACTTGCACGCCGGCATTGTTCCACCAATAGAATCGGTGACGTGCGTCGCTGCGGTTGTTCAGCGCGACTCGCTCTTCGAGCAAAGTCGAATGGGGCCGGAGCACAAGTTCCACGGACCATTGCATGCCGTAAACACGGTCGATGTTGCCGATCTGAATATAGCCGCTGCCATCTTCTCTTTGCCCGAAGGCAAAGTCTACAGGCGAAACAGTGACCCAGTTGTGGGATACAGGAAAATTGAACTCAATGCCAAATGCAGCCCAAGCACCGCGGTACGAGATATCGGCTTTCTTGATCGACGGGTTCTCGTAAAACATCGGCTGTCCGCTAATCTTGTCGGTGCAACTGTAAAGATGGCCGCCGATGTCGGGCAGCACAGAGCATTTCAAATATTCATTCTCGAGAAATACCGCGCGCCATCCATGGTTAGTGCGGAGGTTCGTCAGATTGTGGCGCAGCGTGTAGGGATAATTGAAACGCCCGTTCGCATACTGATCGAAGGGTGGGTTGGGATCAGGCGGGCCCTCCTCATATGTAGGTAAGGTCAGCGTGCCCTGCCAGACGCGCACTTGAGCTGATGCCGTAGAGAGAGTTAAAAGCAGAACAACAAAAATGCCGCAACGAAGTTTCATGTGGCCGGATACCCGAATAGTACCGGCCATTATCTACACTAAACAACGTCTACACCAGTAGTATTACCGGAATTGGATTGCCGATGACGAGGTCTTCCGTGATTGTTGACGGCACTTCTTCAATGTTCCGAAACAGTCAATCGGATGGCTTTCTGAAAATCCCAGGCGGGACGCTTAGCAGGCGTCCCGCGCGGAGTTCAGTTGATCATCATCTATCTCCGGCAGCCCTGGGCGCCACCGTTGACCACTGGTTCACCAAGTTGGTGGCATTTACGGTTCCAATTCCGGTTCCGAAGTCCCAGCCGGTAGTTGTGGGATACGCAGGCTGATAGTCATGATCCGAGGTCGAGAGCACGCCAATGCTGCCCGACGGAGTGTAGCAGTCGTGCACCCCGGTACAGGGAACATCCATATCGCCCAGTGTAACGTCGTAAAAGACGCAATTGCTTGACGCTGCATTGCCGAGCGTGGAACTGCAACCCGAGTTGCCGGTCGCGCCATATTCGGCATTGGCCAGCGCATAGTAGGCTACATTCACATTGCCTTGGCGGCTACCGTTCTTCTGGTTCACCAGGGCCTGAATTCCCGCCATAATCGGGGACGAGAACGATGTTCCCCCGCCGCCCAACCATGTATCCGGCGCTCCCGCGCATGAGGCATAGGCAGAGTCGCAGAACGGATAGAAGTGTCCCCAAACGCCGTTAGCGGCGAACAACGAGACGTCTGGAATATCACGAACTCCGTCGTTTGGGTTTCCGACGATCATTTGCCATGATGGCTTGGCATAGCCTTTACAGTTCTTGCCCGCCGGAGATCCGGTGGCGCAATCACTCGGACCGCCGCTGCCGCCGATTGTATTGAGGAAGTTCGAGCCGGTGCTGCTATTGCAGAAACCATCCGCGCCGTATGTTGTGGAATATCCCTCGACGGTGGCGATCAGTACACTGGCGCAAGAATCGTTCCAGGGAATTTCCGGAAGGTATGACAGCGCCGACTCGTAATAAGCGCCGTTGGTAGAGCTCCAGTACGTGCTGTTTTCGCCAAGGTAGGAATCTCCGAAATCAGTGCCGCCTACCGCGACGTTATAAGGAGTATCGCCCCAGCCAGTCACTTGTATGCCGTGAGTCGCTTCTGCGGCATCACGGTCACAGCCAGCGGCGGCGTCATCGCCAGCAGAAACAAATACCGAAACACCCTCCGAGGCGGCCTGCTGGAATGCCGAATTGAAAGCGGCATTCTCAGTGGCCCCGGTAAACGCTTCGCAAACTCCGTAGCTCATGCTCATGATGGACGCCGGGGTCGATACAGCATTGAGCAGATTCTGGATGGCGATCAGGCCTCCGAAGGTGGGGTAGGAACTAGCGCAGGAGATCATCTTGATCGTTGCATCCGGGGCGGCAGCGCTGGCCCATTCGGCGTCCAGCGAGGCCTCTACTCCGTCGCCATTAATCCCTGGGTTCATGCAGTTGTTGTTTCCCGAAGAAGAGGGGTGAGCGATCTGCAGTTTCCCCGATGCGTAGCCGCTCAGCCCAAGAGCCGAGCGGAAGGTCGTGAAGTCCGCCGGGTTCATGTTTGTGTCTTCCACCACTACCACGGTTTGACCTTTGCCGGTTGTGCCCTCGCTGAACAGCGGATTCAGGTTGTAGATCGTCGCCAAGTCAGCCGGAGCGACAAGGTAGTAGGTGAAGCCGTCGATTGTCGCCGTGTACTGTGATTTCGGCTTATACATCCTGTGCGGCCTGAAATCGTTCAAGGATACAACGCCCATGACGGCTGGGGCCAAGGCAGCTGGAATCCGCGGATCACTGATGTTCGCAATGTGCTTCTTGCCGTCGACCATTAGCTGATGAATTTCCGTGTGGAAAGCTTCGCGAACCATGGCCGCCGTTCCAGAGAAATCGATAACCATGCCGCTCGGATAAACCACGTTGACCTTGAAGCCTTTTCCTTCGAGCCACCGCGTGATGGTATTCAAATCACTCTGGGCGAGTCCGTAGCGCTCCCCGAGTTGTTGTGCCGTAAGCCACTGGTGATAATTCTGCGAATTTGGATTCTGAAGATCGGCGATGTACCGCTGCAGGGCGGATTCCCGCTCGGGCGCGCGTCTAAGCTGCAGGAACATGTGTTCGAGCGCGAGATCTCCGGAAACGGGGCCGCGATCATTTGCCGCGTTCGCCTCCGGCCGGGTGTTTCCCGTAAGAGTGACTAAATTGCTTTCGTTTATTTCTGCCGTAATGAGTGGTCGGGACTGGCTACCGTTGGTTGCTGCAGGCGAAACTACATTTACTCCAAACAATACCGCCAGGGCAGCAGCTGAGAACCTCAGGAGCGAGGGAACGCGCATGAAACCTCCAATCAGCTCGATAATTTTTTTAGTGTGACAGGAATCGCTGCACGCGCAAACTCTTCATGCACTGAGCCGGACCAGCGGGGTGAGAAGCGAGAGCGCACAGACACATCTTGTCGTTACTAGGCCGATCTCCGAAGACAACGGTTCCTAGTAAGACATTGTTTTCAGCACGGGTCAACTGCGCAAGACTGTTCAGAGGCATAAGACCCGAGACAAAAGTCCTCGATGAACTGATGCTCTGCCTCGACAAGCGATCACGAAGAGCATCGTCAGCGGCGCGCCCTTTTTGATACCTTCCAACGCCTGCCTGCATTTTTGCGGGTCTCCACTGTGCCCTGAGCCGTGTCGGTGCAGGAGCGACGGCACGGTGAAGCCCAAGACCAGGGGAACGGAGGCATCTCCAAGGTCGAAGGGGCGGAAGTTACGACGTTCGACTTGGAGAGTGAAAGCGTTATTCCTTCATTTCACCATACTGAAAGCGTGGCGAAAGTCTTGCGCCAAAGCGCTCCGCAATCGCCAGGGTGAGTGCCTGGGGAACCAGGACGGAGGTGATTCCTTCCCACGGTTCCGGAACCGCATCAATATTGATTGACAATAGTCGTTCGCGAGGTGGATGTTCTTCGGATCCAACCAGGATGACTCTACCTCCACGAGCCAGACAATCTTGCGCGAGTGCAACCCCCAGAGCAGCAGTCCTACCCAAGGCCAGAATGATGGCCACGTGAGTTTCGTTAACGTCGAGCAGGGGGCCGTGGCGAAAACCTCCACCGGAGTGCGGGGCAGCTCGCTGTCCCGTCATCTCGCGGATGCACAACGCACCCATAATGGCTCCGCCGTAGGCGGGCCCGCGTCCAACGATTTCGATATTGGATGCTCCGCGGCAGAATTCCTCCATCTTCTCTCGTTGGCGGAAAGCAGCGTTCAGAGAGCGAGAGTATGAATCAAGCGTCTGCGGTGCCTGATCAAGCCAATGCCTGCCTAAGATGTGTGACGCCAGAACGATACATGCGGCAGTCGCGTTCGTATAGGTCTTGGTAGCGTTGCCATATTCCGGTCCAGCCAGAATCGGAAGTTTATTTTGCACCAACGACCAGCAAGTGCTCTCTTCATTGTTGCAGAGAAGCGCTAAGGGCCCGTGAGCACCGTCCCTGCATAAACGGACGAGTTCTGCGCTTTCTCCAGAGGCGGTGACGAGCAAGGACAATGCAGACTGCTCTCGGTTTGCGGTGTAATGGAGCCACTCGCTGGCTTCTAGTGCAAATGACGGCCGGCCGCACGACTGCAGATAAGAAGCTCCCGTGACACAAGAGCAATAGGAAGCGCCCATCCCGATTAGCAGAATCGGGCCCGACGAGCGCGACATCTCGCGCAAGGTGCCGAGCTCATCTCTGATCGCCGAATCGTTCTCATAGGCACGGAATAGCCAAGCAAGTCTCTCGGGCTGTTCCCGGCACTCCATTTCATAGATTGAAGTCATGCCCAGGTCACGGAGTTCAGACGCCGGTTCTACGCCGCCAATCCACCGATTTTTTGGATCCCTTTGTTTTTCCATATTCCGTATTGAATGGACTTTAGCGAACTTTTTAATGAATCATTATAAACCGCCGCGATATGATGGAAACGAGGTGAAGCGTGACCGATCTCCGTTCTTCTTCTCTTGGGCCCCATGTAAATCGTGGTTTTATCCTGCGAATTTCATCGATAGCTGCCCTGGGCGGCGTGTTATACGGCTACGACATGGGAATCATCGCGGCTGCCGCAGTTTTCGTCAAAGGCAGCTTCGCCTTGTCCACCATAGCCGAGGAACTGGTCGTCAGCGTCGTTCTGATCGGGGCCATGGCGGGTGCAATTGCCGGGGGAGCGATCGCAGACCGGATTGGCCGCCGAGCAACGCTGGTGTGGGCGGCAATAATTTTCATCGTTGGCTCGCTACTAGCGCCTTTGGCCCCCAATGTCACAGTTCTGATTCTGGCGCGGGCGATCATCGGATTAGGAATTGGGTTTACTTCCGTGACAGCTCCTGTCTATGTCTCCGAATTAGCTCCGCCGCAGTCACGTGGGATGCTCATCGGACTCTATCAATTTGCCCTGACGGTAGGCATCGCGCTGGCCGATCTTGTGGGTTATCTGCTTGCCAACCAGCAGGCATGGAGGCTGATGTTCGGACTTGCAGTCGTGCCAACCGTTTTCTTCTTGGCCGTGATTTTCACCGTGCCGGAAAGTCCGCGATGGCTTTTTGCTCACGGCCGCGAAAGCGATGCCGAGACTGTGTTACTCAGTTACACGGATGCTGGAGGTGCACAGCAGTTGTTGGCGGATATCCAGGAAGGGCTCAAATTGCCCGTGGAGCAGAGGTGGAGCGCCTTGTGGAGTCCTGCGGTGCGCGGTTCACTCCTTGTTGCGGTGGGAATGACCGTTTTGCAGCAGGTCACGGGTATCAACACGATCATCTACTATGGGCCACAGATTTTCGCGCTTGCAGGAAGCGCGTCGCACAGCAGCGCTATTTTTGCGACATTTGTTGTCGCGATCGTCAACGTAATTGGGACGGTGGTGGGCATCTTACTTGTTGATAGAGTTGGGCGCAAGCCTCTGCTCTATATAGGCGTGAGTGGCATGACTGTCGCTCTCTTCGCGCTCTCATACGCCTTCGGTCACAAGGCAGCATTGGGCTCATCGCTCGCTCCTCTCGCCATTATCTGCTTGATGATCTATATTGCCTGTTTTGCTTTCAGTCTTGGAGCCATTGCCTGGATTCTCGTGGCCGAAGTCTTTCCTCTGCGTGTACGGGGGCGAGGCGTTGCGGCTGGAACGCTGGGCTCCGGGATCTCGAACTTTATCGTATCCATCACCTTTCTTTCGCTCATCGAGGCGATCGGTACCGCCCGCACATTTGCTATCTATGGAGCGATGAGCATAGTCACCCTGCTTTTTGTTCGGTTCATCGTGCCCGAAACATGCGGCCGTGACCTGGAGAGCATCAGCGTTGCCGCGGAGGTGTAAAAACTGAACGCGGAGAATTCGGAGAGGCAAGTCTTACGAGGGGCGGGCTCAAACCCCCGACGGACTGGTTGTTGCCGCCAGCGCCAACCGGATGGCTCCTATCAGCTGCGCATCGGCGCCTAAGCTACTGATAACTAGATTGGGGCGCGACGGTTCGTTGTACTTTTCTAAAATACGCTTCGTGGCCTCGCATAAAAGGACGCTTACACCGATGCCCCCGCCTAAAACAAACAAGGCACTGTTCAGCACAAGAGAGATGTTGTACGCCGCATAGGCCAGTATCTGCGCCGAGCGATCCAGGACGCGCTTAGCCAGAGGATCTCCGCTGCTCGCGCGCGAGAAGATCTCGGTGGCAGTCAGGTTCTGTGCGCTTGGTTGATGGTCGGATAGATCGAGCCATTGTCGGCGAATGCCATCGCCTCCAATGACGCTCTCCATGGCTCCCGGCATTCCAGGTTTCGCAGGTTCCTCGGTCGTATGTGGGAGGAACATATAGCCAACCTCTCCGGCTGTCCATCCGGAGCCACGGATGAGGCTTCCGTTTGCGAAGACGCCGGCAGCAATTCCTGTTCCGATCGCCAAAAATACAAAGTCGTCGACTCCACGGGCGGCGCCCTTCCAGTGCTCCCCAAGTGCGGCCATGCGCACATCGTTCTCGACGGCGGCTGGGACGCCCAGAGCAGACTCCAATAACTGTCCTAAGGGAACGTCCTTCCAGCCCCTTAAAAACGATGTCGCCAACACGACCCCAGCCCGCGAATCCGTAACACCCGGAGCCCCCGCGGCCACCGACAGCAGCGAGCGCTTCGAACAGCAGGTCTGCTGCAAGAGTTGCTCGACACCCCGCTCAATCAGCGTGACTACATCACCAGGAGAAGACGTTCCTTTGGTGGATGCGTTCCATCTCTCCAGAACATTTCCGCCGAGGTCCGCAAGGGCAATCCGAAGATTGCTCCCCCCAATGTCGATTCCGGCTACAACTCCCTTTTCCGGAGGCCCGGCGGAATTTCCGGCTGAAGAAATTTTCATTTTGAAGAGCCAATCAAAGAAGGTTGGGAGTCCGTGAGCGTTGTAGAAGCCGATGCCGGCATCATTTCCATGGCCCATACGGCCGCGGGACGCATATACATGGACGCGCGAAAATTTCCGTCGATGTCCCAGGCCTCCGGAGTGCGAAACCAGTATCCTTTGGTCTCGTAAATCACGTGATAGAGTCCATGAACTGTGCGATAGGCCTCATCCTTCATACCCTCGCTGAGGAGGAGCGCAGCGAAGCCGAAGGTTGTTCCCACCCAGACTTCGGGAGCTTGTTCGTTGTCGCGGATCATCGATCCATCCGATGACATGCCATTGGCCGCGCCCATTTCTCCGCCGCCGAATTTCATGACATTCAAATCGAATATCTCCTTTGCGGCCGCCTGCTGCATGTCACGGGGCACGAGATCACCCAGTCCGGTGAGGTTCGCATACCACTGGCCGGCGAGTTGATCGGCTTGCACGCTGTCGCGATCCTTGCTGTCGGTGTCGTACCGGAAATACTTTCCGTTCCAGAGCATGTCGATATAACTCTTTTGCGCTTTCAGGAAAAGCTGATGGTATTCGGCAGCGGTATCGCTGTCGCCGAGAGCTTTGGCCATCTCCTCGGTAGCCCGCACGGCGCCGAGCCAGAGCCCGCCGCAGTAGGCGCTCACGCCACGAACTATCCATGAGTCGTAGGTTTGATCGGGATAGCCGCTATTCTCGGGGATTCCCGCGCCATGGTCGAACTGGCGTAAGTACATCATTGCGTCTTTCACTGCAGGGAACATCTCTCGCAAGAATGCCTTATCCTTACTGCCAGTCAATACATAATCGCGATAGACCATAAGGACGAATTTGGAATTCAGGTCCTTCCAGTCATTTGTATCCTGCCAGCCGGGTTCGTTCACTGCGAAAAATGGATCGCCCTCAGGCACGCCGAGATCGTGGGGAACAGCACCTTTTTTCTTTCGCAAATGCAGCACGGGCGCATCCATTTGTTGCGATTTCCAGACCCATTGGCCTTTTTCGGGCCATTCTTTCGGAACCGTATCTGCGAATTCGCGCAGAACCTGCATATCAATGTCGGGCCAGAACTTCAACAAGGGCATCGAGGCATAGAAGCGCACATCCAGGGTTCCGTAGTAGGCGTAGTCAAAGCATTCGAGAAGTGCGAAAGACGGCGGACTTTTCCGATCGGATCCCACCGGACGTCCCCAGAATGTGCCTCCATCGGTCAACACGTAGAGTTCGTTGAAAAGCATGCCGCGATACCAAAGCGGCTTGCTCTCGTCATTAATATATGGAGCCTGCCAGGCGTCGATGGCGGCACTCCACTCTGAAGCGTGTTCGAGTCCATCCCGAGCGATCGCCCACGCGTTAGTGCCGCTTGTGCCGTAGAAATCGGTGTATCGACGATTCCAATCGCGCCCCTCGGCAAACTCCACAACCGGGAAATCCCAGGCGATCACCATCGGAATTATCCGGTTCTCTCCTGGATTGAGAGTGAAACGAACCGCGATGACGCCGGCAAGCTTTTCACCGTCGCTGACCCACGACGTTGCGTCATCTGACAGCATGCCGTCCTTTGAGAAATGGCTCCAGATCGTTTTTCCATCACCGTCTGCGGCAAACGATGCGTGATACGTCACGTCGACTCCCGGCGATTCGATTGCGGCAATGGCGAATTGACCGTCGGCTTCACGAGGTGCGGAGCCGGCGCGATTGCGGTCGAAGACAATTCCCTTCATCATCCCAGACGAAAGCTTCTCGCTGACAAATTCATCGTGGTTTCCCTGATTGGGCGCGCCTTTAAAATCGCGGGTGAAGGTGCGAAACCAACCGACCATGTTCGTCCATGAAAGTAGAACGGAAACTGTGACTGCCTTGCTGGTGGGATTTTCCGCGTGCCAGCGGTAAACCGCGACCGGATAACTCGATTCGCGATAGTTATTGGGAAGTACAGGAGAGAATTGTTCGAGCACCACGTGAGCCGGAAAGTGATCCCACCGGTAGTCGTACCAGGACTTGGGATAGAGCGCCGCGTATTCGCCCGCTCCAACCGGATAGTCCCACTGCCAGCCGCTGAGGCTTTGATCCGGAGGATGATCCGTCATCAATACGCGCGCCGTGCCTTGGGGCTCGCCTTTAGTCTGCTGAAACATCGCAAACTGATTGGAATAAACCGGAACGTATTTGTGAACGCCAGCCTTGATATGCCAGCGCGCGAAATCGCCTCGGTAGCTGCGCGAAAAAGTACCCGATCCAAATCCCCCGACGGGCGCCCCCTGCCAATAACCGTCGTCGATATCGCCGTGTACGCGCGTTACTCCGGCGTGGCCGAGGGGAAGACCGAGAGGGCGCCGCCACGCGGCCTTGGGAATGGAATCGCCGGCCCACGACACAGCGGCGACGGAAAGAATAAAGATCAGAAGTGAGATATGAGAACGCAGCTTCATTTCAGAAGATCTCCGAATCAGTCCATCCGAACCAAGCAAAAGCCGAGACGCAGGAGGCACGTCACGCGGTAAGAGGTCGTTACGGTTGAGTCCAATACCGGTTGAAGCCTTCGTAATCCGAAGGCAGGTTTGCCAAAATCGTCCTCCGCAATTCCAGAATGTCAAGGGATCCCTGCTTCTGATACAAAACTTTGCCATCAGGACCGATCAGCACCGTGTAAGGCACGGCGGATTCCCAAGCAGGATCGAAGGCAACCTGCAGAGCCGCGGTATCGTTGGAATTGAAGAGCAGATTGCGGCTCGTAGCGTGCATCTTCTCGAGAATGCGCATCACGGACGTCTTCTCGTCGGGCATGTTGGCCGCAACTGTCACCAACTCGAAATCGCGCAACGAGTACATCCGGAAGGTATCCTCTACCTCGGGAAACTCGTGGATGCAGGAGCCGCACCACGTCGCCCAGAAACTGACCAGTAACATCTTCTTATCGGGATTGGTCCGCAGGTTTTTCAGATCGGCGGCGGATGCCATCTCCAGGTTAACCGGTTGCGATTCAATCTTTCGCAGCGCCTCCACTTGGGTGGCGTGTTTCTCCTTCCACTTGGTCGAGCACCCAAAGACTCCGGTGTGCTTCACTGCAACTTCACGGTGGGCCAGCAGGGCGTCGATCGCATCGCGCACCTCGTGAGTCGTCACCAATTCGGAGCGATAGCTGTTGTCGACGCGACCCTCATAACGCAAGCGTCGATCACTGTCGAATACGAAGGCGTGGGGCGTGGCTTGAGGTCCATAGGCGTCCGTCACGGACTGGGTGTCTCCGTCGTAAAGATATGGATAAGTCAAGTGCTTGTACTGGGCTCGAATCTTCATCTCCTCGAGGCTATCGCCGATGTCAGAAGAATCGAGCTCGTCGATCGTGGTTGCCTTAGGGTCGTTTGGCTCGATCGCCACAACGCTCACGCCGCGATCCTTGTAATCGGACGCAAGTTGCGCGATGCGCGTCTCATACATCTGGGCAATTGGGCAGTGATTGCAGGTAAAAATCACGACGAAGACCGGGCTGGACGCATAGTCAGAGAGCTTATGGATTGCTCCATCAACGCCGGGTAATTCGAAGTTCGGCGCTGGTGATCCGATAGCAAGAATGGGATGGGCCTGCTGGCCTAGCGCGGCAACAGATAATACGAGAACTGCGCAGAGTGCCATACCACGTGCGGCGATTTTAAAATCCCGTGTTCGTTCGGTCGTCATTGTTGCTCCTCAGGTGCAGTTACTGGCGATGCCGCAAGAGTTGTTCCGTCGATCACTGTCAGATCGCCATCGAGACCGAGTACTACTGCTTTGTGAGTCTTGTTGTTGACCGCGATCGCGAAGGGCGCTCGTCCCGTTTTCACGGTCGATATCATCGAATCATTTGTGTCATCGATGATGGTTGTGCTACCTGCGTGCATGTTGGCAACGTAGACTCTGTGATTGCCGGAGTCGACCGCAATCGCTTGTGGATGTGGGCCGGCCTTAACGGCACCGACCACGGAGTCCGTGGCGCCGTCGATCACGGTGACGTCGTTGCTTGCGTAGTTGGCGACAAGAATCCTGTCTGAGACAGAATCGACGGCAATTGCGCAGGGAATCTCGCCGACGTTTACTGTTTTGGTGGCGTGGGACTTCCCGTCAACGATGGTCACATTCCCGCTTCCGACGCTTGCCGCATATACCTTATTGGTGCTCGGATTTGCGGCGATTGCCCAAAGATGATTGGGAGCTCTTATTCTGGAAGTACGGTCGTTGGTTGCATCGAGGATCGTCACGTTGGGACCCTCGTAGGTGATCAGGTAGACGTCGTCGGCGACAGACTCCGCGGCAACTGCATCGCCCACGCCCAATCGGAGCCTGGTGGCGACGTTCGTTTTGCCGTCGATGATCGCCATGACGTCGCTGAACGTACGGGACACATAGATTTTGTTCGTCGCAGAGTTGGCGGCGATTGCATAAGGCAGGTCGCCCACCCCTACAGTCGCAATGACCCGGTCGGTCGCGCCTTCGATGACACTGACGCTGCCGCTGCCGCCATTCGCGACATAAATACGATTCGTGTCGGGATCGACCGCAATAGCTTCGGGTTCACTTCCGACATGGATCTCGATCCGGTTGCGCGCATCACTATTGAGTACAGTTACAGTGTCTTGTGCTGTGTTTACGGCATAGAACTTGCCAGTACGGGAATTCACTACAATGCCGCGTGGGCTGACCCGGATTCCCGTCGCCAGCGGCGCGGATTGCTTGGCGCCCGTCCCGAGCCAGCGGACAGCATTATCGATGAGCCGATTTTGAATCGGACTGGTGAAGATCTTGTCACCGTGCCCCATGTTGATGTAGAGCATCTTGTACTTCGTGTTTGTCCACACGACGGGAAGATCGCCGCGGGTGAGTACGTCTTTGAATCCGATGGGATAATTCGAGGGAGTCAGAGTGGCGAGAACCTCCACGTTCTGGTTAAGCCGCGGGTTCGGCTTCCAGATATACCACTCGTTGGAAGGTGCTTCGAAGTCGGGAGGAAGTCCAGCTGCGACCGGATGATTTCGATCATCGATCACAAGTTGTGCCGGCAGCGGAGGCCAGCTGTTGGTTTCAAATACGGTGCCTCCCAGGAAATCGACGTACCATGGCCAGTTTGTGTCCTTATCGTTATAGCCGGCCGCGTGAAAGCCCAACCATGCTCCGCCGTGTTCCATAAAGCGTTCGAAGGCGTGTCTTTGCTCAGGCTCCGAGGGCGATTCATTGAGCCAAATGACGAGTTGATACGGCTTTAATCGCGCGTCGTTGAGGTCTTCCCAGTTGGTCGTTATATCCAGTGAAAAATGCTCGCTGGCGGCTCGATCAGTCAGGAACGTCACCGCATCGTGAGCGAACTGGACGTGATCTGGCTCCGTGGTAGCCGAGTAGAACGCCAAGGCTTTGAATCGTGACTGCTGTCCAAAGGACAAGCAGGCGAAAAGCTGAACGCTCACCCAGAGGACAACGACGGCTCGTGGGGGAGTCATCGGTGGGCCGCCCACAGGATGGCATTGTGAAAGATCGTGGTAAACATGGAGTTCTGAAACAGTTCCGGATGGTGCCCCATAAAGATGTACACGTTCCGCGCCTTCATGTGTTCGTTGGTCCAGATCACGGGATGATCTCCCATCTTGGTTCGGGTATCGGGCGAATAGGTGGACTCATCCACATGCGCTAGTACGTGAACATTGGGGCGAGGAGACTTGTCGTAGGTGTACCACTCTTCATTCTCGACAACGAAGGATGGCGCGACATCCTTCATCACCGGATGCGATCGATCCTCGACGACAACGGTGGCCGTAGCAAACTTCGGGATGTAATCCGTGAATCGGATTCCGCCCATGAATTGCGAGAACCATGGCCACATTGGGTATCCGTCGAATTCGCCCAGCAAGGTCGCGTGATGAAACCCGATCCACCCTCCACGGCCTTCCTGGATGTACCTTGTAAATGCAGCGACCGCCTTTGCCGTCCATCCGTAAGGCGGATAGTCCAGCTGTATAAACAGTTGATACTGTGAAAGAAATGCGTCGTCTATCTTGTCGGTGTTTTCGATGTAGTCAACTGAGAAATTGTCTTTGCCGGCTTCCTTTAGCAACCAGATCTTTGCCGCATCTACGAAGGGCCGGTGAATGCTGTTGGCTTCCGCTAGCGCAACGACTTTGAATTTTGGCCCTAAATTCTGCCCGGAACGCCCGTTGGCTGCGGCCAGCGGCAACACGCCAAGCAGCCAAGCAGAGGCCAACATGCGAATCGACAAGGGAAGTTGTGATTTGAGCACTTACTCACCGTCCCGCTATGAACTACAACACGGTACTGCCGATGACTTCATCGTCGGATCGGTCTTCGACATTGTAAGCCAGACTTAATTAATATTCATTAGAATGTTTTTTGAGGAGAAAATGTTCATCAGCATAGCCGGTTCCAAAGTTAGGGGAGCTCGATGGTGAATCGAAAATCCGTATTGGTCGGACGGCCTCCGCTGATTCGCCAGACAAACGCTGAGATCCTGCTGGGGCTTCTGCGCAAATCCGGGCCATGCTCGAAAGCGGACTTGGTGCGAGCGTCCGGATTGAGCGCGCCTTCCGTCACCAATGTCGTCTCAACTCTTATCTCAACTGGTCTGGTCGAGATGACGGGGGAGGGAGATTCCACCGGCGGCCGGCCTCCCGATATCTTGCGATTCCGAGCTGAGCACGGCTGTATCGCGGGGGTGGAAATTACCCGCAATGTGCTCCGTTTTCTAGTAACCGATTTGAACGGCCGAGAATTAGCGCAGTCACAGGCTCTGATTAAGAGATCAAAGAGCACTCCCCAGCAGATTTGCAGCCAAATCGCAAAAGAATTATGGCAGTTGCTCCGGAAAAGATCGCTACCACGACGGCGGCTGTTCAGCGTAGCAGTCAGTGTCCCGGCGATCGTGAACGTAGATGAGGGTACAGTGCTGGCTTTCACGGCGTTGCGGGACTGGAACAATGTGTCGCTGGGAGATATGCTGACGCGTGAGCTCAAGTGTCCGGTGCTTGTCGATAACGATACTAACCTTGCAGCTCAGGGCGAAGTCCATTCTGGAGCGGCGCGAGGGGAAAGCGACTTCGTCTTCATCACCATCGGGGACGGAGTGGGAGCTGGAATATTCCTGAACGGCAAAATTTATCGAGGATCGCAGTGGTCGGCCGGTGAAATTGGTTATCTCAGAGTGCCCAATATTTCCAGGGAAAACCTATCCATTCACAAGTATGGCAAGCTCGAAACGGCCCTTTCAGCCTCAGGCATATCAAAGACCTGGCGCGCAACTGCGCTGACGGCAAGGTCTCGGTCAACAGCCAAGCGGGTCCCTGAGGTGTGGGATTTGGCGGTGTCAGGCAACGGTGATGCCAAACGCATACTGAAGCAGTGCGCTACGATTCTTGCGGACGTCATACTCGACCTTGCCCTCATTCTTAATCCCAATCTGATTCTGCTCGGCGGAGAAGTGGGAAACCATCCCGCGTTGCTCCAAGAAGTGAAGGCTTTGCTCGAGAGCAGCGAATTTGCCGTTTCGCGGGTAGCCTTGGGTTCCTTAGGCGCTGACGCCGTTTTATCGGGTGCCATATCAATTGCGCTGGAGCCCACCATCCTTCGATTGCTCCGTGCTCCTCTCGCGTGACTCATTCCGTTGCAGCCTGGGTAACTCGGACTTCCAGTAAACCCCTTGCTGTTCGCTTCCGGACATTCAGGATCGGCGGTGGACACCCTGAAAGGTCGCAAATTCCGGTACCGTCTCGTCTTCCCTTTGAGATCAATAGCTTATGGTCGGTGCAGATGGGTAAGAGCCTTGCCTTGATTGCGTAGAGCCGTACACCGTCGCATAGTATGGATACTTGGTCCTCAGCTCCGCTGGTATGGCCCTGCGCAGGAGTCGAAACATCATGACCGGTTTCGTTCAAGATCTCCGGTACGCGCTACGCCAGTTGCGCAAAAGCCCTGGGTTCGCTGCAGTGGCCGTGATCACTCTGGCGCTTGGCATCGGGGCGAGCACCGTTATTTTCAGCATCGTTCATGCCGTGCTCCTGCAGGCACTTGCCTATCCCGAGCCCGATCAACTCGTTCTGATCTTCAATGTCCCGACGAATCAGCCAGACGCGCTATCAGGCCTCTCTTACCGAGACTTCGCGGAGTATAGCGAGCAGAACCGCGTCTTTAGCGAGATGGCAGGAAATGCGTTTCACGACCTGACCCTGACCGGCGTGGGTGAACCTTCGATTGTGAACACCGCAGACGTGACGCCGCAGATATTCGCTCTACTAAGCGCAAAGCCGTTGGCTGGCCGCACCTTGCTTCCAGAAGACGGCAAGCAAGGGGCCGCGCCTGTAGCGGTTATCGCCGAGAGCCTATGGCGCAGCCGCTTCGGTTCTGATCCAGCTCTTATCGGTCAGTCGATCACATTGGACATGCGTCCGTTCACAGTGGTCGGAATACTGCCCTCAACTTTTCATTATCCCGATGGCGGTCCACGTCAGGAAGTCTGGATTTCTATCACCCAAGACCCGTTGTTCGGACCTCGACTGTTTCAGCCCGGGTCACGTGCCTTATCGGGGATAGGCCGCCTTAAGCCGGACACTTCTCTCGCGCAAGCGCAGGCCGACATGAACACGCTTGGTTCTCGTCTGGCGACGGAATTTCCCCATGAAGATTCAGGATTGACGATCCGGCTCATTCCTTATCGGAAGTTTGTCGTCGGAGAGGTGAAATCCCCCCTTTTGATTCTGTCCGGCGCGGTTGGCCTGCTGCTTCTGATTGCGTGCACCAATATTGCAAATCTGCTTCTGTCGCGTGCCGCTTCTCGCGGGAGAGAGATCGCCGTGAGAACCGCGCTTGGAGCAGGGCGTGCTCGCATTGTGCGTCAATTACTGACGGAAAGCGCTTTGCTGGGATTGCTTGGCGGCGTCGCCGGGGTACTGCTCGCCGCGTGGAGTGTTTGGGGCTTCCGATCTTTCTTACCAGCCGACGTGGTTCAGATCAATGCGGTTCACGTTGGAGGTCCGGTCCTGGTTTTTGCGCTATTGCTGTCTCTGGCATCCGCGTTGGGATTTGGTCTGGCACCGGCGCTCCTCGCAACTCCCTCGAACTTTCACGAGAACATCAAAGAAAGCAGTCAACGCGCAGGCGAGCGTGGCGCTCAACAGGTTCGCAGTTGCTTGGTCGTCGCGCAGATTTCGCTGGCCATGGTGTTGTTGATAGCAGGTGGCCTGCTTATCCGCAGCTTCCGGCTTGTGAGCTCCGTCAATCCCGGCTTCGATCCACAAAACGTGGTAGAAGCTGAGGTTTCACTGCCGCAGTTCCAATATGCGACTCCGGAGCAATGGGCGGCTTTCTCCAACGAGTTGCTGATCGGTCTCCATGAGCAGCCGGGCTTGCGGAATTCTGCGCTCGCCGCTCCCCTGCCTATGGACCGTCAAGGAGAAGCCACCTTCCCATTCACCATCGTGGGAGATCCTCCGCTTCCTGCTGGTAAGTCTCCAACCGCCGATTACTTTACTGTGAGTCCCAATTATTTTCAGGTGATGCGGATCCCGTTAGTGCGGGGCCGACTTTTTTCCAACCGGGATTCCGCTTCCAGCCCGAAAGTCGCGATCATCAGCGAACAGCTGGCGCGGCGATATTTCGCGACTAAGAATCCTCTGGGACGGCAAATGACTTTTGGATTTCCGCCGAACACCGATGTCTCGCGAGAGGTCGTCGGCATCGTCGGCGATGTGCGCGATGCAGCGCTTAGCCGTCAACCTGGGCCGATGATGTACGTGCCCTTCGCTCAGGCTCCTCTTTATGGAGGTGAGGTCGTTGTTCGCAGCCCCCTGAGCGTATCGAGTGTTGCGGCCGGAATTCGCGAGGCGGTCCGATCGATTGATAAGAACCTGCCGGTAACGGATATCGAACCCCTGAATGACGCTCTCGGAAAATCGATTTCAGAGCAACGCTTTCGCGCATTCCTGCTCGCTTCGTTTAGCGCGATTGCTCTGATACTCGCTGCAGTCGGGATTTTTGGTGTGATTTCCTATTCGGCATCGCAACGCACGCGCGAAATCGGAATTCGCATGGCGCTGGGCGCGGATCGGCGTGACGTGCTGCGGTTGATTGTGGGGCAGGGAACACGGATCGCTTCATTCGGGTTGGCCATCGGAGTAATGGCGGCATTTCTTCTCACACGCCTCATGTCAAGCTTGCTCTACAGTGTTTCTGCGAGGGATCCGATGACGTTTGGTTCCGTGACAGTCATTTTGTTCGGCGTCGCGCTAATCGCTTGCTACATTCCGGCCCGCCGTGCCGTGTGCGTCGATCCAATGGTCGCGCTGAGGCACGAATAGTTCCGGCTGATGATCGGTGCCAGGGTGAACCTACCCTCACGCGCCAGGCATTGTCACTGAACCCAATACTGGATGGTACAGGTGGGGAGTATTCTCTTGGCAGTTCCGGATTCCCTGAAGATGACAATGAAAATCGTGCCTGTGATCAAATCCAGCGATTTGCAGCGATCCTTGCATTTCTATACTGCAATTCTTGACTTCGAGCGCAAATGGCCAGGCTACGAAGACCGCGAGATGGCCAACGGAGTCATTGATCTTGTACATGACGGGGCTGAATTGCAGCTTTCTCGCCATGCAGGGGACGGTGTCGTCGGCTCGGTGAACCGCGTATTTGTAGACGACGTCGACGAGCGCTACGCGACTTTTCGCAAACGGGGCCTGGATACGACACGCCGGCCCGAATCTCCCATTCACACCGCACCAGTTGATCAGACGTGGGGACTTCGTGAGTTCGCGGTAACTGATCCCGATGGCAACAATCTTTGCTTCTGCATGCCGACAAGGTGACTACAGCGGGCCACCGGGAACCCGGCGACTTCCTCGTTTCGAAGCATCCTGCTAACCGGTGGTCCGCCAATCTAGACTTAGCCAACAATCAATGCGTGGATATGCTGTTTCTCACCCTGGCAAGCCCACGAAAAAGCTATTTTCCTCTCAGGGCGCGATCGGTAAGACGGTCACTTTTCCCCATCTCGAATCAGCACCACATCTGCTTCGCGGTGCCCGCGGATGACGGCCAGTCGTTTGCCGTCGAAGGAGAAGTCGAAGTCGCGGATGAATTCCGATTTGAAGTCGGTGAGCTGTTTTCCGGGAGAACCATCCAGATGTTGCAGCCAGAGGTTGTCGGTTTCGCCGCTGCGAATGGGGTAGACGATGCCTTTGCCATCGGGGCCGAAGGCGATAGTCCCAATGGTATAGCTGAAGGCAAACTCCACGCGCGCCCGTTCGAGTGCGAGGTAGCGGGGCGGCTGGCTGGAATCGAAAGAAAGGATCGCCAGCTTTTCATTCGATTCGTTAGGCAGCGAAGTGATAAAGGCCACCAGTTTTCCGTCCGGCGAAATCGTGATGTGGCTAAACACCGGAAGATCAGATAGCTGTTGCGAGGTTGATGCGCCATCAGTCGAAACTTTCTGCAACAGGTTGTTGGCATCCTCGTAAAGGACGGTCTTGCCATCAGGAGTGCAGGCGGGGAATGAATCGAGCTTGCCGGTCGTGAGCTCTTTGGCGTTGGTTCCGTCGGCATTCGAAAAAAAGACTCCGAGCGCATCCCGTTTCGTGTCGAAGGAGGAAAAGGCCACGTGGCCATCGGCACAGGCGCGCGCATAATTGGTTTCCGGCACTTGCGAAGCGAACGGAGTCTGTGAGGCGGAGTCCGGATTGACCAGCGTCAGACCGCCCGCCGCACCGGAGACCAGGAGCTCGCCGTCGCGGGTCCAGGCGACCATATCGCTGATCGATCCGGTTTCGAACGGACGCTCCCGAGAGCTGCCTTCGCCCAAGGGAAGCACGGACTGCGACAGGTGAACTTGACGCAACACGGTGGCGGCGGTACGCCCATCGGCAGAGAGGTCGAGATCGACGTAAGAGTTAGTGTCGCGAGTAACCGGGGTGATCTTTCCTTCGGGATAGGAGACGTAGAAGATCTGCCACTGCGCCGCGTAAGCGAGCTGACCCATGACCAGCAGGCCTTTGCCATCCGGCAGCCACATGGGCCGGACAAAGAACAAATCCTTTGAGGTCACGAACAGTGTGGACTTGCCAGTCGCGCCGTCGATGGCTGCCAGACCCGAGAGAGCGGTACCGGGCTGCGACACATCGCAGACGATCGTCTTGCCATCAGGCGACCAGACAGGATCGTTGGCCTGCTCGCTCATGGAACCGTCGCTCAATTTCGTTTCTGCTCCTGACTCAAGCGAGCGGATAGTCATTACGTATTGGCCAGTTTTGGGGTAATTCGCTGTTTCGTAAACAATCTTCTTGCCATCGGGAGAGAACGAAACATTACTGTCGATATTGGTGACTAGCTTCTCCGTAGCGCCTCCCAATACTGGCGTCCGGTAGAGATAGTGCAGGGAGTTGCTGCCGACTTCGTCGCGGACGAAATACAGGTAGTTCCCATCGGGAGAGAAATGCAGTCCCAAATAGTTGACCTGCGCGGGCGCCACAACCTGGGTGTTGCTGTTGGTGGGCACATTGCGCAGCCACAGGCTTTGCTGGGCCCCGTCAGCCAAAACATTCAGGATGTACTTGCCGTCAGGAGAAATGGCAACGCGCAGAGCCTTCCCGGTTTCGGTGATCTTGTGGACCGAAAAGTTCTGGAATGGCGCCGGCCCCGTGCGAGACAGCAGCGCATAAATTCCATAACCGGCAGCCGCAATCAATAGAACCGCGAATAGACTGATTGCGCCGAGCGACAATTTGTGCTGTTTGGCGACGGCAACGACGGAGGAACTGCTCGCTCCATGCGCGGCGCTGGAAGTCGCGACGACGGGACCGACCTCAGAACTGGCGATTGGTATTTGCCTGCTGGAATCGGTGTCGCGCTTTGCGCGCATCAACTCCGAGCGCATTTCTTTCGCGCCCTGGTAACGCAGTTCACGATCCTTTTCGAGGGCACGATTAATGATGTCCTCGAGCTTCGGCGGCAAGTCCGGGTTCAAACGTAGGGGCGGAATCGGGGCTTTCTCGAGAATTGCGTTAAAGATCAGGGCGGACGTTTCCCCGCGGAAGGGGAGTGTGCCAGTGGCCATCTCGTAGAGGACGGCACCGAAGGAGAAGAGGTCGCTGCGGCCGTCGAGTTCCTTGCCCTTGGTCTGCTCCGGCGACATATAAGCGACGGTGCCCAGGGTGGAGCCGGGACTGGTAAGATGCGGATCTTCCATCGTGCCGGTGAGAGTGTTGGCCGCGCCAATCTGGCTGCAGGAGGCATTGGCCAAGTCCACTTTGGCGAGGCCGAAGTCGAGAATCTTTGCGTGGCCGCGCTCGGTCACAAAGATGTTCGCCGGCTTGATATCTCGATGAACGATTCCCCGGCTGTGAGCGGCGTCGAGGGCGTCGGCAATTTCGATCGCGAGAGATAAGATCTCCGAGGCTTCCATGGGGCGGCCGCCGATTTTGTGCTTGAGCGTCACGCCATCCAGGAACTCCATGGCGATGAATGCCTGCCCGTCTTCTTCACCGATGTCGTGAATCGTGCAGATGTTGGGATGGTTCAGGGCCGAAGCCGCCTGGGCTTCTCGCTGGAAACGGGCAAGGGCCTGCGGGTCGCGGCCAACGTCGTCCGGAAGGAATTTAAGCGCGACGAAACGGTGCAGACGCGTGTCTTGCGCCTTATAAACCACGCCCATACCACCGCCGCCGAGCTTTTCGATGATCTGGTAGTGGGAAATGGTCCGGCCGATCATGAGGAATGGCAACTTTCCAGTCGCATCATCTTATGGACGAGGAAGGGCTTAGTCAATCTTGCGGCCCTGAGCGAAGATGGCCTCGGTAGGACGGAAACATAACGAAATCGTGACAGGACTCAGTCAGTTACTCAGAACTTGCGCTGGATCGGGCGTGCTGGCGTCAGCATGCGCGAATTGAAAGCGCATATGGCGTGGTGGTCATTAGGGATCAGGAGAATCTTATAACGGCGACTGACACGGGCGCGTAATGCTATTTAAGAGCTTTCCAAGCGATTCAGCGCGAAGCGGTTGGCGCGCTGAACGAAAGACTTCCTGGCGTTATCTCACTAGTGACTCACGGCACAACTCTCAGTGACTTGAATCACATTCAATTTTCTTAGACGTAGCTATGCTCTCACAGCCTGAATTTGGTACCCGGCTGTCCCCCAACAGCCCGTCTCTCCCAGTCTCCCGAACCCCCATTTGCGAGACCCTGGACAAGTTTTCGGAATCGAGTGCACTTCGAGGTGTCCGCAGTGATTTTGGCTGAACCAGCGCTATTTCCGCCTACCAAGGTATTTCGCGTTTTCGAGATGGATATTCATGGTGACACGCGATGGGAGCGCTTTGTTTCAGCTCACCCCGATGCACTGATCTTCCATCATCCAGGTTGGCTGACGGCTCTGGAAAACGAATACGGACAGAGATGCGTACCCTTGGCCTGCACCGATGAGGCTGGGCAAATCCAAGCGGTTTTGCCGCTCCTTTATACCAGAGGATTGCCGTTCCGCTTCAGTCCCGTTGCCAGTGGGCGGCGCCTCTCGTCCCTCCCCCGGACGTCAATGGCCGGCCCGTTGGCCTCGAATGAGAAGGCGGCGAAGGCGGTAGTCCAACATGCCATTGAGCTGGCCGCCTCAGAGCCGGGTCTTCAGCTGGAGATCAAGACCCATATCCCGGATCTCTGCGTTTCTGCGCCGCAGCTCGAGCGCATTCCCTGGAGGCCGACCTACGCCGAGGAATTACCTCACGTGACCGAGGGCAAAGACTGGGAGCAATTCTGGGAGAACGTTCGTCTGCCGAGAGCCTGCACCTCCTGTGAAGGTTGTCGACGACTGAGATTCGGCAATGCCAAGCGCCAACACCGGGTCAACTGGGCGGTGAACAAAGCCAGAAAACTGGGACTTGAGGTTCGCGAGGCGGAGACCGAGGAAGAACTAGCCCGGTGGTACCAGCTCTATTTGCTGACCATGCGACATAATGCAGTTCCGCCCCGTCCCTATCGTCTGTTTCAGAGTTTATGGTCGTCCTTGCAACCGACTGGGATGATGCGATTGTTGCTCGCAGAGCACAGGAAAGCCGAGGAGAAAAAGATCATCGCCGGATCCATCCTCCTGCAGTTTGGCCAGACGGTTTTCTATGCGTTTACGGGGTGCGCTCCGGAGGATTGGAATCTTCACCCGCATGACATTTTGCAAATTGAGGCCATTCGTGGCGCTTGCCGGGCCGGATTTCGCTGGTATGACTTCGGCGAAGTGGCTGAGGAACACGAGGCCCTGGCTCAGTTCAAAACAAAGTGGGGCGGAGGCCCGATTCCACTGTACCGGTATTACTCGCCCGCGCCCGCCATCAAGCGCGGTCAGGGAACCGGAAAACTCGCACGTTCGGCCCGCCGGCTGTGGCAGTATCTTCCGCCCAAAGCAACCGCCGTCCTTGGAGATTGGATCTACAGCCGCATGTGACGCGTCGCGGCACTTGGAGGTTCGACCATGGCTACGCAAGTTGAACAGGGAAGTCCGGTAAGGTTAGCTTACATCGGGTGCTGGTACAAGAACGACATGTACTCGCACAACTGCAGCAACCTCGTGGACTCGCTTCGCAGTTCCGGCATGACAGTAGACGTCATCACGTCGAACTGCAGATGCTTTTCTTCAGCCCAGAAATTTTCGATCGCTAAAGACGAACTGATCAACGATCGCTGCACGCCGATTGCGATTCCGCACGCGCCGGCAGCTCCCGGCAAGAAGCATGGCTTGCTGAAATATTGGGCAGTCAAGACACTTCGCCTCGATCTGATTTTGGCGACGGCTCGAGGAGTTCTGTACTACAAGAGGGCGCGGCATTCCGATGTTATCCACTTCGATCAGGTACTGGAAGCGTTTGGATGCATCCCGCTGTTCATTCTGATTTATCTCGCTAGCCGCTCCGGAAAAAAAGTTGTTGTTACGGTGCACGAGATTGATCCATTTCAGCTGAAACACAAGGCCTTCAATCGTCTTTACGACAAGTGCGCCGAGGTTCTGGTATACAGCGAAAACATGAAGCAGCAAGTTGTCGCGCTTGGCGCCGAAGCGGAAAACATAAAAGTCATTCGATACGGAGCGCGGATTCCTGCACTCGTATCCTCCCAGAGAAAACAGTACATCTATTTCGGCGGTCACAACATTTCCCGCGGCAAAGGCTATGTGGAGTTGCTGGACGCGCTGGTGCTGCTCAAGGAAAAAGGCATCAATATCCGCCTGGTGATCTACGTAGGCTATGGATGCAATGGCCTGGAGGAAGCGAAGCAACTGTCGATCCGCAAGAATGTTGCAGACATAATCGAGTGGCAGGATTTCTACTCCGCCGAGGAGTTGGCGAAGGTTTACCAGAGCAGCAAGGCATGCATCATCCCGTTCACCGGAGGATCCGCCCGGCACCCGTTGACCTCTGCCATGGTCAATGGCACCCCCGTGGTTGCAACCCGGGCGGTCGATATTCCCGAGTATCTGGGCGACCTGGGGATCTATGTCGACGGTTCCTCCCTTTCGATCGCTCAGGCGATTTCCGATATTGAGGCGGGGCAACAGGACTTAACCGAACTGGGAGCAAAGCTCCGCCAGAAGGCGCTTTCTGAGTTGGATTACAACCGCATTGCTCAAGAGCTTAGCTGCGAATACACGCGAATCGGAGGAAAGCAGCAGTTGATATCGGTTCGGCCTGCAGCTGTGGCGTAACCTGTTGCAGTGCTTAGGGATTGCGAATTTGTCTGCGAGATTAATCTTTCGATTATTTTGCCTGAAAACTATGCAGGTATTTGCAACGGTTGCAAAAACTGCCATCTTGACAATAACTTAGGAAGGATCTTCAATAGGAACTGATTCACCGGATTGTCTTGAGCAATCCTCCCTTCCTCCCCGAGTGGTACTCATAAAAGACGTAAGAGGGAGTGTTATACATGAAGACGTTAAGAGATCCCAAGCGGTGGTTGATCATTGGGGCTCTCGCTTTGTTGACACCCGTCTTCTCCCTTGCCCAGCATGCGGAGAAGCCGACAAAAGGGTGTAGCTCTTGGGACACCCGTAAGTGTCAGCAGGTGCCGGACGGTGGTTCTACTGCCGGCTATCTTCTTGCAGTCGGCGCGACCTGTATAGGAGCAATGGTCCTTCGCTCACGAAGCAGAAAAGCCCGGCTCTTGTAGTTCGAAAGAAGAGTAGTTGCCCGTTCATCCATTTGGTGAACGGGCGTTTTTCTGCAGGCGATTCGCGGGTCCAGAAGCAACGCCGGCAGAGTAATCAGGTCCGCACTATCCTCAAAAAATAAGACTCTAGTCAGCCCTGGCTTCGATGACTCGCGGCTCAGTTCGCCTCAAGAGCCAAAGCAGACATACGATGACGGCGACAGCCAAGCTGAGGAAGACAATGCCACCCTGGTGATGCAATTTCCCATTCAGATAGCCTGGATCCACTCTGGTGCCTAGCTCGGCAATGGTGAAGATGCGCACAGCGTTCTTGGCGACCGCCAACGGAACGGCCACCGCGACTAACAAAGCCTTCCGCCACTTCGACCGCAGAAATAGTTCAGCGAAAATCACAGTAATCACGATGAGTATCGTGCTGGATCGAATGCTGCTGCATTCGCGTGCCACCTCAATGTCCAGAGCGGGAATCGATAAGATTACGCCATCACGAGTCACAGGAACCTGCGCGATGTGGAACAACCATGTCGTTGCAACCGCGGATTTGTATTGCAGCGTTTCCGTAATCCAATCGATGGCGCGGCGCGGCAGCGGAACAGAAAAAAATAGGAAGCAGAGCGGAAATCGCAGAGATCGGAAGTTGCCAATCCCAAAGCAGGCGATCGTACTGCCGACCCAGAAGAAGACGAGTTCCAGCATACTTACAGACAGCTGATTCACAATCGAGCCGTCCGCGGTCGATATTCCTAACAGTCGACCGATGAGAGCAGCGACGGCCATGGCCCAGCCCAATCCGTTCGCGGAAATGTTGAAATCAGCGATCTGCTTCTTTCGGACATAAACCAGCGCCAGGCTTAGCGGAATGATCGTCAAGATGTATGTATACGCTTCGTTGCCGAACGCCAGCGCCAGTGTCGAAACCGCCGGCTTCCACCAGAACGCAAGGGAGTTTGCGAGCAGAAGCAAAAAAATCAGGACGTTCCGCCTTGTGTCCCTCGCGCGGAGTGGGGCCGTTTCGGATTCGGCTACAGGTGAACTGGTGAACATGAGTGAGCGAACGACCAATAAAGTTCGCGAGCTTTCGCATAAATCGGACCAGGATGCAAGAACTGGCCATCGATGCGAGTCACAGGGACAACTTTCGAATAGTTTCCCGTGGAGAATATTTCGTCGGCTAACTCCAACTCTTGATAGGTCAGAATCTTTTCGATCACAGTCACGCCGGCATCGCGCAAAAGTCCGATCACGCGTTGGCGGGTGATGCCGGCAAGAAACGTCCCGTTCGGTATCGGCGTGTAGACAACGCCGTCCTTCGCCACGAAGAGATTCGATGTCGCTAACTCGGCGACATTTCCCAGGACATCGCAGACAACGGCATTATCGAATCCGCGAGCCTGCGCGTGGAATAAAGCTCGCGCATTATTGGGATAGAGACATCCTGCCTTGGCGTCGACTGGCATTGTGTCCAGCGTTGGCCGGCGATATGGCGACAAGGTGATCGAGAACCCTTTCGGCGGCCGCATTGGAGCTTCGTAGATGCACAGGCACCAGCGGGTTGATTCCGGATCATGCGCCTGCACCCACGGCCCCTCGCTCTCTCCCCAATACATGGGCCGTATGTAGAGGGCCGTATTCTTATCGAAGCGCTCGATCCCTTCCTGTGCCAGGCTCACCCAAGTTTCAGGCGACACGACTGGCTTGAGGAACATCTTTTTCGCCGAATTGTTCACACGTGCGCAATGCAACCCGAGATCGGGCGTGACTCCTTCGAAAAAGCGCGCTCCATCGAAGACAATCGAGCACAGCCAAGCGGCATGGGTTCTGGGACCCATGATCGGCACATTCCCTTCGTGCCAATGGTCCTCAAAATAAGTCCACGTTCGCGTCTTCGCTCCGGCCACTGGCATCAAGAGCCTCCCCCACACCCCAATCGAACTTACGCCGCATGAACTGACGCGTCAATGACACTGTCGTGGGAGGACGAACCTTTATCGCTGGCGGCGATGCTTCTTCGTATCTGGTTGCTGCGCATTGATTTGCGAATCACAGACTGGAAGGCCTGTTGCCGGCGGAATCACCACGGCAGCCTGGTTCGAGAACGTGCTGAGCTTACCGTCTGAGATGTCGATCGCGACGGCAACGTAACAGTACCGGGCACCGATTTCCAGATGATTGTCAAAAGCGATTGTGCCTGCCACGGCACTGTCCGTAATTCTCTGGCAATCTACACAGGGAGGTGTTAGGGATGCTGGGTTTCTCCGCACCGGACCGTTGTCGCTTCGATATAGGCAATAACGAATATTCTTGCCATTCGCTCCGTTTGACGACGTGCTCCGATTCCAGGAAAGCGTTACGTGGTGTCCGGTCCACGCAGAAGATTGCCAATGCGTCTCGGAAGGGTCCGCTGGTGGACAGGAATCTTTAGGCTCGGTCTCGGGCACCGGCTTTGAGTTGGGCGCATCCCGAAGTTCGACGTGAATCCTGGATGCAGAATCGTGGCTACAACTGGTAAGAATGATCAATGCGAGGGCGACGCAGAACGCGATTCGAATGGCCGGCCGAATCCGCGAACAGGTTTTTCTTGGATCTCCCAGACCCATATCCGGTTTCAATCACTTCTATGGTATGCCTTCCGAGCGTCGATGCAATGTGCGTTTATTGCAAATCGGCAGAAAGACGGTCTGGCTGGCATTGTGAGTTTCGATCGATGGGTACCTCATCATGCCTCATGAGGCATGCAGCGCATGGCGGCGGAAAGCGACGGATGATAAGGGAGAAGCATCAACTCACGGTTACGGGATACCCTCGTCATAGTTTTGATCGTACCCTGCGCGGTGACAAAGCCGCTGGGCGGCCTGTACCTGCAGCCCAGGGAAAGCCATCACTTGATGCCATATCGATATGGCACCCATAGAAAATTTGAATTGGACTCCATGGAATACCGATGCAAGAATCGGCCCCGCAAGAAATTAGAACCGTAGTCGCTCAAACGGCAGGGTAAACGGATCGCCAGGGTCCCTCGGTCATAGTTATCTCAGGTGCTGGTTGTCGTTTGATCTCCCCCGCCCGAGTACAGGATTTTGGGGTCGGGCCAACATTCCAGTTCCAGATTGTTGAAGCGTGCTTCGGTACGCCATAGGAGACGTGTATCTGTCTTTGCAAGTGACACTATTCGGCTTGGAGCGGTAGTAAGACTCGGGTTACCACGACGTAACTCATTCAATGTGGTGATCGTGCTTCGCTTGCTATGTCGCAAGCAGAGGTTACGAGCTAAATCTACATCGAAATGAGGATTGCCATGACCGTTGTGGTAACCAAGGAGCTCCCAGTTCACCCTGAGTGCAGTATGGAGCGTACTCGAACCTCGCGAGCGCTAACCATCTGCACTTGTCTAGTTGCGTTGATTCTAGTCGCAATACCTTCGCTGAAAGCGCAGGATTTTCAACCGTCCCTTACTGTGGGAGCAGGAATCCAGGGCAGCTACTCTCACACCGACAATACCGGGACGCCGGGCCTCGACCAGTTCTCTCTTAACCACGCACGCCTCTATGTTGGCGGCGATGTCACTAAAAATATCAGCGTAATGTTCAACACTGATTACAACAGCACCAACAACACAATGCAGATTCTGGATGCTGTGGGACAGTTCCATGTCTCCCCGGAGGTCAACGTCTGGTTCGGCCGGTTCCTGCCTCCAAGCGACCGCGCCAATCTGTATGGGCCGTTCTATGCGAATGAGTGGTCTGTTTACACCGACGGAATCCAGGATGGCTACCCATTTGTGTTTCAAGGACGCGACAACGGGGCCATGTATTGGGGAGATTTCAAAGCAGGCTCCGCCACAGTGAAGGTGGCGGCAGGAGCGTTTGACGGCGGCTCGGCGACTAGCAGTTCCAGCCTGATCTGGGCAAGTCGTGTGCAGATCGATTTCTGGGATCCGGAAAATGGCTATTACCTGAACGGCACGTACTACGGCGATAAGAACCTGCTTGCGCTTGCCGGGGCGACTGAGGTGCAGTCGGGACGGACCGCTTCCACTGTCGATTTCCTCATGGAGCGAAAGGTTCGTGGCGGTGGCGCTTTCACGGTCGAGAGTGAATATGCCCGCTACAACGGGCTTGGTGGCTACGACGCGAACTACGTCAAAAGTGAAGGTGCCTATGGTCTTGCGTCTTTCCTGATTCCCAAAGCCGTAGGCATGGGCAAGTTCGAGCTGCTCGGCAAATATGCGATTGCCGAATTCACTGATGGGCTCACAACGGGGACAAATCCGAGCTACCGCCAAAACACCGCGGAAATTAACGTCAATTACATCATCAAACAGTTTGACGCTCGAATCATGAGCTTCTATCGAGATACTCGCTTCAATGCGGTAAAAGGTAATACATGGCAGGTAGGAGTCGGCTTACAGTTACAGATCTCGAAGAAGATTATTTAGCCATGACTTATGCCACAAAAACATCACAATCGGAATAACCGACCTAATTCAAAAAGGGGGATCGATGAGACTTAAAAGTATAACGACGGGGATGTTGCTCTTTGCGATGGCGTTGATTTTCTCCCGATCTGCTCGCGCGCAGAACGACACGATCAAGGTTGGAGTTCTTCATTCTCTTTCCGGGACGATGGCCATCAGCGAAACGACTCTGAAGGACACGATCCTGATGATGATCGACGAGCAGAACAAGAAAGGAGGACTACTCGGCAAGAAGCTGGAGCCAGTTGTTGTTGATCCGGCATCGAACTGGCCGTTATTCGCTGAGAAGGCACAAGAGCTGCTCGAAAAGGACAAGGTGGCTGTGGTCTTTGGCTGCTGGACTTCTGTCTCCAGGAAGTCGGTGTTGCCCGTGTTTGAAAAAGATAACGGACTCCTCTTCTACCCGGTGCAGTACGAAGGAGAAGAGTCCTCGAAGAACGTCATTTACACTGGTGCCGCGCCTAACCAGCAGGCAATTCCAGCGGTCGACTACCTAATGAAGGATGTTGGCGTAAAGCGCTGGGTCCTCGAAGGCACGGATTATGTCTACCCTCGGACGACCAACAAGATTCTCGAAGCGTATTTACATTCCAAAGGCGTAAAGCCTGAAGATATTTCAATCAATTACACACCCTTTGGATACTCGGACTGGCAGGCACGGGTGGCTGCGATCAAAAAATTCGGTTCGGCCGGGAAAAAGACCGCAGTAGTCTCAACTATCAACGGCGATGCCAATGTTCCGTTTTATAAGGAATTGGCAAACCAAAAAATCTCCGCAGAAGATATTCCGGTCGTTGCCTTTTCGGTTGGAGAAGAAGAACTTTCGGGCCTCGATACCAAGCCGCTAGTCGGACATCTTGCTGCCTGGAACTACTTTGAGAGTATCAACACTCCGGCCAATAAGGCGTTCATCGCGCAGTGGCACACCTTTATTAAAAACCCAAAGCGCACTACCAACGATCCGATGGAAGCACACTACATTGGGTTCAATCTCTGGGTAAAAGCCGTGCAGAAGGCCGGAACCACAGACGTCGATAAAGTAATTGCCGCATTGCCGGGACTGGAAACCCCGAACTTGACCGGTGGCATTGCGAAGGTACTGCCCAATCATCACATCACAAAACCTGTCTACATCGGCGAGGTACGAGCGGATGGTCAATTTGACGTCGTGTGGAAGACCAGCACAACGGTGCCTGGACAGGCTTGGTCTCCATATCTCCCGTCAGACAAATACATCGTGGCAGATTGGGTCACCCTAAAATGCGGAAACTACAACACGGCTACCAAAAAGTGCTCGGGACAAAACTACAAATGAAGCAGTTTCTTTTTCGGGGTGGCGGGCAGTGCCTGTTTGCGCTACTGCTCGCCATGCACAGTGTCGGCCTATTGTATGCACAGTCGCCGAGTGACGCGGCGTTTCTGACGTCCATCGGAGCATTATGCAATGCGTCCTTCGACGAGAAGGGGAAGATTGTCGAACAGATTGCGCACAGTGGGTATCCGAGCACCCAGTCCGTGTTGGCGGCATTTCTGGACGACCGAGTGTACTGTCGCAACCAGGACCAGAAGATATTTCTCATCAAGCCCGGTCCCGAAGATGCTCCCACGGTTGCTCTCATTGATCCGCTGACGCTCAAGACTCTCGGTACTGCGTCCGCTGATGACGTTACGAAGGTCGTCACGAATAATCATCTGCGACGAGTTCTGCAAACAACGCTGGCGCGATTCGGTCTATCGAGTTCCAAGACATCAGTCCGGCTGCAGGCCGTCAAAGATATGGAGCGGGACTTGAATGAGGGAAACGTTCAACTGCTGCGTGAGCGTAGTGCCCTAGAAACCAACTGGAGAGTAAAGAAGGAAATCGCGGTTGGACTGGCTCTTGCTGACCTTGACGGGTCAGACGCGCAGGCACGCCTGGCGGCTATCGCTACACTCAAAGGCAGCATGAGGCAGGATGTGCTGAACAAACTCCAGGCGCTCGTGGAGAAGTCTCCTGACGGAACGTTTGCCGAGAGCGATGAGCATGTCCGAAAGGCCGCCGGGGCGGCGATTCAGTCGATGGAATCCTGGCGGTCGTTCTACTCGGGAGTGCAAACAGTTCTCTTTGGATTGAGCTTAGGATCTATCCTGGTACTAATTGCCATTGGACTCGGTATCACCTTCGGCGTCATGGGTGTGATCAACATGGCGCATGGCGAACTAATGATGCTTGGGGCTTATGCGACTTATGTGGTCCAAATGGCTATGCCCGGATATATTGGTTCCTCCGTTCTGGTTGCGGTGCCAGTGGCATTTTTGGTTTCCGGGCTCACGGGCATTCTGATCGAGCGAACTATCATCCGTTTTCTGTATGGACGGCCTCTCGAGACCCTGCTTGCCACGTTCGGCGTCAGTCTCATTCTTCAGCAGTTCGTCCGCACGATATTCACCGCGCTGAACCGCGAGGTGAAAACGCCGGAATGGATGAGCGGTACGCTGCAGCTGAACGAGGCGCTTTCGATTACTTATAACCGTCTCTACATCTTGATTTTTACATTGCTTGTCTTTGCTGCGCTGCTGATGGTGCTGAAGAAAACACGCATTGGCCTGGAAATCAGGGCCGTCGCGCAGAACCGCGCCATGGCGAGGGCAATGGGCATCCGCAGCGAATGGGTCGACGCCATCACTTTCGGACTCGGCTCTGGTATCGCGGGCATCGCCGGCGTCGCTCTGAGTCAGGTCACCAACGTCAATGCAAATTTGGGTCAGTCGTACATCATCGATGCATTTATGGTCATAGTTTTTGGCGGCGTTGGCAGCCTTTGGGGTGCAATGGTGGCCGGCCTTCTGATGGGAGTTGTCGATCAGCTCCTCCAACCTTACGCAGGAGCCGTGCTGGCTAAAATCCTTGTGCTCATTGCTCTCATTCTTTTCATTCAGGCGAGGCCGCGAGGCCTGTTCCCAGCAACAGGGCGAGCGGCGGAGAGTCAGTAGCTTATGGGGCCTCGATCGCGCGCGTGGTGGTTCGGCGTAATCCAGGATCCGGGAAGCGCCTGGTTTCTGGGCAGCCTGCTGGCTCTCGTCGTGGTCATCGTCACGTCGAATGTGTTCGTGCCCCAGGCGTCAGCTCTGCATGTTTCCGGATACGGCCTCACGCTGATCGGAAAGTATCTTTGCTATGCGATGCTGGCGTTGGCGGTGGATTTGATCTGGGGTTACTGCGGCATTCTTAGTCTGGGGCACGCCGCCTTCTTTTCTCTGGGCGGGTATGCGATCGGCATGTATCTAATGCGGGAGATCGGCCCTCGCGGTGTTTACGGCGATCCGATACTCCCTGATTTTATGGTGTTCCTCAATTGGAAGTCGCTGCCGTGGTTCTGGTACGGGTTCAATCATTTCTGGTTTGCGCTCTTGATGGTGGTGCTGGCGCCGGGAATTCTCGCGCTGGTCTTTGGATGGCTCGCATTCCGTTCGCGTGTCACGGGCGTTTATTTTTCCATCATCACTCAGGCGCTTACCTACGCGCTGATGCTCGCATTCTTCCGCAACGACATGGGTTTTGGCGGCAACAACGGTTTTACCGACTTTAAGGATATCGCGGGATTTAGCCTTGATTCTGATCGTACGCGCCTGGCACTTCTCACAATCACTGCGCTCTCGCTCGCAGGAAGTTATATCGCGTGCCGCGCCATCGTTGCTTCGCGGGCAGGCCGCGTGATCCGGGCAATTCGCGATGGAGAGAACCGCACGCGTTTTCTCGGCTATCGAGTGGAGTCGTTCAAGCTGTGGGTCTTCGTCTTTTCCGCGGTGCTCGCGGGCATTGCGGGAGCGCTGTATGTGCCGCAGATCGGCATCATCAATCCCGGCGAGTTTTCTCCCATGAACTCCATTGAGATAGTGATTTGGGTGGCTGTGGGAGGGCGCGGAACTCTTTCCGGCGCTGCCGCGGGAGCAGTCCTCGTTAATTATGCCAAGACGTATTTTACGAGCGCGCTCCCCGAAGTCTGGAACTATGCGCTGGGAGCGTTATTCGTCTTGGTCACGTTGCTCCTGCCACAGGGGATTTTTGGCCTAATCCTCCATCTTATGAAGAGGCGCGCCCCGCAGGCACGGAAAGAAGTCGAGCCGTTTGTAGTTCATGCGGAAACACCGCAACCCTCAAGAGAATGAGCGTCCACGGCAAGAGACTCTATATCGAAGATGTTACGGTGAGCTTTGATGGATTCAAAGCACTCAACAAGCTCACGCTGTACGTGGAACCCGGAGAGCTGCGCTGCATTATTGGGCCCAATGGCGCTGGAAAGACTACTATGATGGACGTGATCACCGGCAAAACGAGGCCGGATTTCGGGACCGTATGGTTTGGCGACAAGCTCAATCTGCTGACCCTCTCCGAACCGGAAATCGCCCAGGCGGGTATTGGCCGCAAATTTCAGAAGCCCACCGTCTTTGAGGATCTGACTGTCTTCGAAAACCTCGAATTAGCGCTTGCCGGGAGCAAATCGTTTCTCGACACGCTGTTCGCACGTACTTCACCCAAACAACTGGAAAGAATCGATGAGGTCCTGGAAATCATCGGGCTGACCGACCTGCGGCAGATGCCCGGCAAGATTCTTTCTCACGGCCAAAAACAATGGCTTGAGATCGGAATGCTGCTCATGCAAGATCCGGAACTCCTTCTCGTCGACGAACCCGTCGCGGGCATGACGCCGCAAGAGATCGAGCGCACAGCCCAGCTTCTTCGAACCCTGGAAGGCGGACATTCCGTCGTTGTGGTTGAGCACGACATGGATTTCGTTCGTTCCATTGCCAAGCGTGTCACAGTGCTTCATGAAGGCCGCGTGCTCGCCGAAGGAGAAATGAGCGCTATGCAGAACGATCCTCGAGTCGTTGAAGTCTACCTCGGAGGCGAATAGTGCTGGCGATCAAAGGGCTCAATCAATTCTACGGTGGCAGCCACACCCTCTGGGACGTCGATGTCCTGGTGCCCGAGGCATCGCTGATGTGCATCATGGGTCGCAACGGCATGGGGAAGACAACCTTGCTGAAATGCATCATGGGATTGCTGAAGACAAACTCGGGCAGCATCAACTTCGATGGGCGAAACCTGGCACCAGCTTCGGCGGAGGACCGCGCCAGAATCGGCATCGGGTACGTGCCTCAGGGGCGAGAGATCTTTCCGCATCTGACGGTGGAAGAAAACTTAAAGGTCGGCCTCGGTGTCCGCAAAAACGGCCTCCGCGGCATCCCCGAACGCATTTACGATCTATTCCCTGTCCTCAAAAAGATGCTGCGCAGAAAGGGGGGCGATTTGTCTGGAGGGCAGCAGCAACAACTTGCAATCGGCCGTGCGCTCGTTCTCGAACCCAAGCTGCTGATCCTCGATGAGCCCACCGAAGGGATTCAGCCCAACATTGTGCACGAAATCGGAGACATCGTTCTGAAGTTAAACAAGGAGCAAGGCTTGTCAGTGCTGCTCGTCGAGCAGAAGTTGCCGTTCGCGCGTCGCGTGGCTGATACGTTCTGTATTCTTTCGAACGGACGTCAGGTTGCCTCTGGGAAAATGTCGGAATTGACGGACGAGATCGTTCGCTTACATCTCAGCGTGTAAGAGCGCGAAGTCTCGACTGGCGGCTCCGGTTGCCGAGTTCGGAGAACGCCGATATCCTGAGACACCCAAGAATCGGCCAATCAAAGGAGAACAAGTTTGCATCAAGATCATTCCAATAGAGCGTTTCGTATCGGCGTGGCAGGCCCGGTGGGATCCGGGAAAACAATGCTTGTGGACAGAGTTAGTAAGGCCCTCCAGCATCACTACAACCTCGCCGTGGTAACGAATGACATTTATACAAAAGAGGATGCCGAATATCTCTTGCGGCAAGGAACTCTCTCTGCAGACCGCATTCGCGGCGTGGAGACTGGTGCCTGCCCACACTCGGCCATCCGTGAAGATGCATCGATGAACCTGCAGGCGATTGCCGAACTGGAAGATTCCTTGCCCGGATTGCAGTTGATACTTGTGGAAAGCGGGGGCGACAATCTCGGCGCCGCGTTCAGTCCCGAATTGGTCGATGTTTGGATTTATGTCATCGACGTTGCGGAAGGAGACAAGATTCCGCGGAAGGGTGGCCCAGGAATTATGAGATCCGACCTCCTGGTTATCAATAAGATCGACCTCGCTCCGTACGTGGGTGCCTCTTTGGAAGTGATGGACCGAGATGCGCGTAAGATGAGGGGCGTCCGTCCTTTTATTTTTACCAATCTTCGCGAACAAGTTGGGCTCGATGCTCTGCTGAGGTGGATCAAGGATGCCATCGACCAACCGCAAGCGACGCGGCGCAATCTGATCGATGCCCATGTACCTTACGCCTCCCGACCGCATGAGCACGGCCACAGTCATGGGCACAGTCACACCCACGATGATCATTCCCACGGCCAATCTGACCAGCACGCGCAGCGATAGCGTCCATGAACGAAGACTCCAATTACGCCACTCCTGACCAAGATTCTGCTTTGGTTGAACTGCGTCTGCTGCATCTTGCCGACAGCGCATTGCCAATCGGCGCGTTCGCACATTCGTTTGGAGTCGAGACCCTGGTCTCGGCTGGAATGCTGCAGGTGCCCGATTTGGATCTCTTTCTTCAAGCATGGCTGGAAGAAGCCGGCGTGACCGAAGCCGTTTTTTGCCGTGCAGCGTGGCAACTGGGGTCCCAAACAAGTTTTCCTGCAGCCGAATGGCTGGAACTAAATGAATATCTCAGTGCTTTGAAGCCGGCTCGAGAAAGCCGGAAGGGAAGTGCCGTGCTGGGGGGCAATTTCCTAAGAGCAGCGTTGGCTGTTTGCGATCAGATACCCCTGCGACGTGCGGAAGAAGAGGCTCGAAAGGCATCTGTCGCCATTCATCATGCCTGCGCTTTCGGGTTGGTGAGCGGAACCTTGCAGTTAGATGAAGATCGAGCCGTTCGCTCCTATCTTCACCAGTCCGTGGCCGGTCTGGTCTCCGCATGCCAGCGTCTGATGCCGCTCGGCCAGACCCGAGCACAGCAGATCTTGTGGCATGTGAAATCCCCCATCGTTGCGGCTGCCCGGTCCAGCGGGCAGTTCACGATCCATGAAGTCAGTTGCTTTCTTCCCCAACTGGACTGGGGTGCGATGGAGCATCCGGATCTCTTTACGCGCCTGTTCATCAGTTGATGAAGGACGAATTTTGCTCATCACGCAACATCAAGAGGAAGTCATCGCGGCCACAGGTCCCGAGAAGAGACGCATGCGTGCTTCGCTCCGGCTCTCGTTCGCGCGAGACGACGCATCTGGCCAAACTTCCCTAGTGTTCAGTTATCAGGAGCCGCCTCTTCGTGTAATTCGCGCATTCCGCCTGGAAAACGGCTGCGCGATGGCTCACTTGCACAACGTTTCAGGAGGGTTATTCGGTGGTGATGATCTGAGTCTGCAGGTCAAAGTCGGCCAGGGTGCCGAGGCACAATTGACTACAACCGGCGCGACGCGCGTCTATCGCCTCGGTCCAGGATTTTCGATCACAAGCCAGCACAATGAATTCAGTGTCGCGGAAGACGCAATTCTCGAGTATGTTCCCGATGCCATCATTCCATTCGGCGGATCCAGCTACTATCAGCACACGACCGTCCGCCTGTCCCCAAATGCCGGCCTGTTTTGGTGGGAAATTCTTGCACCCGGCCGCGAAGCCCGCAACGAAGTGTTTGCATTCGAAGGTCTGGAGATGCGGAGTCAAATCGCCACTGAGAGTGAAATCATCACCATTGATCGAATAAAGCTTGAACCAAACAAGAGATGCATGGCCTCTCCCGCCCGGATGGGCTGCTATCGTTATTTCGCTACCTTCTTTGTGTGCAAGGTAGGCCTGCGGGCTGAGGTCTGGCTCGATTTGGAGTCGCGTTTGCGAAAAGTCGCTGCGGAAATGCCTCGACTCGACGACACGCTATGGGGTATCAGCACGCTGCGCCAACATGGCTTGATCATTCGATGTCTGGCGAAACAAGGATGCGATGCATCTTCTGGATTGTTCTGTCTGTGGGACGCGGCCAAATCCAGCCTCTATGGCCGTCGTGCGCTTCGTCCGCGGAAAGTGTACTGAATTTCATACACAACCTGATCTGTTGAGCCGGAGGTAGAATACAAATCCTTATGCACTTGACTCCTCGCGAACAGGAAAAATTGATGATCGTGGTGGCCGCTGATCTCGCCCGCCGGCGGCAGGCTCGGGGACTGAAGCTCAATTATGTCGAAGCGATTTCTATTCTTACCGCCGAAATCATGGAGGCCGCGCGCGACGGCAAGAGTGTGGCCGACATCATGACCTTTGGCGCCAACATTCTCAACCGTGGACAACTCATGGAAGGAGTGCCGGAAATGATCCATGAAGTTCAAGTGGAAGCGACCTTCCCCGACGGCACAAAACTGGTCACCGTCCATGATCCAATCCACTAGCCACGTCGTTCAGAGATCAAGAGGGAGGACATCATGATGCCCGGCGAATATCAACTCGATGAAGCTGCCGGCGCTATTGCCGCGAATATCGGACGCCGCAGCGCCACGCTCCTGGTTAAGAATTCCGGCGACCGCCCTATCCAGGTCGGAAGCCACTTTCATTTTTTCGAAACGAATCGATTTCTGGAGTTCGATCGTGCTTCAGCCTATGGAATGCGCCTCAACATTGCTGCCGGGACGGCAGTGCGCTTCGAGCCAGGCGAAGCGAAGCCCGTTGAACTCGTTGAATTCGGCGGCCGCCGCATCGTCCACGGTTTCAGCGGTTTGGTGGCTGGAGCCCTCGAAGCTCCCGGCGTCCGCGAAAAAGCAATAGACGACGCGCGGAAGGCTGAATTCCTATTCGCACCGGGAAAAAATCGATGACTCTCGAGATTCCTCGAAAGACCTACGCTGATCTGTACGGTCCAACGAAAGGCGATCGTATTCGCCTCGCCGACACAGAATTGTTTATCGAGATTGAGCAAGACTTCGCCCATTACGGTGACGAGATTACCTTCGGAGGAGGAAAGGTCATCCGTGATGGGATGGGACAAAATAGCTCCGGCTTGCGAGAAGCTGAGAACGGCGCGCTCGATCTCGTCATTACGAATGCAATCGTGCTCGATCACTGGGGCATCGTCAAAGCCGATGTGGGCATCAAGAACGGACGTATCGTGAAAGTTGGCAAGGCTGGAAATCCCGACATCATGGATGGCGTCGATCCGGCGCTGATTGTCGGTGTAGCGACCGAAGTGATTGCTGGCGAGAACCTCATTCTAACGGCGGGCGGAATCGACAGTCACATCCACTTCATTTCTCCCCAGCAAGTTTACGAAGCATTATCGAATGGTATTACTACGATGATCGGGGGCGGGACCGGCCCCGCCACCGGTACAGCCGCTACAACTTGCACTCCCGGCGCCTGGAATCTGGCTCGCATGCTGCAAGCCGCCGATGCGTGGCCGATGAATTTTGGCTTTCTCGGAAAAGGGAACGCATCCACCGAAGCTCCACTTGCCGAGCAAGTGGAAGCCGGCGCCTGCGGTCTGAAACTCCATGAAGACTGGGGTAGCACTCCTGCCGCAATCGATTCCTGCCTCAAAGTCGCCGATGCCTATGATGTCCAGGTTGCGATTCACACCGACACGATCAATGAAGGCGGGTTTCTGGAAGCGACCGTTGCCGCCATCAACGGCCGCGCAATCCACACCTACCACACCGAAGGTGCAGGCGGAGGGCACGCACCCGACATCATTCGAATCGCGTCATTCCCGAACATTCTTCCTTCCTCCACGAATCCCACGCGTCCCTATACGACGAATACGATCGCTGAGCATCTCGACATGCTCATGGTTTGCCATCACCTGAACCCGCAGGTGCCGGAAGACGTGGCCTTTGCCGAGAGTCGCATTCGCCCTGAGACGATTGCGGCGGAGGACATTCTTCACGACATGGGTGTCATCAGCATGCTATCGAGTGATTCGCAGGCCATGGGACGTATTGGCGAGGTGGTGACTCGGACCTGGCAAACAGCGCACAAGATGAAAGTGCAGCGCGGTTTGCTTGCGAAAGATTCAGCGCGAAACGATAACTTCCGCGCCAAGCGTTATGTCGCCAAATACACGATCAACCCCGCGATTACGCACGGAATTGCCAACAACGTGGGATCGATTGAGCCGGGCAAACTCGCGGACCTCGTCCTGTGGAAGCCGGCATTTTTTGGAGCGAAGCCCGAGATGGTAATAAAGGGTGGTTTCATCGCATGGAGCGTTATGGGCGATCCGAACGCCTCAATTCCGACTCCGCAGCCGGTCCTGTATCGGCCGATGTTCGCTAGTTTCGGATCTGCGCCCGCGTCCACAAGCATGAGCTTTGTATCGCAGGCAGCGTTTGAGAACGGGATTGCCGCCAACCTCGGACTGCGAAGCATGGTCGCAGCCGTGCGTGGATGCCGGACCGTCGGCAAAAAAGACCTGATCCACAATGACGCCACGCCCGATATCCAGGTCGACCCGGAAACCTACGAGGTCCGCATAGATGGCCAAGCAATAACCTGTGAGCCGCTGGGAGTTCTTCCGTTGGCTCAACGGTACTTTTTGTTTTGATCGTTCTGTTTGCGTTTTTCTTTGATGCTGGAGAGGATCTTCAACACTCCGTTATCTGCTGAAGGTAGAGACGCGTTTCGGATCATATTCGAAGTCCACCAACCCATCGCGGTAGTCCAGCTTTACCTCTAGTACGCGGAGCATCGCGAATCCCAAGAAGCCGGAGACTTCGGTTCCAATACGGCGGCTTTGAGGGGAGAGGTCGAACGTAACGATGTCCATGCTCGGTTGCTGCAAGTGTGCGAACCGCAAGGTCGCCTTGGCCGAATACACCTTATTCACCTCGCCATTCAAACCGCGCACATGAAGACGATCTTCCGAACTTACTTTGCCCAATAGCTGCCCCTCGCGTAAGGAGAGAACGTTCGCGAATGCTCCTGTGTCCAGACCAAAAAGCAGAGAAGGAGAGTCGTTAACGAATGTCGGGACCAGCACCATATGCCCAAACCGGAAGACCTTCGTCCAATTCGCCATCTCTGGCGGAATGTATCGATCCTTCGGAAGCCGCCATGCAGCCTTTGCCTCCGACTCCGGCCCCTTCAATTGTTTTGCATCCTTGTCAGTAGCGCTTTCTTCTCTTCGTTCCGCGTTTGCCTGATCCTCACCTTCGCTGTTCAGGGATTTTGGGGCAACCGCATCTTCGGGACGCTTCGGCAGCGGGGAAAGTTTCAGTTTCATCCCCGGCAGATCGAGATCTACCAGATATGCGCCAAATACGTCGGCTCCAACCAATCCGTCTTCGTCTGCGATTGAGCGCCTCTCACTCACGGAGACAACGCAATCTTGAAATTCCAACTCTCCAATTCGGATGCGGTCCGCCACAGCTGTGTATCCCTCTTGTAACCCCTTATCCCCGATCCCACCGTAATGCGCGGCTGAAATGCGACTGAGCCCTGCCTTTTCCGCGACCTTGCGGCTGACCATGATGCCGCCAGCCCCCGTATCGAGCAGCAAGTGAGCGCGATGGTCGTTGAGATTCACGGAAAGCCCGATGCCCGTCATGCGATGCCCGTCCGAGCCATACATCACTTCCAGTTTGGTCTCGGTCTGCTCTACTTTGCTGACCAGCCTGCAAGCATGAACCGGGCTGCCCACAGTCTCGTTCAAGAAGTCCAGATACTCCTGCATCCACCCTGTTTCTTCCGGATCGTCCGGATGCGGGCCGGCGAGATACTCTTTCAGTGCCGCGAGCCTTTCCTTACGAGGGAGCATCCGCAGCCACGCCCGCTGCACTTCGATATCTGCCGGTGCCAGTGTGTGCGCAGTCTGTAAAAAGTCGTAGGCCCTGCGGTAAAGCGAGTAAGAGGAATACAACCGAGCTAGCCCGAGGTAGGTGCGAACTTCTTTAGGATCAACGACCTTCGCTCGCAGATAGGAGACTTCCGCTCCGGCCATTTCACCTCGCCGGAACTGCACGTCGCCTTTTACCGCCAGCAATGCGGCGGAATCCGGCGCCACCATCAACGCCTTGTTTACCGCTGCGACCGACTCGTCGATTTTTTGCTGCTTCAACATCGAGCGAACCAGTCCCACTTGAGCGGGCACAATCTTGACGTCGTTTTGCACGATCGCTTGATACCGGGTCTCCGCTTCGGCGAACTTCCCAGCCTGAAACAGTTGATCGGCAGCCGCAAGGTTTGGGTCAGGTGCTGGAGCTTTCGCGTTGTCGTCGACGGCAGCCAGACGAAATAAGATGGCCGCAAGAATCGAAATGAGAATTGGATGGAATCGAGAGAACATGCCGTTTCAGGCTCCCTTTGGCGAGCAGAGTACCACGAAAAATCAGGAAATATCGCGAGTTCCTTGCGGCCGGGTCTTATCACCCTCCAGCCCAGTCCACTCCAAGACTCTTTTGTGGCAACCGGAAAGCTTAGAGAAATAGTCCGGATTTGTCCCCTCATTTGTGTTGCCCTGCAATTTCTCGTGCGCGATCAAGGTGATTCGAATCACGTGCCGCCGGCTAGAGCTCCGTTACTATTTAAAACTGTTATGGAACCGTTCCGTTTTCATCTCTTCATATGTACGCAGCAGAAGCCGGAGGGCGTGCCCTCCTGCGCGTCCGCCGAATCCTTTGCCGTCCTCGCTGCCCTCGATCGTGAGATTCAGGCTTGCGGCCTGAACGGCGTTGTGCAGTTGACCACCTCCGGCTGTATGGGACTCTGTGATGAAGGGCCGGTTATGGTCATTTATCCGGAAGGCGTTTGGTACCGGCACGTGCGGGTTTCGGACACGGCTGAGATCGTCAGCAGCCATCTTATTGGCGGCAAGCCCGTCGAACGCCTTGTCTGGAACGACGCCCCTGCCATGAAGGCGATGGCGGTCGAGCACGAGCAAAAGTTTCGTGCCGCAATGGCTGCCCGTGACAAGGCCGGCACCCTGCCTGACCGGCTGGAGCAGATGATACGCGGCTACATGCCAAGCCGTTGCATTCTTACGGCGCTCGAGCTCGATATCTTCACCGCGGTCGGGAACGGCGCCAGTCCGGAACAGATTGCGGCAAAGGTCAACGCGAACGCCCGCGCCACTGCGAAGCTCTTGAATGCTCTAGTCTCTCTCAACCTGCTCTCGAAGAGCTCGGATAAATACAAGAATACCGCCGAATCCGCACGCTTTTTCGTTCAAGGATCAAAAGACGATCATCGAAACGGACTGCTGCACATTGCGAATATCTGGCATCGTTGGAGCACTCTCACAGGCGCGGTGCGCCGCGGGACACGTGTTCAACCCGATCCTGATCACACTCCTGAATTGACGCTTAACTTCATTAACGCGATGCACAGAAACGCCAAGGGCCGAGCACCACAGGTCGTAAGCGCTTTGGGAACGGACGGCGTTCACCGGATCCTCGATTTGGGCGGCGGCTCCGGAGCATACTCCATCGAATTTGCGAAGGCTTCCCCCGATGTGAAGTGCGAGATCCTTGATCTACCCGAAGTTGTGCCGCTATCCGCCAACTATGTCGCGAAGGCCGGAGTCTCCGGACAGGTCACGGTCCGGGCGGGCGATATGCTTCATTCGGATTTCGGCTCAGGCTACGACATTGTCATGCTGAACGCTATCTGCCACATGTTTTCTGAGAAGCAGAATTTGCAGTTGTTTCGCCGGGCACGTCACGCGCTCGCATCCAACGGACGTCTTGTCATTCAGGATTTCATTCTCAATGCAGAGAAGACTGGGCCGCAGCATGCCGCACTCTTCTCGCTAAACATGCTCGTGTCGACTGATGCCGGCGCCACTTACAGTGAGTCCGAATATACGCGCTGGATGGAAGAGTCGGGCTTCGACGGCGTTCTTCGCATTAATCTGGCCGGCCCGAGCGCGTTGTTGGTAGCTCGAGCGAAATGAAGACGGATCTTAATTCCCGGTCTTACAAGCTGAACCGTGCGCGCTGCATAGCGATCAATCACTGATTCGGCAAGCACGGCTATTCGGGAGGGGATGGTTTATCTCGCGGGGCCCGGAGCAAGCATCTTGCGGCCGCTCCAAGGATGCTCTCGTTCTTCGGCGTACAATGCTCCTGCAAAAATTACTGGGAAGCAATCATGCCGCACAAATCCGCATTTTTGGTCGTTCTTCCGCTAGCAGCAACCATGCTTGCGTTGACTGGAGATCAAGTTCCCGTCGACTGCTTAGACCCCGCTCTCTTCTCATCCCGAGCACGGGGCGAAAAGGGTGCCGAGCAGGCCTCTGCATTTTTCCCCGTTTCAGTCTGGTATAGCGGCGGCAAAGCACGCGCTCCGATGCTCGAGACCATTGCCCCGGATTCACCCAGACTCTGGAAAGAAGATCTGTCGAAGATAAAGCATTTGGGTTTTAATGCCGTTCGCACCTGGGTGGAGTGGAACGTTGCCGAACCCGAAGAGGGGAAGTATCACCTCGAGAATCTGGACCTCTTACTGAGCTTGGCGAATGAAATTGGTTTGAAGGTTATCGTGCAGGTTTACGTCGATTCAGCTCCGGAATGGGTCGGCGCGAAGTATCCCGACGGGCGATACGCCGCACAGGATGGGCAGCCCATCCCTTCTCAGGCTGCTCCGGGATATTGTTTCGATCACCGAGGTGTGCGAAAAGCGATTCTGAGTTTTTTTCAGGAAGTGGCAAAACATGCCGATGCAAGTCCCGCGTTTTACGGATGGGACCTCTGGAGTGAACCGGCTGCGTTGAACTGGGCGCGCGTTGGCTATAAATCTGAGCCAATGTTCTGTTACTGCTCCAGCAGCCAAGAGCGATTCCGGCAATGGCTCAAGCAAAAATATCAAACGCTGGACCGCCTCAACCAAGCCTGGCACCGCACCTTTACTGACTGGAGCCAAGTCGAGCCTCCTCGCTATGGAACTATTCTTACCTATGCCGACTTCATGGATTGGCGAGTCTATTACGGCTACAAACTGGCCGAGGACTTGCAAATGCGCAATCAAGCCGTGAAAGCGGTTGATCCAAACCATGTCACTACGAGTCACGCGCCCAATCCTTCTCCTCTGATACGCACGTTGGCCGATCCGTACGATCCGACGGATGACTATCTGATGAAGAACTCTGTCGATTTTTTCGGAACCAGCTTCTATCCGAAACTGACCTCGCCTGAAAACAACTGGACGCTCGAGCGGCAAGTCTTGGCAATGGACCTGACCGCCAACATGACCGGTGGCCGCGGATTTTACGTCGGCGAGCTTCAGTCCGGTTACGGCGTGCATGGCACCGTCATCGGTTCCCCCGTGACCTCTACCGACTTGGAGATGTGGACGTGGGGCATGGTGGCTCGTGGAGCTCGTGCCATCAACTATTACGCCTTTTATCCTATGAACGCCGGATACGAATCGGGTGGCTATGGCATGATCAACCTTGACGGCACTCTCACCGATCGCAGCCGTCACGCCGGCAGAATCGCCTCAGAAATCCAGCAGAATTCTGATCTCTTGTTGCAATCTCATCCGGAGCCCGCAGAAGTCGCGATCGTGTTTAGTCCTCTCGTTCCACTGCTCGGTGGCTACGACGAGGAGGGCAGCCGTACAGTGATTCATAAAGCTGTTGCCGGATATCACCGGATGTTTTTTGAAAGGAATCTGCCGGTGGACGTCCTAAGTTCTCGCGAACTCCGCCAGGACAATCTTCAGCACTACAAGCTGGTGATCGTCCCGTATCCTTTAATGCTCACCGACGACGAAGCTAGCACTCTTAAGGATTACGTTTCCCAGGGAGGGCACCTTTTTGTGGAAGCCCGCCCAGGCTGGGTGGATGAACGAGGACACGCCGAGCACATAGTTCCCGGATTCGGTTGGGACGAAATGCTGGGAGTACGCGAGAAGCAACTGCTTCCGACAAGGGAATTCGAAGTGAAATGGGGATCAGTGCAGTTCAAGGGGATGACTTTCCAGGAACAGTTCGACGTTGAAAAGGATTCCGCGCACCCTGTCGCATTTCTACTCGACGGAACTCCAATTGCCTATGCCAACAAATATCAGAAAGGAAGCACGATTATATTCGGCGGCTTTGCCGGGCAAGAAAATTATGAGCATCCGGTAACGATGCATCCGCTCGCGGATCTCCTCGCGCGGTGGGCTGGCGTCTCCGAAGCGAAGCTTCATGCTCCAAGACTTTTGGAGCTTCGTGAAATGTACGCGCCAAACGGTCGATGGGTATTCTTATTCAATCACGCGGATACGACCGCCTCCGTGGAGTTTTCCCGAACGATCGAGGAACCCGCGTCCCGCATCCGCGAGATCATAACGGGCCAGGAAGTCTCTCACGCCGGAACCGATCTAAATCTAAAAGTGAATGTCCTGCCTCAGAGCGTACGCGTGTATCGAATCGATTTTTGATAATGCGATAAGCCTGAAGCAACAGTCCGGCCGTCGTTCAGAATTGCGGCTCAGCGGCTAGGTTTTTCCCGAGGCAGGCTGCCCGCCAGCAGAAGTACAGCGCCGCAAAACATCAGCGTATCCGCCCAGTAATTGAAGCCATTGTCGAGGCTGGCGCGTTCCACGACACCGATCGGAACATAAACGAACAACTCCACAATAAGAACGGCGATTCCAATCCATATCGCGGCGACTCGAGTTTTCTTGCCCAGGAGTAACGGAATGCCCGCGAGCGCATAGACGGCCGCGGCAAAGTACGTCCAGAAAGCGTGGCCGAAAATCCAGGTGGGAGTCAGTGGCTCCAGAGGTACGCCGGGAACATGGTCGCCGTGTATGAATTGCTCGAAGCTGTAAAAGAGGACGGGGACGGCAATGAAGTATCGAGCCGCTGTCCGAAACAGGTGCGCGCCTTGCTCTCGCCCCTCCTTGCCGAGACTCGCGGCAAGCGCCAGAGGTCCGCCGCAAAAAGCCAATTCCCGCAGCGCGAATATCAGTCCAAATCGGTCTCGTGGATTCTGTAGCCAGCCCGGTATGTCCATCAGCACGACGAAGAGAAAAAACGTCAATGCAAGCAGGCTAGCTGCCAGGCGCCATTGAATTCTTGCCGCCAGACTCAGCCCGGCCGCGATGAAACAAGCACCTACAAAATATGCCCAAAAAACGTGCCACGGAATCCACGCCGGAATAATCGACGCGATTACCGGCGTCAGCGTGAAATGCTCGGTGCCAAAGGCCGCAATCGGCGCCCCATAGAATGCCGGCCCGAACAGAGTCAGCTTGTCGAGTCCACGCGTTTTCTGCCAATCGCCGCTGCGGACAATCGTCGCCAGCGCAATGGCAAGAACTACAGCAAATGCGCAGAGAGCCCAACTCACCGTGCTTGGAATCGCGACGAGAGCCAGGAGTGCCCGTGAATTCAGGAAACTTCCATGCACAACGATTACTCCTCCAGCGCGAACGATCGTCTTTCAGAATGATATCGATCTTCACTCCGGATTCTCGACAATATATATGAAGGTGAGGGGCGTGTTCATCTCATTCCAGACATCATCGCGGGCGCATTTAATCCCATCGTCGCGTTCCCGATTCCTCGCCTCCTGGCTTCCATCGAGATTCGCCTTGCCATCGCCAGAACTGGCGGCGGGGCTTTGCCTCTCGCGACCCTCCTGATGTTGCGAGTTCGAAGATCAACCGGCAAAGAAAGCGAGCGCGTCCGGGCGGCAGTTCACTTTTGCCCGCTGACGTTGTCTCTCCTCCACCTCGTCGTACAAAACACGAGTTCACCGTGATGACGTTTCGCTGGATCGCTCGTCCAATCGAGCAGATAGATTGACTTCCGTCCGTCTCTTTGCCAGACTTTCCGGTTCCCAGTGTGCGATCAGTTCCGTTTCACGAGTTCTTCGCAAGCGAAGTCCGAATGTGCTGCTGAAGCCGCGGAGCTGAAGTCCCAACCTTCTCTGCTTCCACAGTAATCCTTGAATCGGGAGGAACCGGAATCATGAAACTCATTCGTTCGTGGGTGCTCTTAAGTGCGTTTCTGTCTGTTGTTGCCTCTTTCCTGATTGCTCAAACTTCGGAAGGCAGAATCCTCGGCACGATTTCCGACGCCAGCGGAGCAGTCATCTCAGGTGCCCAGATCACCATCACTAACAATGCCACCAATCTGCAGCGCCGCCTCGTCACGACCAGCGCCGGAGAATATGTCGCATCCAATCTTGAACCCGGAACCTACACCGTTGAAGCAGAGGCCAGGGGTTTCAAGAAGGGCGTCAGCACGGGCCTGATGCTGGAGGTCTCCCGCGACCTGCGGGTCGACCTAAGGCTTCAACCAGGCGCTACGAATGAGACGGTAGAGGTCAGTGCGGAAGGCTCTCTCGCCGACACTTCCGATGCGACCTTAAATGGGGTTCTGTCCAACAAAGCCATCTCCGAACTTCCTGTGCAAGGCCGAGACTTCCAGAATCTGCTGGAATTACATCCTGGCGTGCAACGCACTCCCGGTGGCGGGTTCCACTCCGTTACCTCGAACGGCAATCGCCCTGACGACAACAATTTCTTCGTTGACGGTGCCGACGATAACGACGCTTACTACGGCGAAACCGTGCTCAATGACGCTGGAATTCAGGGAACCCCGGCAAGTTTTCTCCCACTTGATTCGATCCAGGAGTTCAATACGCAGGAGAGCCCGACCGCAGACTACGGCGTCAAACCCGGAGTCGTCATGAACATCGGCATCAAGTCCGGAACCAACCAGCTCCACGGCTCGGCATATTACTTCACCCGCAACTCTGCCTTCGATGCCCGCAACTACTTCAACCCGGCGCCGCAACCGGTCTCTACTCTACTGATGCACGAATTCGGTGCGTCCCTCGGCGGTCCGATAAAAAAGGACAAATGGTTCTATTTCTTCAATTACGAAGGCATTCGCGACAAAGTCGGCAATCCCGGCGTCGTCGACTCTCCCGTTACCGCTTCGCTCGCCAGCCAGATGGGTGGTATCGAAAACCCCGACGGAAGTCCCAATTCCGCCCTGTATAGCATTCCGGATGCAATCTCATATATCAACTCTCCCGATGGGCAGAATTGGTGCCAGAGTAACTACGACTGGTTTAACAACTGCACTATTAACCCACTCAGTCAGCAGTTGACGCAACTCTTTCTTCCGAATCCTGGATTTACCTCGTCCCAAAGTGATCCCGCAGCCATCGATTTCGACTTTAACAACCAGAATCGTGGCGACAATCTTGTCGCAAAGACCGACTACGTTTTGAACAAGGTGAACATCCTCAGTGCCCGATTCATTTACGGGAATACCAATCAGACTGAGGAAGACGCTCTGCCTCTCAGGCCAGAGTGGCTCTCTACTACCAGTCCCATCACCGAGGTCTTCGGCGTGAATTGGGCCTCGAATCCAAATACCGCCTGGTCCAATGAAGCGCGCTTCAGCTTTAACAGCTTTAACGAGTCGATCTACCCCGTCGACCACAATGTGAACCCCACGCAATACGGTTTGAACACCGGCGTCACCGACCCGAGGCTCTTCGGCTTTCCTCGTGTCGGCCCAGGCGAGGAGTTCAACTATATGGGCGGCAACTCAAGCTGGCCGCTCGATACAACTCCCATCAAGACGTTCAGCTTCGGCGATACGGCTTCCTACACGCGAGGCCGGCAAACCCTCCGATTCGGAGGAACCTTCCGTTATGGCGATGTCGACTACTATCGCGCAGGATATGGCAGAGGACGCGTCGACTTCCGTCATCTGTGGAATTTCATGGTCGGAGACGTCCGCCGCTGGCGCTTTCTCTACGGCGACCCTCATCGCCAAGTGAGCCAAAAATCCTCCGGCTTTTTCCTGGAAGACGACTTCAAGGCCACGCAGCACGTCACTTTCAATCTTGGCCTCCGCTACGACATCACCAGCCCCATCAAAGACTCGAACAATCTCCTGGCCAATTACGTTCCAACGTCCGCGACCGGATTGGTTCAAGTCGGGCAGGGAATTAGCTCGCCCTACCCCACGAACTATAACAACCTCTCGCCTCGAATCGGTCTTGCTTGGGACGTGTTCGGCACCGGCAAGACCGTCGTCCGCAGTGGATACGGCATCATCTTCGAGCAGCCTTCGATCCGGACTTTCATGTTCAATGGCGGCGGCCTGAACCTCAATCCCACCGGAATCCCCTATATCGATGGAAACGGGAATCAGCAGATGCCCACAGGAACGATCACTTCCTTCTTGCAGGTCTCGAACGACGGCAGCCAGATCAATTGGCTTCAACCCAACCAGACATCAACCGTTTTTCCCAACGCCGCGAACTCCGGCAACGTGTGCAGCGTCGATAGTCAATGCGACGTTTTCGCCGTCGATCAGCATCTCAAAACGCCCTACGTCATGAACTGGAATCTCAACCTGCAGCAGGAGCTCAATAAAACAACGCTCCTGCAAATCGCATACGTAGCGAACCATGGCGTGAGGCTTTACAGCGTCACCGATATCAACCAGGTCAATCCCGCGTACGACGATGGCTCCGAGACAATCGGCCGTCCGCTCGTGACCAACTGCCCGGTCTCCGAAGGAGGCCAAGGCTTTGGCGGGCCCTGTTTCCCCTGGCTCGGCTTCTTCAACTATCTCGGCAATCGTTCCAACTCTAATTACAACTCGCTGCAGGTGACGCTAACCAAGCGCTATTCGCACGGCCTCTACTTACTCGCGGGATATACCTACGCTCACGCGATCGACACGGCAACCAGCAACCTGGCCGGCGTGCCTCCCGACAGCAACAACTATGCGGAGGAACGCGGAAACGGCGACTATGACATCCGCCACCGCTTTACTCTCTCCATGACCTACGACCTCCCTTCGAAGAAGATGAAGGGGCAGATGCTCGAGGGTTGGCAAGTCACTAGCGTCGTGAACTTCCAATCTGGCGAGCCGTACACGCTCGGCGATTTTAACGATGACATCAGCCTCACCGGTGAATACAACGATCGTTGGAACATGACCGGACCCGCCTCCAACATCCATTGGTCGCAAAAAGCTCCTCTTCCTTATGTGGACCCGAGCTTGTTTACGGTCGATGGCAACGGCGACGTCACTGGCGGAAGCACGAACGCGGCACAGGCGTGCGTCACGCAGGCCATGGCGACCGGTGGCACCGCGGCAGCGGATCAACTCGGCGGACCCAACGGCTATGATCTGGGCTGCTACGTCTCCGGATCCACTGTCATCACGCCTCCGCAATTTGGTGCTCAGGGAGATATGGGCCGCAATATTTTCCGCGGACCCAGATTCATGAACTGGGACATGTCTCTTTCCAAGTCGTGGAAGCTTACCGAAAGAGTCCGATTGCAGCTTCGCGGCGAGATGTTCAACGTTCTCAACCACGCTAACTTCGACGTCTTTACCATGAATACGGACCTCTCGGTTCCCAGCACCGTCGGGACGGTCGTCTACACGCCCGATGTCGCCGCCGCCAATCCCGTGATTGGCTCCGGAGGTTCACGCCATATCCAGATTGCGGCAAAGTTTCTCTGGTGAGATTTCATTGCGTCGCGAAAACAAGGAGCCGGCTTCCTCCGGCTCCTCGTTCGCCAAATGAACGTTATGCTGCGCGATTGATGCGGTTCGTCACACCTTCATCTCCAAACCGGAAACCTCAGTGGCTGTCCGCCGCACTCTCCAACTGCTCAGCTACGTTGCTGATCGCCGCCGCCCCATCCTCCAGGATTTTAGCGACGTTGGGAACCTGCGCCTCCGCCTCGGTCCATCGCTTTTCGTCCATATATTCGCGGACAGCCGCCAACGGCTTCGCTCCATAACCCGTGTATGCTCCCGGCGCGTATACCTGATTCTTGAACCACGGACGTTCAGGTAGGCCCTTCTCCGACAGGAAGCTCCGCTGAATGCGAAGCAGATTCGTGTTGATAGATTCCAGAGCTTGCGAAGGAATTGCCAGCGCACCTCCCGCTTGCGCCTTGGCTGCAGCCGCCTGATACCGCTCCGCGCTCTTCTTGAGCGACTCCACAGCGTTCTTCACAGGCGCAAAGTTCATGTAGGGTGGCACGGTCTCCTTGGGCGGCGGCACAGAAGTCTTCCGCGGATCCGAGATGGCCGAGAACACTCCTTCCTTCAACTCCAGATTTCGCTCCCTGATTTCATCCTGTTTCTCTTTGAGCTGCTTTTCCAGCTCTGTAACATAGCGCGCGATCGTATCCGCCATGCCATTGTATTCATACGGAATCAGATCGGCGTCCGCCAGGCGCATCACCGTCGTGCCACCGGTCTGGGCAAGAGCCCGTCCATAGACAAAGTCGGTGTCCATGAAGTGGGTATACCAGTAGAAATCGTCGTAAACGGAGTGATAGGCATCTCCATCATTTTCTCCGCCGTACCCGATATTCAGCGCGGAGACGCCTGCATGATCCAGAAAAGGCGCGTAGTCAGAGCCATCCCCCAGCGCGCCAATTCGCAATTCAGCGCGTTTGCGGATTTCATCGCGTTCCTCCTGAGTCTTCGCATTGGCAATCCGTGCCAACCGCGCTCTCTGCCACACCGAGATATTCTTCTCAGGATCATTAATCTCTCGAGCCACATCATTCGCAAGCTTCTCCAGATCGTGCGAGCCCGAGGCGTGAAAAAATCCACGGCCGTTGCTGTCAGAATTGATATACGCCACCGCGTGTTGCGCCAGATCGTCTCCGTGCTCTTCGACCCACTCGGTCGAGCCCAGTAATCCCGGCTCCTCGCCATCCCATGCGCAATAAATAATGGTTCGTTTCGGACTCCATCCCCGCTTGTGGAGTTCGCCAAGTTCCCGCGCTTCCTCCAGCACTGCCGAAATCCCCGATACAGGATCGTCTGCGCCATTGACCCACGCGTCGTGGTGATTCCCTCGAATCACCCACTCATCCGGAGACTCCGCTCCGCGCAAAGTGGCGATGACGTCGTAAATCGGCTTACGATCCCAGTTGGATGCGACCTTCAAATGAACTTTCGCGGGGCCCGGTCCAATGTGATACGTAATCGGAAGCCCGCCTCTCCACGTTTCCGGAGCGACCGGCCCGGCGAGCGCGGAGAGCAGCGGCAATGCGTCCCCATATGAAATCGGCAAAACCGGAATTCTGGTGATCGTCTTGGCTTCGCTGATCGGCAGCCGCTTCGCATCGGCCGTCGCTCCCACGCCGGGCGTCAGCGGATCGCCCGGATAGTCCGTATCCATCACACTCCCTCGTTGGACTCCCTCTCTCGGACGCCACCCGCCCTTCGGATAGTCGTCGCCCTCAAAGTACCCATCGTCGCGCGGGTCGGAATAAATCATGCACCCGATCGCGCCATGCTCCGCCGCCACCTTCGGCTTGATTCCGCGCCATGCCGCTCCATAGCGCGCAATAACGATCGCTCCCCTCACCGAGATTCCAAGTCGATCGAGTTGTTCATAGTCCTCGCGCGTGCCGTAGTTGACGTAAACCAGCGGAGCCGTCACATCTCCATCGATGGAATACGCGTTGTACGTAGGCAATTGCTCCGAAACCTGGCTGCTCGTTGGATCCCCTGGAACTGCCGGCTCCTGCAGCTTGGCTTTGAAATGGGCCGGCTCCACGAGTTCGACGACGCGCTCCTTGGGAGTTGGAAACAAAACCTGGAAGATCTCAATACGCGCGTCGAATCCCCACTCTTTGAATCTCGCGAGAATCCAATCCGCGTTGTCTTTGTCATATGGCGAACCCACGTGATGCGGCCGAGCGCTCAGCCGCCGCATGTTCTCCTTCACGTTCTCGCTCACGATCCCATCTTGAAATTTCTTTTCCCAATCGTGCTCTGACATGGACGAAGCAACGGTGTAGCCCGCAAGTTGCGCGGCGTCGGCCGGTCTGGCCGGAGTCGTTTGGGCTGAAATCAACGGAGTAATAAAAAGAACAAAACAACGCGATACGAACCGGTGAATTCGCATCAGGAGTCTCTCCTATATTTTGTTTGGTCTTGACCCGGCTTAAGCGCTGGTAGTCGCGGACGAATCAGGAGCAATCGAGACTAATTGAGCTCAACCCGGGGATCGTTCGCGGAACCAACGATACCGGATTCATCGAAATCTAGGAAGGGTGTTGAGAAAAGACTTGCCCGAGAAAGCCAGACAAAAATAATTCGGCTACCGCCGATGTCCACCATGGCCGCTTCCATGGGAATGCCCGCCACCGCGCGAATGCCCGCCTCCGTGCGAATGTCCGCCCCCGAAATGTCCTCCGCCTGCAAAGGCTTTCGGGGCGTGTCCACCGCCATGAGAACCGAATCCGCCCCGGCTTCTTCCCTCGAATGCTCTCTGCGAACGGAAGCCTCCGAAACCATGCTGCCCATGGGAGGCCTCGGATCCACGCGATTCCCCATACGCTCTCAAGTGCAGGGAAGAGGATCTTTGCGAAGGCCAATTTCCGAGCCTGCTCTCGCGAAGATTGGCCGATGGGGCGCTGTGAAAGTTCGCTGCGTAGGTTCCGCGATTTTCGCGGAAGGAATTGCTAAGGCCCCGGTCGCGACTTCCCATCTCGCTGCGCATACTCCTGAATCCGCGAAGACCATCCAATCCCGTTCTCCAGTTTCTCGACGTCGTCTCGCCTCGTGAGAATCTGTTCCAACCTTGAGAATTACCGGCAACGGTATTACTGCGCGCGAACGAATGCCATCCTCCACGATTCTCGATGCCGCCGCGCCCGAACGAGTTCCACGAGTTGCCAGCGACTCGTCCACGACCCCACTCCTCCCCCCGTCTTCCTCTGTTGTCGAATTCACGTCCAAATGCTCCACGACCGCCGTAAGCGTAAAACCCTCTATGCCCAAAGCCCCAATCGGTTACCGTTTGGCTGTGGGAGTAGTAGTCAGCGTGATCGAACAACAGGGCATGGCCCAGCCAGTCCAGCCCCCATGCTAGCCAGCCCCACGGCGTACTCGAAAACGCCGCCATCGCGATCCCCGCACCAAATCGAAGCGGAGTCGCGCTCAGTACGTCTCCCAGAACGCCCAGCAATGAAAATCCCGGATAAGGTGCGATCGGTTCGCCGTAGATTGTCCACGGATTGTAAGCGGGAACATACACCACCTGCGGATTCGCCGGGGCCACTTCAATGTACCCCGGATTATCGCGCACAATTTCCTGTGGAGTGCTTTGTAGATTCCCGGCGGCCTGAGCGCGTCTCCGCATCACCTGCACCGCCTCCAGCACATCTTGTGGCTGGTTGTAATAGGCGTTCCCGAGATCGCTGGTCCATTGCAGGTTACGATCCATCTGAGTGAGAACTTGTGGAAACGCCGTCAGAGCTTTCACGCTAGGATCCCATGGCTGCGCATCAGCCTCAGCAGCAATCTGTTCTGGCGGAGCGCCAATGCGCGTCAGACGCCACTGGTCTGCCTCTGTTACTTGCTGCGGGTAAGTGGCCGCGGCCAGGATCTGCGCCACCAGCGGATCCGGATAAAGCGCAATCGGAGCTACCAGTTGCTCCACCTCATCTGAGTTTAGTGGCTGTACCGCCGCGGCCTGCTGTTCATTGGGTGAGTAACTTTGAACCTGAGAATAATCCTGCGAATCCGCAGGGTTCCCAACATTCTGAGCCCTGAGCTCGGAGTGAGCAGTCAAAACCAGGCACAACACAATGGCACATAGACTTGCTTTCCTGAACGACCAGCTTGGGCCAGAATGCTGTTCCGAGGATTTGTCGGCCGTAGCCAATGGACGAACAGTAAACCGGAGGGTCCGGGAGTTCGGCGTCATATACCGTCCTTGTCTTCCGAATCAGTGTCCCAAGCAAACCAGCCAGAGTGTCGAAAGCCATCCTTGTTCTAATTCCATTCAAGATGCAGGAATCCTAGTCTAGGTACAATACATGTGTGCTCAATTTGATCTCAATGGCGAAGTGGCTGAAATAATAGGGGTTCCGGGCGAAGATAAACTCGCTGCTCGCCCCCCTGGAAGCGGCGAGTGTTGGGACATTCTTCAAATGTGATAAGGATTGAGCGGCTGTCCAGACGATCTCGCGTTGCGTGTCTGATCTCAACTGACACAGGTCCCAGCCACGCTACTTGATCGCCTTGGCGATGGCAGCCTCGGCCAGTGGAGCCATCAGTTTGTATCCTGCCGCATTCGGATGTAGTCCGTCATCGCTCAATTCCTTTTTCAGCATTCCTTTGTCGTCAACCAAAGCCCTGTAGTAGTCGAGATAGACGAGCCCGCGTCCGGCGCAATAGGCTTTCAGCCAGCGATTAATCGCCAACAATGTCTCCCGCGGTCTCAGGTTGAACGACTCCTTCGCATCCTCAGAGCTGACGTTATTGACAGGCAACAACGATGCAAAGACGACGTGGATCTCGTGCGCGTGCGCCAATTCGGCCATTGTCGCGTAGTTTGCCTCAATATCTTCCTCGCGGGCGCGCCCCGTGACGCCAGCCACGTCATTCGTTCCAGCAAGAATTAACAGAACTTTCGGATGCAGGTTGATTACATCTTGGCGAAAGCGCACCAGCATCTGTGCCGTCGTCTGGCCGTCGATGCCGCGATTGATGTAGGTCTTGCCGGGGAAGGAATCACCCAGCTTCCAATAGTCCGTAATCGAGTCGCCAAGAAAGATGACTCGATCTTCGCCGGACTTGGGAGCGCCGAGTGCAGCATCGGCTTCGCGGTACCGTGAGAGCTCGCCGAAATCGTCGGTGTAGATGGCAATGCGAGAAGCGCGGTACTGATCCAGTCCGGGAAATCCGGTCGACGGGATCGAGGGAGCCTGCTGTTGAGCAATCGCCTCAACGGCGAACAAGAAAGATACGAGCAAGCATCGAACCGTGCTCAATGAAATCATGGGGATGTAATTTTCGAGAACAGGATAATGCATTGGCGATAGAAAAGCAGGTCCGGAGATGTGTTCAGCAATGAACGCACTCGTGATCGTCCACTAGGAATCGCGGCACAAATTCCGTTTTCCACACCGCCATGTGACATCTGACCTTGCGATCCACAGTTCCAAAATCCGATCATGGCAGCGGATGCCGAATACCGGCCTCGGAAACCAGAGAAACAGAGTTCGCGTAACTCCATTGTTTGCAAGATTTTAAATGTAAGTGCTTGCGATTCAATATTTTGCGGGAGTGGTCTGCATCTCAAATCCGATAAGTTATTTGAAAACAATATTTTAGACGAATCGATCAGAAAAAACGTCGAACGTCTTTTAGTTTGTGGCTCGTCCGGTCGCGGCCACTCATGTCCGAAACTGGACGAGAAACTGCCGAAACTTACGGCTCAATCCGCGGCATACGCGATCGTGCTAAGCAGGGCGTTCGCATCCTGCCGCGAGTCGAGGCGGGTATGTTGAACAACGATCGGGACGTCCGACTCGATCGTGCTCGAGTAATCCGTTCCTCGCGGGATTGGAGCCGGATTTTCCAGATTATTGAAGCGCACGTGCTTCGTTCTTCGCGGCTCGACGTTAATCCGATAAGGCCCCACCGGATCGCGATCCGAAAAGTAGATCGTGATCTCCACATGCGCCTCCTGCTCCGTCGTGTTCAGCAGGCATACGGCTTCGTGGCTCGTCATCTCGGGGGCTGGCCCATGACTTTGAGGCGGGATGTAGCCCTCCGCGATCGCCCAGCATCTGCGCCCGATTGGATTTTTCATGACTCCTCCTGGAATTTTAATTGGCGTTATGGAATCAAGCTTTCCATTACATCTTTGATTCGTTCTCCCACGCCCGCGGTCAACGACCATGGACTCGGCTGGCGGAGCACGTGCAATGTTCCGCGCTTCTCCACAACATCGAAGTGGGTGCGTTGGCCTTTTCGATAGAACCGGATGCTCGCGACGCTCCGTCCGACATGCAAGTTTCGCAGCGTAATCTCAGGAAGCCAGTCCGGCAATTGCGGATCAAGCAGCAGAAGATTCATGGGAGCGAACGGATACAAGCCCAGCATGGCTTGTACGATCGCGAACAGGGAAGAGCATGACCAGGCCTGCGGCCAGTTCGCCTTGGGGTACAGCGCGGGAAAAGGATGCTCCGAGTCGCGCTGCTGCCCGCCGAAACACTCCGGCAAACGGTTGAAATGGAAAAGCGTGGTCGCCTCAAACATGCCCCGGGCAATCGTGTGTAATTCGTCAATCAGCCCATACCGCATCATGCCCATCGCGAAACTGCCGTGCTCGACGGGCCACACCGAACCGCGATGATAACTGTAAGGATCGAACGCCGGATGATCCGACGAAAGCGTTCGAACGCCCCATCCGCTGAACATATCCGGACGCAGAAGGCGCCGCGCAACCGTAGCCGCCAAGTCCTCGGGCACGATTCCGCACGTCAGCAGGTGTCCGGGATTCGACGAGATGGACTTAATCTGCCGCCGGTTGGGATCGAGGCCCAGCGCATAGAATTTCTTCTCGGGCATCCAGAACTTATCGTTGAAGCGCTTCCGTAATTCTGTTGCCTCATCGAAGATCTGCCGTGCCTGCGTCTTGTCGCCAAGAAACCAGAACATCTCCGACATGCGAATCTTCGCGACATAAACAAACGCCTGTTCCTCGCAGGTGGAAATCGGCGTGTCAACCTGCCTGCCATCCTCGTAAACAATCGCGTCGCCGGAATCCTTCCATCCCTGGTTCTTGTTGCCTTGTGACGAAAGGGTTTGATAAGCATAGAAACCGTCACCGAAGAGATCTGTGTAGTTGTCTTTCCAGCGAAGTCCGGCGAGCGCCGGTTTGATCAACGGCTCAACGAGTTTTCTGTCGCCCGTCCAGCGCCACAACTCCGAAAGGACAACCGGATAAAACGAAGATGGAGTCGCCGCTCCGTAGTAACGCGTCCGCGGATTGTAATAGAGCGTTGCCAGGGGACCTGTATGGGCCTCGTGGAGCATTCGGCCGGGTTGCTCGTCGCGCCAGTCATTTTCCGTTTTCCCCTGCCACTCGGGAAGTTCCTGTAGTGTACCCCTCATCATTGCACTCGAAACGCTGGCAGTCTGCCAGCCGACTGTCAATGTGTCGCGCCCGAATAATGCGATGTAAATCGGCAGGCCCGCGGCCATCACCCAGGAATTCTCAGCATGATCCATGTCGGGCATACGCAGAGACGCGAGATCGGCTTTTGCCTGGCGGAGGGCAGATTCGACGGTCGCCGAGAGATCCTCTTTGTTTAAGGTCGCAAAACTCGTGGACTCGTTCAGAAACGTCAGCCGCTTGCGGTCGAGTTCGTTGCGGCTTCCGAAGAATTGCCGGCAGTCATATAGCGGCAATATCTTCTTGCCATCAAACACCGGAATCAACTTGATGCACGTATGCCAGGAAGCGCCAGGCGCGAGAAAAATCGGAAAACTCAACTTTGACTCGCGAAACGAAACCGTCGAATCTGCTTTTTCGATGCGGACGATGAGTCCCCGCTGAAGCCTTGCGACTCCACGGTTTCCCTGATGAGAGTAGTGATGCTGGTTGCGATATTCGTAATGGAGTTCCCCGTTCCTTGCACCTGGTTTCCACCGGGTTCGCAAGCTCCCGTGCTGTTTTCGGCGAAAGGTTTCGGCCTGATCCGCAAAGTCGGCGCCGATGGCAATGTTGAACAGAAACTTGCAGGATCGATCGGAGAAGTTCGTGAAGTCAATGTCCTCGTGCACGCCATAACCGACGGTTCGCGAGACTTTCAGTTCGACCGTTTCTTCCGAAACCTCTTCCATTTCGCCTGAGCCGGTGTCCTTCTTCCACTTCGCACCCGGAGGAGGAAATATGTAATAGCCGAGCCAGGAGTGTTGCTCAACGTTCGAGACCGCGATCATTTGCGGAGGCTTGCCATCGATCAAATATTCGTACTGGGAAAGCACGCGGGTTTCGGCATAGAAGAGTCCCTGCTTCGGAGAGTCAGCGATCGTCCCGCTCGGATTGGTCGCCAACACGGCGCGCCCTTGCGAGCAAAGCATGACCCCAGGGCGAGGAGTAATCTTCGCGACGGACGTTTGAGAAAGTTTCTTCATACCCTCCAATCGATTGTCATTTCGCGCAGTGCGAGAGAGCTATTTCTCTTGTCGCATCCACATCAGACCGCCTGCAAGCAGACCCAACCCTACGCCCAGAGTGATACCCGCGCGAATCATCGATCGCCTCTGCGCCTTCTTCCGAGGCTCGACAAAAGTTGTTTCCGGATACATGTACCCTTTCGATTCAGGGCGAAGGCCCATCTGTAATACCTCCGCGAGGTGCAGCGCGTTCCGTTTTGTTTCCTGAGCAATCTGCTCCTTGCAGCTGAAACCGTCGGCCATGACAATGGTCGAAATTCCCGCCTTGCGTACTTCCGGCAGCAGCGCGCGTTCGCCGCAGGCAACCGAAACCTGATATTTTTCCTGCCCTTCATATCCGAAGGCGCCAGCCATACCGCAGCAGCCTGACTCCAGCACCTGGTAATCGAGTTCCATTTTCTTCATCAACGCGCGCTCTTCTTTCAGGCGCATGATCGCCTTATGGTGACAGTGTCCCTGCACAATGGCTTGCCGCTTGACCGTTGGCGGTTGATATCCGGGAACCTTCTTCTGCAGGAATTCCGAGAGCGTGAATGTGTTTTCACAGAGTTCGCGAGCTTCCGGCGAGTCGGGCATCAGGTTCCGCATCTCATCGCGAAAGACCGAACAACAGCTTGGTTCGAGCACGACCATCGGCGTGCCGGCAGAAATGTAGGGCACCAATGCGTTGAGATTTCGGTTCAGGTACTTCTTAGCCATGTCGAGGAAACCGTAATCGTAGAGAGGTCGGCCACAACAGAGATGTTGATCAATGACCGCAACGGCGCAACCCGCATTCTCGAGAACCTCGACCGCAGCCTGCGCGGTTTCCGGCATGAAATAGTTGTTGAATGTGTCGGCCCACAGAAGGACTTTCTGCCCAGCGTTCGGGCGTGGACCTCGTTTTCGAAACCATGATTTGAATGATTCTGCAGCGAAGGCGGGAATCTCACGCTTTTGCGGAATTCCGACGGCTGCTTTTGCCAGCATCCGCAATCCCGGAACCTGAGTAAACAAATTTGCAAATCCCGGAGCGACAGATGCCAACCGTGCCCATTTATCGATCCATCCGAACGCGTACGCGTGGACGGGCCGCATCCGGCCTTCCCAATAATGCGCAAGAAATTCCGCTTTGTAGGTGGCGACGTCGACGTTCACCGGACAATCGCCCTTGCAGCCTTTGCAGGCCAGGCAAAGGTCCAGCGCCTCCTTGATATGCTCGTCGCGCCATCCGTCGCGGATGACTTCGCCGTTCATCATTTCCCAAAGCAGATGAGTGCGTCCCCGCGTGGAGTGCATCTCTTCATGCGTCACCATGAAACTCGGACACATCGTGTCCTGATGGCCTTCTCCATTTTCACGGCGGCAGTTGCCCACGCCGACACAGCGGAGAGCCGCGCGCGCGAAGCTGCCGTTATCTTCCGGAAACTTGAAGTACGTGGAAGGCTCCCACGGTTTGTAGTCCACGCCCAGGCGCAAGTTCTCGTCGATGCGATATGGATCGACCAGCTTGCCCGGATTCATTTTCCAGTCCGGATCCCAAATGTCCTTGAACTCCCGGAAAGCCTCAATGAGTTCCGGTCCGAACATCTTGTAGAGGAATTCAGCGCGGGCCTGTCCATCCCCATGTTCTCCGGACAATGAACCGCCATAGCTGGTGACGAGATCGGTTGCTTCGTTCATGAAGGCGCGCCACTTTCGAACTCCCTCCGTGCTCGTCAGGTCGAAGTCGACGCGGCAATGAATACATCCCTGGCCGAAGTGGCCATAAAGGGCTGCCCGGTAGTTGAATTTCTCGTAAAGCTTGCAGAGATCGCGCAAATAGCCGCCGACTTTTTCCGGCGCGACTGCGGAATCCTCCCATCCGGGCCAGGTTAACGGTTGACCGGGAACAAATGCCGTGGCGCCAAGCCCGGCCTCGCGAAGATCCCAGATCTTCTGTTGCTGTTCTTCGTCGACGTAGAGACGCATCGACGGTGCTCCCGGACCCTCCAAAGCCTTCATGGCCTCGCGAGCGAGACGTTCGGATTCCTCTGAGCTGCCCGATCCGAACTCCACGACCAGCCATCCCTTACCTTGGGGTAGTTCGGACAGGTCATCCAATTGCGGCATATGTTTGGTCTTCACGTTGTGAACCAGGAATTCGTCAAGTCCCTCAAGTGCGATCGGATGGAACTTCAGAATCTCGGGAACGTGATCGCCCGCTTCGTAGACATTCGGGTATCCGAGCACGAGGATCACGCGCTTCGGATAGCTGTACATCAGCTTCACCTGTGCTTCCAGGATGGTCACGCAGGTGCTCTCGCTTCCAACCAGCGCGCGAGCGACGTTGAATCGTCCACCTTCACCCGGTATAAGCTGGTCAAGGTTGTACCCGGAAACCCGTCTCGGAATGTGCGGGAATCGCTTGTCGATGAGCTTTGAGTAACGATCGCGAAGGGCTCGAAGGCGGGAGTAAATCTCGCCGGCGCGCCCCCCTTTGGAGATCTCCACTTCCATCTCCTTGTCGTCCATCCATCCGACGGTCATCTGGGTGCCGTCATAAAGAAGAATGTCCATCGCGATCAGGTTATCGGCCGCTTTGCCGGCCATCTGGGCATGGGCGCCGCAGGAGTTGTTTCCTAGCATTCCGCCGAAGGTACAGTGGTTATGAGTGGCAGGATCCGGGCCCCATGTGAGCGTGTATGGCTTGGCCGCGTTACGCAGAGAATCATTGATGGTGCCCGGCTCCACGCGCGCGAATTTTTCCTGCGGATTCAATTCCAGAATGTGGTGCATGTACTTCGTCCAGTCGAGCACAACGGCGACGTTGCAGCATTGCCCGGCGAGACTCGTACCGCCTCCACGAGAAAGTAGCGGCGCGCCATGTTTCCGGCAAGCCGCGACGGTGGCGATCACGTCCTCGCGGGATTTCGGGATCACTACTCCGATCGGAACCTGACGGTAATTGGAGGCATCGGCTGCGTAGAGTGCCTTGCTGCCAGCGTCGAAGCGAACCTCTCCTTCGACCGAACCTCGAAGTTCAGCTTCAAGAGCCGCAGAATCCACAGTTGTGCCGTGAGTCCGCCACGAATGTTGCAGTTCCTCCGATGTAACCAGCGAGTTCCGATTTGCGGACATCATTCCTCCTTCTCCTAAGCGGCGAAGCGTGCAGCATCCGCGCGCTTGAATTCGATTCCCATGCCTGGGCGGGCAGAATCCGGGCGCAGTGCTCCATTCACAGGCTTCGGGAGGCCCTCGAAAAACATCGACTCGATGCGCACGTGATCGTGAAAGTACTCGAGATGCCTGAGGGGGATAGCGGCACACCCTACATGCATGTGGACGGATGGCGCGGTATGCGCCGAAAGCGGCAGGTGATGCGCCTGACACAGTGCAGAAGCCTGGAGGAAGCCGGTGATCCCGGCACAACGCGTTGCGTCGGCCTGTAGAACATCCACGGCTTCCGCTGAGAGCATTCGCCGGAAATACCAGCTGTCGTACCCATACTCTCCGGCCGCAATTTCCATTCGTACGGGAGCGCGGTCGCGAATGAGGCGCAGTCCCTCGAGGTCGTCGGAGGTTACCGGCTCCTCGAACCAGGTGACATCGAATTGTGTGAATGCGTCTGCTTGATACAAAGCTTGTTTGCGGCTGTATGCTCCATTGGCGTCCACAAACAGTTCCGCGCCTGGACCGATGGCTTCCCGGGCGGCGCGGACTCGTGCAACATCCGCCGAGGGATCAGAACCGATCTTCATTTTGACGCGGGGAATCCCTTGTTCCACCCAGCCAGCGAGTTGCTGCTGCAGCTTTGCTATTGGATAAGAGGTGAAGCCGCCGCTACCATAAACGGGGACCGAATCGCGAACTCGACCGAGAAGATCGACCAGCGGCACACCCAGTACCCGGGCCTTCAGATCCCATAAGGCAATGTCGACGGCGGAGATTGCCATCGAGGCAATTCCGGGCCGGCCGAGGTTTCGGATACTTTTCACCATCGCCAGCCAGGAACCGGGAATATCGAATGCGTTTCGGCCCTCCACCTCTTTTGTGAGCTTGTCGCGGATCAGTTCGGCGGTGGCCGCATCGGCGTACGTGTAGCCCAGACCTGTGAAATCTCCGGCGGTCGCTTCTACCACGACCAGGTTCGTGACGTCCCAACTGATGGTTCCGTCGGCTTCTGGAAAATCTGTCGTGACACGATAGAGTGAAACCGAGATGCGCCGGATCGGCGCACGTTCTTGCCCCCTGCTGATAATTGTCGATTTCATCTACCCGACTGACCCGGTGAAGACCGTATTGATTGCGCCAAAGCAGTCCTCCAAGCTAGAGATGAGTTTTACAGGCGAGAGGTAGCTTTGATTCATTAGCGCGCATCGAATTAGCCACTTTGCATTTAGTTTAGGTTTTTCCAGTGAACGTGCTCCCCGCTATGCGCATCTTTAATGCGTGCGGCATTGGAATTGAGGAATAGGTGTTATGAATGCAGCGGATGTTCTGATCGAATCTCTGATTGACTGGGGCGTAACTGTAATTTTTGGCCTTCCCGGTGACGGCATTAACGGCATCATGGAAGCGCTGCGGACGCGGCAGGACAAGATTCGTTTCATCCAGGTCCGTCATGAAGAGTCGGCGGCATTCATGGCGTGTAGCTATGCCAAGTACACGGGCAAGCTTGGTGTTTGTCTGGCCACGTCAGGTCCCGGGGGTATTCACCTGCTGAATGGACTGTACGATGCCAAACTTGATAATCAGCCGGTGCTGGCGATCACCGGACTTCAGTTTCATGATTTGGTCGGCACGTACACGCAACAGGATGTCGCGCTCGACAAGCTCTACATGGATGTCGCCGTCTATAACGAACGCATCATGGGGCCCACTCATGTCGAAAATGTGGTCGATCTCGCATGCCGCACAGCGACGGCCTATCGAAGCGTGGCGCACATCACCTTTCCGGTGGATTTCCAGGAACAAGAGGTGAAGTCGCGGCAGCGGTCGAGCCGCAATATTCCACATCACAGTTCGGATGTCGATGCTCGAAGCGCGCACCTCCCGAATTCCGCCGAATTGCGGCAGGCTGCAGAACTTCTGAACCAAGGAAAGAAAGTGGCCATTCTCGCGGGCCGCGGCGCTTTGAATGCCACCGACGAACTCGAGGAAGCAGCGGAACTGCTCGGCGCGCCGATTATCAAGGCCTTGCTCGGGAAAGCGGCTGTGCCGGACGACAGTCCATACACGACGGGAGGAATTGGACTGCTCGGCACACGGCCCTCACAGGAGGCGATGGAAGATTGCGATACGCTGCTCATCGTTGGCAGCTCGTTCCCGTATATTGAGTTTTTTCCGAAGCCGAACCAGGCGAAAGGTGTGCAGATCGAGCTTGATCCCAAAAGGATTGGTTTGCGGTATCCGGTCGATGTTGGGCTTGTGGGCGACAGCCGCAACACGCTTCAAGAACTCATTCCATTGTTGCGACGGAACGAAGACAGGAGTTTTCTGAAGGCGGCGCAGGCCGGGATGAAAGATTGGTGGAACGTGATGGAGGAGCGCGGCACTCGTCAGGACAAGCCGATGAAGCCCCAGGTAGTCGCTTGGGAACTCGGGAAGTTGCTGCGGAATGACGCGATCGTAAGTTGCGACAGTGGAACCATCACCTCATGGTGGGCGAGGCAGGTTCCCGTGAAACGTGGCCAGATGCATTCGCTTTCCGGAAATCTCGCCACGATGGCCTGTGGTCTTCCCTACATTATTGCGGCCCAGGTCGCCTATCCGAATCGGCAGTGCGTTGCGTTTGTGGGTGACGGCGGGTTTTCGATGTTGATGGCTGATTTCGTGACGGCGGTGAAATACAAGCTGCCGATCAAGGTCGTGATCATTAAGAACAACACTCTCGGGCAGATCAAGTGGGAGCAGATGGTGTTTCTAGGGAATCCGGAGTACGGCGTCTCGCTTCATCCGATCGATTTTGCGGAATTCGCCCACGCTTGCGGTGGGATCGGATTCACGGTTGAAGATCCTGGCGACTGCAGGAGAGTGATGACGGACTTCCTTGACGCCCCGGGGCCGGCAATCTTGCAGGCGGTTGTCGATCCTTTCGAGCCACCGCTACCGGCGAAGGTAAAAGCGCAGCAGGCCGTGCACTTCGCCGAGTCACTGGCGCGTGGAGAGCCGAATCGTTCGAAGATTACTCTGACAGTGTTCGGGGATAAGGTCCGCGAGCTGATTTAGCACAAAAGGGCGGAAACTGCGCCGGACGTCGAGGGGCGTTGCCCCGGAGGTCGTAGCACGTCTGGTGGGTCACGAAACCGGTCGGGCTCTATCCTTTTCTGTGCAATTAAGTAACATTTTCCTCAGGCCCGCGTTGCGGCTGTAGCGGGAGAATCTCGTCTTCCCCCCGAGAAATTAACAGGCTGTTACCGCCTTCGAGGCTAGGACGCTTGGAGAACACTATCGTCCAACAAACCGGCAGCGATTCGAAAGCCGGAGTAGTTGAGCAGGTCAACAGTTGTCTGCGTTCGGGGGAGTATGCCCGGGCGCTCGACTTGTTGCGCGGAGCCACCATAGAATTCCCAAACGACGCCAAGCTCGCTGAACTGGAAACGCTGGCGCACGATGGGGTCACGCGAAAGTCTGAAGCTGACCGTCTGATCACCGAGAGTCAGGATCTGTTCGCGCAACAGAAGTCAGCAGAAGCCCTTCAGCTGCTTCGCAAAGCCTATGAACTGGATAAGCGGAATACACTTGCCCGCTCCATTCTGGCCAACGCTCTTGTGGAGCACGCGCACGCCGTAGTCGAGACGAACTGGCTCGAGGCCGAGAAGTTGACGAAGCAGGCGCTCGATTTGAACCCTGCGCATCCCACGGCGAAGACGATCCACAACCTGATCGTCGAACAGAAAAAAAACAGTTCGGTCGAGGATTGGATCGAACAAGCGCGCAAGCTGCAAGCATCCGGCGACTTGTTTGCAGCGCTAGCCTGGGTTGCCGAAGGATTGGCCGTTCATCCGGATGATCACAAGTTGCTTCAGATTCAGGAGTCTATCCAGCGCGACCAGGCGGCTCGGCGGCGGCAGGCCCGGCGGGGCGACCTGGAAGACTTGCGGCGCATGGAGCGCGAGATCGATGCGACCGTGGACGACGCGGCAAAGCAGGCGTTGGCTGAGCGCATACAAGGTTTGGCGGCCAAGTACTGGACCGACGGAGAAATCCTGTCTATCGCCAATGGCCTTTTGAACCGGCTGGGACTCTCGCCTCAGGACGGTTCCGTTCCATCGAAGCAGGGCAAAGGCACGCCCGTCATTTTTCACGTGCCGCGGCCCAGTGCCACGAAGCCGGTACCCGCCGCAGGTGCGGAGGTTGCGTCGGCGCCGGCTCCATTGGTTCCAGTTGCTGCAATTCCAGTTCCGGCCGCTCCAGGTGCTCCGAACCACGCTCCATCTGAACCCGCCGTTTCTGTCGGCAGCGTGCCGCCGCCGAAAGTTCCACCGAGCCCCGTGAAGCGAGGGGAAAAAGCGGCTGCTTCATTGCAGACAAAAACTCCGCGGCCACAAGTCGCTCCGCTATCGGCGGCCGAGCTTTCGGTATCGGCGGTTAAAGTCAAACCTCCAGTGCTGTCGCCGACGCAGCCTAAGAGTTCGAGTTCGACAATGCTGATCGTAGTCGGCGTCGCAGCCGCGATCATCCTGGTCGCAGCGACATTCTTTTTCACGCGAAGACATTACGTTCCGGCAGTAGTGAAAGCTCCGTCATCCCCAGCGATTTCTGCCCCCAGCACTTCCGTTCCGGTTGCATCACAACCAGCCGCGTCCGCGGCGCCAGAATCTGCTCCCGTCGACTCGCCTGCCTCACAAACAACCGCGGAATCTGCTCCATCCGCTTCTCCTGATACTGGTGCGGAACAGGTCGCGATCCGTGATCAGCCGCCTGCCGGCTCCGCTCAGGATTTCGGCACGCTTCTAGTGATGACCGGCCAAGACGGCGCAAAGGTTTCCCTGAACGGAAAGGTTCAACGGCAACTCACCCGCGGCGGCCAGTTGCGGCTGCCGAGTCTGGAGCCCAAGGATTATGTTGTAGAAGTCTCGAAGGCCGGTTTTCAGGATCCTCCTGAGCAAAAGATTCGCATTCGCAAGCGCGAACAAAGCATGCTTGTATTCAATCTGCAGCCCCAGCCTCATCTGGCTTCGCTGAGCATTCAGGGTGGCACGCCCGGAACTACCGTTCTTGTCGATCAGAGTCCCGTTGGTACCATTCAGCCGGATGGTATGCTTTCGGTCTCGACCGTCAATCCAGGAGACCATATTGTCGAACTGCACAAAGACCGATTCAAGCCGCGGCAATTGAAGAAACACTTTGTTGCGGGTGCGACTGTTTCGCTTAACGCTACAGATGCCGCGGTGGAAGCGGTTCCTGGGGAATTGAAGATTACGTTTACTCCGGCAAACGCCAACGTTGCGCTGGTGAAAGGAGATCTTCTGAAAGTAGTGAGCAGTGGAGTGCCGGTGAATCTTCCGCCCGGCAGCTACACTCTGACGGCGAGAACCGCCGAAAGGTTCACGCGGTCGTCCACGGTAGAAATAGTTGCCGGTCAATCGAAGAATTTAGTTTTGTCTCTTGCGCCGAACGGCATGTCGCGGTGGGAGGATCCCGCCGCCTGGAAACAGGAGAAAGATTCGTTCATCCGCAAAGGCGGGGACTTCGTTTTGTACGGAGTGGTTCCTACTTCGGGCACTTTTGTCTTTTCTGCGATGCCGACAAAGGGCCGCACACTGCAATGGGTGATTAATTACACGGACTCGCGTAACTACATCCTCTTCCAGATGGACGACAATGGTTTCACCCGTACGGTGATTCGCAATGGAACGAAGACGGACGAGATCAAAGTTGCCGACAAAGGCGAGAAAAAAAGCTTCCGAACGCTGCAAATCCGCGTAACTCCCACGGAGATCGACCATCAGATCAAGCACGGGAATAGTTGGAGCGTGCTGGATCGTTGGACGCAGTCCGGCGTCAATCTTAGCCTGGGAAAATTTGGGTTTTACATACCCGGCAGTGAGCAAATCGCACTCTCTGGTTTCGCTCACTATGCCGATCTGAACACCCGCTAGTCGACGTTTAGCCCCAAAATCGAACCCGTCTGGACTCCACAAACCAAGAGTTGGCTGTTCGCTTCCGGACATCGAATGCCAACGGCGGACAGTCCTCAAACACAACATTTCGATAGAGGTATTCTCTTGTGCTTTGCCGCCAAGGAGTTATCTTTGCGGGGAGATTGGAAAAAGTCTTGCAGTCAAGGACCAATCTGCAGTCGCTTCGCGTTCTCTTTGATACAAGCTCTCTGACAGGGCAGAGCGGAAACAGGCGGTGAAACTGCGATGGGAGTATTAACTCAGGATCTTCGCTACGCGCTTCGTCAGCTGCGCAAGAATCCGGGATTCGCGTCGGTGGCGATTATTACGCTCGCCCTCGGAATCGGCGCCACGGCGGCAATCTTCAGCGTTGTCTACGGCGTCCTCCTGCGGCCGCTGCCTTACAGTGATCCCAGCCGGATCATGGCTATTTTTGAGGTCACGAATAAGGGAATGCCGAATCGTGTGGCCGATCCGAACTTCGATGACTTTCGCGACCAAAGCCGAAGTTTTCAGGCGATGGCAAAGTACAGCGGGTACATCTCGCCCGTATCAGTGGCTTCGCAACCGATCCGCACGATGATCGGTCATGTCTCCCCGGAGTTTTTGAGAGTGTTTCGCGTCCAGCCGATCATCGGCCGTGATTTCACGAAGGCCGACGGCGCGCAAGGCGCTGCGCCCGTTGTCCTGGTCAGCTACGCATATTGGAAAATCTATCTGCGGTCCGCGGCGGAATTATCGCAGCTGCATTTGAAAATCAACAACGCAGACTTCTCCGTGATTGGCGTGCTGCCGCCGGGATTTCAGTTTCCGCAGGACGCAGAGTTGTGGGTGACGGCCGACAGGGAAGGGGAAAATCCGAGCCGAAGCTCACACAATTACTCTGCAGTCGGCCGTCTCCGCGATGGCATTACCATCGCGCAAGCGAATGCCGAAATCAGCGCGATCGGGCGCCGCATTCATGATTCTTCTGATCAGCAGGGTGATTATCTCCTGAAGGATGCCATGGTCGAGCCCCTCCAGGATTCAATGACTGGTGAAGTTCGCCCGGCATTGCTGGTGTTGCTTGGAGCTGTCGGATTTCTTCTACTGGTTGCTTGCGCGAATGTGGCGAACCTGCTACTTGCGCAGGCGTCCGCGAGAGAGCATGAGCTTGCGATCCGCGGCGCGTTGGGGGCAGCGCGCACTCGGTTACTCTTGCAATTTCTTACCGAGGCATTTGTGCTTACGTTGCCCGGTGGCGGGCTCGGTATTTTGGGAGCTTACTGGGGCGTGTCTGCCTTAATGGCGCTGGTGCCTGAGAGTCTTCCAGTTTCCGGCGGTGTTTCGATCAACCTCCCGGTTCTGATGTTCGCGTTTCTGCTGTCTTCCGCGGTTGCCGTCGGGCTGGGAGTATTCACCGCGCTGCGTGCGACCTCTGGCAATCTTCGCACTGAACTTGAGGAAGGCGGGCGGAGCCAGGCCGGTTCACACAGCCAGCGAATTGGCCGCAGCATCGTTGCGGGGCAGATCGCAATCACTCTGGTTCTGGTGATTGGTGCGGGATTGCTTGGCCGTAGCCTGATGAAGGTGCTGGAAGTCGATCCCGGGTTTCGAGTGGACAAAATCGTCACGATGGACGTGTCGCTACCCTGGCCGGATTGGAAAGACTCCAAAGCAAGAGCTGCGCAGGGAATTTTCTTCAGCAGCGTCATCGATCGCCTGAAGCAGGTTCCGGGCATACGCGCAGTCGGGGCGAGCAGTGGTCTTCCTTTGGATGGCGGGCTGCCGAATGGAGAGTTCCTGCTCATGCCGGTGAATGAGGCCCCTAAAACTCCCGATAACCTCGAGGGGCTTTCTCACTTATTCGACAAGTTGTTTGGCCAGAAGGATCGCTTTGGTTACGGAGAGGCGGATTTCTGCGCCGCCACGCCGGGATATTTCCAGACCCTCGGGATTCCGCTACTTCGAGGACGTATCTTCGACGAGCGGGATGGTCCGGATGCGCCGCACGTTGCCGTCATCAGCGAGTCGCTCGCGCGTAATCGCTGGCCAGGACAAGATCCTGTCGGGCACACTATTGAGTTCGGAAATATGGATGGCGATCTGCGCCTGCTGACGATCGTGGGCACTGTCGGCGACGTTCACGAATATGGTCTCGATACGCCAGCCCGTCCCACTGTGTATGTGAACCTGTTTCAGCGGCCGATTCCGTCTGTCACATTCACGATGCTGACTGGCGAGGATACGAAACTTGTCACGGCTGCTGCTCGCGGAATCGTGCATGAGCTCAATCCCCAGATTCCACCGAGATTCCGAACGTTCTCTCAGATCTACTCCGCCTCGCTCGGTTCACGGCGGTTCAATGTAGTTCTCGTGGGATGTTTCGGAATTCTGGCGCTGGTGTTGGCCACTGTCGGAGTATTTGGAGTGATGGCTTACTCGGTCAGCCGCCGCACACGGGAGATTGGCGTACGCGTGGCCCTTGGCGCCCGCTCCACGGATGTTCTCGCGATGGTGCTGGGGCAGGGAATGCGCACTATACTGATTGGGATTGTCGTCGGACTTGCGGGTTCGCTGGCGCTCACGCGCATCTTGAAGTCACTGCTGTTCCATGTGAGCACAGCCGATCCTCTTACGTTTGTTGCCGTGATTCTGATTCTTGCGGCGGCTGCGCTGTTGGCCTGTTACATCCCGGCCCGACGCGCGGCTAAGGTCGACCCGATCGTGGCGCTGCGATACGAATAGTTGCTGATAAAAGTTTGCGTGTCCCGCTGGATCGCCAATCTTCTTGACAGGCCTTCCGTCCTTTCTCTAACCTTGCGAAATTATAGTAATGTCTGGCACTCTATCAGGCGACGTACCACTCCATTTATCCGGGGAATCCTGAATGTGTGAATACTCAACTCAATGAGCGATGAGAAACGCGACCGGCAGTTAGGGATGCATCGCCGCATCACACGGCGGGATTTTCTCAATGGTGCTGCGATGAGCATCGGTGCGCTTGGCTGCGCGAGCTTCCCCCGTCTTGCTCCTGGTGTTCAAGGCGAGTCCAGGGCCGTGGGAGACTCGACGCATTCGTATCCACCCAGTCTGACCGGGATGAGAGGCAGCGCCCCCGGATGCTACGACGTTGCGCACGCCCTTCGCGACGGGAGTTTCTGGGAAACGGCAGGAACTCCGGCGGACACGCATGAAACGTATGATCTGGTTGTAGTCGGCGCAGGTATCAGCGGACTTGCTGCCGCGTACTTCTATCGGAAGCAAGCGGGAAAGAATGCGCGCATTCTGATTCTCGACAACAACGACGATTTCGGCGGACACGCCCGACGCAATGAGTTCCGCGTGGCAGGCAGGGTGTTGCTCACCAATGGCGGAACTCAATCCATTGAGAGTCCCGGTGAGTACAGTGTCGTTGCCAAAGAACTTCTCCGAGAATTAGGCGTCCACACCAAGACTTTTTACAAGGCTTACGATCAAAAACTCTATTCGCATCTCGGTACGGCCTGTTTCTTTGACAAAGAAACGTTTGGCGGCGATCGCCTGGTCGCTGGAATGGGTTCGACAGCATGGCTCGAGTTCCTCAAGAAGAGTCCACTGCAGGAAAAGGTTCAGCGCGAGATTGCTCGTCTATACGATGAGAAGAAAGACTATCTCGCCGGAATCTCGACGCAGGAGAAGCAGGCGCGTCTGGCCAAAATCAGCTACTCGGGATTCCTGACCGAAATCTGCAAGGCGGATCCTGCGGTCTTGCCGTTTTTTCAGAGCTACACGCACGATCTGTTTGCAGTCGGCATCGACGCTGTCTCAGCTCTTGCTTGTTATCGAAATCCCGACGACTACGGCGCCTATCGTTACGCGGGTTTCGATGGATTGGGTCTAGGGGGCGAGGAAGAGAAAGAAGAGCCTTATATCTTTCACTTTCCAGATGGGAATGCGTCGATCGCCCGCCTGCTCGTGCGAAGCCTTCTGCCTGAGGTGATTCCAGGACAGACGATGGAAGATGTTGTCACTGCCAGGGCTGATTACAACAAGCTCGATCAGCCGTCATCTCCAATACGGATCCGGCTCAATTCAACGGTGGTGCGGGCCAGGCAGGTGGGAGAAGCAGAATCAGGGAAACCAGTAGAAGTTGATTATGTACGGGACGGAAAACTGAACAAAGTAATTGCGAAAGCCTGTGTTCTGGCCTGCTACAACAGCATGGTGCCGTACCTGTGTCCAGGTCTGCCGGAGAAACAGAAGGAAGCCCTGCACTATTGCGTGAAAGAGCCATTGATTTATACGCACGTGGCCCTTCGGAATTGGCGGGCCTTCGACAAGCTTGGAATCCGTCAGATTGTTTCGCCGGGAAGTTATCACTGCTTCACCATGCTCGACTTCCCGGTCAGCCTCGGCGCCTACCAATGCCCGAGCAAACCGGATGAACCGATGATCCTTTTCATGCTAAGAACTCCGTGCCAGCCGGGATTACCGCGCCGTGATCAATATCGAATGGGCCGGTATGAACTGATCAGTACGCCATTCTCTGATTTCGAGCGGAATATCCGGGATCAGTTGAATCGCATGCTGGAGTCCGGCGGATTCGATGCTGCGCGCGACATTGCGGGCATCACGGTGAATCGATGGGCTCACGGATATGCTTATGAATACGATTCGTTATTCGATCCGCATTGGGCCGAGCAAGACCGGCCTTGTGTGGTTGGCCGCAAAAAGTTTGGAAGAATTTCGATTGCGAACTCCGATGCGGGCGCCAGCGCTTACACCAATGTGGCAATCGATCAGGCCTATCGGGCCGTTCAAGAGCAAATCAGGAGTTCCTGAAGAGATCTTGCCCGAGCAGAAGAGTGACCGATCTGAATTTCAGTGAACCCTAGCTCTCGATCTCACCCAGTCCGAAGGATGGCGTCTCGGTCCGGCAACAAACGCCGTAGCGCTGCCAGAGCCGGAACCACGGGCTATGGGATAGCTTTTCGTCATGCCGGCGATTGGCGGCCGCGAGGTCGCTGGCGGTTAGAGGTCTTCGATCGGGGATCGAGAATATCCGCTCGAGTTGCTCGATCTCCGCAATTGTCTGTTCCGGTTCCATCCACTCCAATCATCCAGCACCGGTCAGCCCCAGGTCAAACGGAATCACAAGATAGGCCCGCGAATGAAAAGGCACGCGCGGCTGGCAAGACTGTAATCCCACGATGTTGGTTCGACTTCCTACAAAGAGCGACGAATGATCAGCATGGTCTGATCATCCATTTGTTTCCCAAAGTTCAAAGCAACATTTCGGATGCTCACCGACAGTTTCGCTAAGTCCTCATTCGCCGATTTCTTGAGCGCCTTCTTTAACGGCTCGCTCCCCATTTCGTTCCCGTTCCTGTCGAAGACTTCCGTTAATCCATCGGTCAGGAGTAGCAGGATGTCACCGGCCTGGCAAACTACTTGCTCCGACCGGAATGTCTCTTCAGGCAGAACGCCAAGGGGCAAATCGAGCGGCGGATATTCGCGAACCTCACCCTTGGAATGAACGTAATGAAGAAGTGGCGGATGACCGGCCAGAGCGAGATTGAACGTTTGCCCCGTCCACTGCAAGACTCCAACCGTGGCGAACATATTTGGAGTCTTCAGCGGATATAGCGCCGAATGAACTTCGGCCAGTAGATCTCCCGAAGAAAGATCGGCTGCCCTCGTACGCACGGCCGTCTTGAACATCGCCATCAAGAGACCGGCAGATACCCCGTGACCGGAAACGTCCGCAACATACCCGGTCCAGGATTCGCTATTCTCGGCCACATCTACTAAATCGCCGCCCACTTCCCCGCTTGGTACCGAGATCCCGTAGATTTCAAAAGATCCAATCTTCTTGTGGATCGGAGGAACCAGCGCCCGATGAATCTCGGCAGCCATCGCAATTTCGTTGTGGGCTCGAAAATAGCGTCCGCCCTGGCGGGCGAAGAAAACGGTGAACAGCACATATCCGAGAATGGTTGACGCAATTCCGATGAGTGCCAATGCTTGAATCTGCTGCTGTACGGGCGATCCCGGGGCGATCAGTTGTCGGTTCGCATGGAAGCGACTTCCGACAAAGGAGAAGAGAATTCCTTCGCTGATACCGATAATGGGGATCAGCCAAAAACGTTGCCATATCGAGACAGCGGCATAACCAATCGCAAAGCCGCCCGAAATGATAATGGTCAATACGATTTGAACGGGAGAGATATAAGCGGTGCTGGTCAGCAAAATCAGGGTGCCAACGGTCGCGAAAAGCGCGAAAACTGCTCCATAGAAGCACACCCTCATCGACACAGGCGTAGACTTCCAGGTCTCGCGGCGTGATAGCCGAAACCCACTCAAGCGTTCAAAGAAATATGCGATGGGTCCCCACTCCCTTCGTGAATGTTATACCTTGGGGGCAGTTCAGGATTGTTTGTCGTTAGCCAAAGCGCGTTTTCCGGCTGCAACCACCCTTAGAATCGATTCGCAATCGTACACTGCCCCGCCCCATGTTCCGCCGCTAATGTCCTGCAGCGCTGCCCAAATACGCGTGTCATCGGGAAGAGAAGAATCCTCGGCAAGATCCGGATTCGGAGTTCGGTCTTCCAGTATCCGGGAACCTGTATTCGCATTCGCCACCGATCCTGACTCGCCGATGAAATTGACGCTTCCTTCGAGCGTATTTCGATTGATGACAATCTCGATCATGTCGCCTTCCCGTATCTTGCCGATAGGTCCACCAGCTAGCGCTTCCGGAGACACATGCCCGATACACGCCCCGGTTGAGACTCCGCTGAATCTCGCATCGGTGATCAGCGCGACACGTTTGCCAAAAGGCAGGTACCGGAGAGCGCCCGTGAGTTGGAACGTTTCCTCCATCCCGGATCCCATCGGGCCGCGACCCATCAGCACTAGAACATCTCCGGCCGAAATCCTCCCAGTCTTGATAGCTTTCATCGCTTGTTTCTCAGTTACGAATACTCTTGCCGGCCCCGTGATCCGATAGACTCCATCCTGTCCAACAACGGACGGATCGATTGCGGTGCTCTTCACCACCGAACCTTCGGGCGCGAGATTCCCGTGGGGGAAACAGACGGTCGAAGTCATTCTGCGACGCTTCGCCTCGTCCGGGCTCAAGATCACGTCATCGGGATCAACGCCCTCGCGTTCTAGGCTCGAGCGCACCAGTCGACGTCGCTCGGAGTTCTCCCAAGCGTCCAAGCGATCGCTGAGCCTCATCCCATCGACAGTAAGTACGCTTGTATTCAGTAAACCTGCGCGGCGCAGATGCAGCATGACCTCCGGCACTCCCCCTGCCTGAAAGACCTGCACCGTCGGATGATTCCGTGGCCCGTTTGGCAATACGTCAACGATTCGCGGGACGCGGCGGTTCACATGTGCCCAGTCGGCTGCCGTCGGCCGTTTGAGGCCGGCCGCGTGCGCGATCGCAGGCAAATGTACGAGCAAGTTGGTTGAGCCGCCAAACGCTGCATGAAGCACTAAGGCGTTCTCAATCGCGGCATCGGTCAAGATGTCGCCTATCTTTATCTGGCGGGACTCCACGTCCATCAAAGCCCGCGCCGAACGCTGCGCCATTTCGATCCATATCGGATGTCCGGAAGGTGCCAGTGCCGAATGCCCGACAGAGAGGCCCAAGGCCTCGCCGACAACCTGTGATGTCGCCGCCGTCCCCAGAAACTGACAGCCACCGCCCGGCGTCGCACAAGCACGGCAGCCGAATTCTGCCGCCTCCGCGAGCGAGATCAGCCCGTGGGTAAACCGCGCACCGATGGTCTGCACTTTTCCGGCATCCTCGCCCTGCGATGGCATCAGCGTTACACCCCCCGGCACGAGAACGCAGGGCAAGTGACGGCTGCCGGCAAGCGCCATCATCATTGCCGGAAGCCCCTTGTCGCACGTTGCCACGCCGAGCACTCCACTGCAAGTCGGTAAAGAACGAATCAACCTGCGGAACACTGTCGCTGCGTCATTGCGAAAAGGAAGGCTATCGAACATCGCCGTTGTCCCCTGCGACCTTCCATCACAGGGGTCGCTGCAGGTGGCAGCAAACGGAATACAACCGGCATCTTTGAAAACACGTGCAGCGGCTTCCACCAGCAGTCCAATCTCCCAGTGGCCGGTGTGATAGCCGAGCGCGATAGGTGTTCCATCTTTTTCGCGGATGCCGCCATGCGTCGAGAGCATCAGGAATTCTCTACCGCCGAGTTCCGAGGCCTTCCAGCCCATGGCAGCATTTTGAGTCCATCCGAACAAATTCCCCGACGGTTCGGACTGGAGCTTCTCCGCAGTCAGTGGCAGTGTTCCGGCAGGGCCCTCTGCACGACTTTGAATTTCAGAGAGCAGGGGATCGTCGAAGTCGAAAGGATTCTTATTCATCAGGAACCGACTCAGGTTTCTTCGCTAATACTGTACCAAGCGCACGATTTAGACAGAGCTACGCTGGGGTCTCTCAGAAACACAGACCTTGAAACATGAGATCCATGGTAACGCGGAAAAGCTGAGGCTCCGTTTAGTTCGCCACCGAGTTCAGTTCTCGAACCGGAGCATCAGAGCCGCTGAACTGGTTAATGTGCTCGAGCTCCTTGAGGTGATCGTACCAATTGAACTTCAGAACGACTGAGGTCAGAAGCACAACGCCGAATGCGATAGCAGCGCGCTCGAGCTTCCAGGTCACGACATACATCGGCAGCACAACCAGGGCAATCTGCCACACCATTCCTACAGCAATGTTAAACATGTCGCGGTAGAAATCCTTGTTGCGCTGGAACGAAGGATCTTCCTGCTGTACTTTCTTCAGGACCGGCCCCCAGAAGCCCCACGGGCGCACTCGTCGGTAGAAGTCTTTCAGGATTTCTTCGTCCTCCGGCGCGCTAAGCCATGTTCCTGCAAAGCAGCCAACCAGCGACAGGATAAAGACGACCGCGAAGCTTACCGAAACATCCAGATTCACCGAATGAGAATGGGCGAAATTCTGCAGCGCGGTGCTTTTCGCGATGAGCGTTGGAACCGTCAGCGCCGATGACATTCCGGCGACCATGCCCCAGAAATAGCCGTATCCGTTGAATCGCCACCAGTACCACTTCAACACGTTCGAGGCCGTGTAGCCGCCCCACAAAGCCGTCACAATCCAGATGACAACGTTATTCACGCTGGTGACGTACCAGCCAATCAGCACACCCAGCAGTACCACGACGAACGAGCTCAGATAACTCAGCCGGACATAAGTCTTCGGGCTCGCGTTGGGATTGATGAATCGCTTGTAGATGTCGTTCACAAAGTAAGGAGGCGCCGCGTTCACCGTGGCCGCGAAGTTACTCATGTATGCCGCAAGCAATCCGGCGATCAGAATGCCCAGCAATCCGGCAGGAACGAACAGAGCGAGCGTCGAGGGCAGGATGCGCTCGAAATCCATGTTCGTGCCCATGCCGCGGATCTGGTCGCTAAAGAACACGAGCGCGAGCACGGTCAGGCCTGTGACCAGGAAATATCGGGGGAAGGTCAACACAACGTTCACCCACGCACTCATCATCGAGGCCTCGCGCGGATTTTTGCAGGAAAGAACGCGCTGCATGTCGTAGTTTGGCGCTGGCCCGGCCGCGCTGATCAGGATTCCTTTGAAGAGCAGCATCATGACAAAAAATCCAAATAAGCCATAACCGTCTTGCGCGATTTTTGCGTTTGCCGACGGCACCAGCTTGGACCAGTCAAGACCGAGGTGCCAGCCGAAAAATACGTTGTCCCACCCCGCTGGGATGAAATGCTGCAATTGCCCGGGAAGAACCCGGCTCATTGCAATGATGCCCACCGCGAGCGACGCGACCGATAGAATGCAGAATTGCAGGATCTCCGTGATCACGACGCTGAACATGCCGCCCTTGATCACGTAGATCGCCGTAATGGCAATGAGCAGCAGCGCGTACTCGTTCACGCTGAAATGCCAGGGCAGGAATGTTGCCGCGAACTTGCCAATCCCTTTGAAGCCGTAAGTGAAGAATCCGATGATGCTGATGAAGGCGTAAATCACCACAATAATGTGCGACAACTGCGCCCCGCGCCCTTTTCCGAAGCGCGTTTGAATCCACTCCGCGCCGGTCATTACATTCGATCGCCTAAGCCACGTCGAGAGATAGACCATCAGGAATATCTGGTTGAAAGTTGGCCACAGCCAAGGGATCCAGACGCTCTTGAGCCCGTAGACGTACATCCAGTAGACCAGCAGCATGGTGCCGCTGATGTCAAACATTCCGGAAGCGTTGGAGATACCGAGAACATACCAGGGCAGAACATTGCCGCCCAAAAAGTAGGCCTTGATATCGCGTGAGGCACGGTGCGATACCCAATACCCAACCAGCACCGACACAACCAGATAAGAGATGATGATGGCAATATCGATTACGTGTAGATGCACATTGCACCTCAGCTTTGGCGACCCGCAGCGTAATTGCCGCAGGGCCCGTCTGTCTTTTCAACCGTTACATTTTCTTACTGGATGACTCGATCGTTTCGACGTTCAGCAACTTCTCATCACACTACGGAAGCGCCCCTGCAAGCAGAAATACGAGCGACGCCTGCCAATTAATAGCAATCTCGTTGCTTGCGTACGAGCCCGTATTGTCTGCATAGACTTTTGCTGGCGGCAATCCTGCCGGCAGCCTTTGCAGTACGTTGTCCTGACGCCCGGCATTCGGGCCGCCAGATAACAATCCGGGCCAAGGTTCCTCGTTCTTATCGGCGGCGCTTGGACGATGATGCGGATGACGATACGGGTTCTCTCCCACCTGTGTCACCCACGAAAGCGAAAAAGTGTTGCGGCCCAGCAGATAATGCAGATTGTCCAAAGCCGCATCCACAAAGTTGGGATTGGGCGTCAGCACGTTAGCGACCAGCAGTTCCACTCCATACGATGCAGCCACGCCATTCGACCCCCACACGTAGTCACTTGTCCGCAGGCTCACCCGGTAAGGATTCTTCCCCGTGCTCTCGACAATCGCTTTTGCAGCCTGAGAAGTCCGCGTCCGAATATCCGCTACTATGGTCGCATCGGACCCTTTGCGCGAACCCAGCGCGTAGGTCCATAGGCCCATCGCAGCAACGTCGCTCCATCCCTCTGGCGCGGGCTTCTCGAGGGTCGAACGGAAGTCCGGATATTGCTTTACCACATAATCGTTGTAGGTTTTATCGCCCGTGGTTCTCCAAAGTTCCGCAGCCGCCCACAGCCTCTCGTCCGAGCAGGAACTATCACCGTACTCGCCAGTGCCAATGCCCGGCGGATTCTTGAACGTCACGTTGGGATACTTCTCAGTCCAAGTCCACGCCTTGTGCGCCGCTTCAAGATTCTGCGACGCGAACTTTTGGTCAAAAGGCGCATAGACACGCGCCGCGATCGCCGCCACGGCAGCCAGATCGGCAGTCGCGCAGGTGCTCTTGTAAGGTTCTTGACCTGTGCCAATCACTTCACTCGGAAGATGGTCGTCTTCCGGCATCACGAAATCGGCGAAGTGCTCGCTGGTCTGCTTGTGCCAGACGCCGCCATCGTCGTCCTGCATCTTGAGCATCCACTCGAGATTCCAGCGCGCTTCGTTCAGGATGTCAGGCGTTCCGTTGCCGCTCTCCGGGATATGCAGATTGATCTTCTTCAGCTTGGGGCCAAAAATCTCCCACGTCCAGAGCACGGTTCCGGTCGAAATTCCAGAGTTCACAACGTAACGTCCATAGTCCCCCGCGTCGTGCCATCCCCCAACATTGTCGCGCTCTCCCTGCTTGCCGGAAGACGCATGGAACTCGCCCTTCAGATGGCATGCAGGATGAGAATATCCGGGAAATTCCGGACCCAGATCGACGGCGGTTCCGCATCGTTGTCCATAGAATCCGCGCATCGCGAGATAGTAAGTTCGCGAGAAAATGTCGGGGCCGATCGCGAACGTCCAGCTTCGACCCACGCCCGGCACATCGAGATAATAAGTGCCAGATCTCTTCAGCTTCGAAAAATCCGCAATCTGCACCGAGTCGCCTGTGTCGGCATCCTGGCTCATTCCGCTCAACTTACCCGAGAAAGCAGTGCTATTGTCCTTAGCATTTTTTACTTCGAATGTGCTGGCCTGCGCACTCACGAGCGCCACCTTCGGACCGTCAGGTAGATATCCGACCTGATCCACTTTGATCTGGACGCTCTTGCCGTCAGCCGCGGCAGCGTTGGCGATCGTGACGAGCCACACGATAGCCAGCAAACACATCCCGGTTCGCAGAATTGAAGTAAATTCGTATGAACGGCGTCCTGAATGGATCATCTTCTTGCTCCCGACTCGATTGGGTGCTGCGAGCGTCTCATATTGCCTGGGACTTGACTTGTGATCGACCTCACATCCGGGTGTGAAGGTCAACACGCACGGCTCTCACCGCTGAAAACGCTCGCGCTTAACACGCTACATGTCTACACCCGAAACCTCTTGAACGCTAGTAGAAAATCGTTATACTAGCCCCGGACCTAATTCCTGCCGTCATCCGTTCCGGAGCGTTTTTCATGAAATACGGGTATTTCGACGATCAACACCGCGAATACGTCATCACCCAACCCGATACGCCGCTGCCGTGGATCAACTATCTCGGGTGCCAAGCCTACTTCGGAATCATTTCCAATACTGCAGGCGGATATTCCTTCTATCGCGACGCGCGCCTGCGGCGGCTGACCCGTTATCGCTATAACAATGCACCTTTCGATTTCGGCGGACGATACATTTATCTCCGGGACAATGCATCTGGCGAGTTTTGGTCTCCGTCATGGCAGCCCACTCAGCATAAGCTGGAGAACTATTCCTGCCGCCACGGCATGGGCTACACCAACATCAGCTCGCAATACAGCGGCATCGAGGCCAGCACGCGCTATTTTGTGCCGCTCGATGAAAACCTCGAGATCTGGCAACTCACTGTAACCAATCACCGCAAGCAGGCTGCAGAACTCTCCATTTTTTCCGCGATTGAGTTTTGCTTGTGGGACGCGCAGGACGACTCCACCAACTTTCAGCGCAATTTCAATATTGGCGAAGTTGAGGTCGAAAACGGAGTCATTTATCACAAAACCGAATATCGCGAACGGCGCGATCACTTCGCATTTTTCGCGTGTTCCGAAAAACTCGCGGGCTTTGACACGCAGCGTGATAAGTTCCTCGGCCCGTATCGCGGTTGGGATAATCCCACGGTCGTTGAGACTGGCCAAGCCTGCAATTCAGTCGCGCATGGATGGGCTCCCATCGGCTCGCATCAAGTCAATGTGACGCTTCAGCCAGGCGAGTCTCGCCAGATCGTTTTTGTTTTGGGATATCAGGAAAATCCGCGCGACCAGAAATTCGATCCACCGGAGTCACAGGTCCTGAACAAGAAGAAGGCAAAATGCTTACTGAACCGCTATCTGGTTCCGGCGAGTGCAGATGCTGCCTTCGAAAGCCTGCGCCAATATTGGGACCAGCTGCTCGGAATTTTTCAGGTCGATACTCCGGACATTCACACCAATCGCATGGTGAACATCTGGAACGCCTACCAGTGCATGGCCACTTTCAACATCTCGCGCTCGGCGTCTTTCTACGAATCTGGTATTGGCCGTGGACTCGGCTTCCGCGATTCGAATCAGGATCTTCTCGGATTCGTGCACATGGTCCCCGAGCGTGCCCGCGCGCGCATTCTCGACCTCGCTTCGACGCAGCTGCCGACGGGCGGTGCCTATCATCAATATCAGCCGCTCACCAAGCGCGGGAACAACGACATTGGCGGCGGATTCAACGACGACCCGCACTGGCTCATTCTCGGCGTCGGCGCCTATATCAAAGAGACGGGCGACTGGAAAATCCTCGACGCTCCGGTTCCGTACGACAATGAACCCGGTTCGGAAAAGCCGCTCTATGAGCACCTGCAGCGCAGCTTTCGTTACACGCTCGACCGCCTCGGGCCGCATGGCCTGCCGTTGATTGGCCGCGCCGACTGGAACGACTGCCTCAATCTGAATTGTTTCTCTGACGCTCCGGGGCAATCCTTCCAGACGACCACGAATAAAGATGGCAAAGTTGCCGAGTCGGTGTTCATCGCCGGCCTGTTCGTGCTGGCCGGACGCGAACTGGCAGAAATTGCCAGGCACATCTGCCATAAGGCAGAAGCCGCTTCGTATTTGCAGGAAGTTGAAAAGATGGAAGCCACCATTCGCCAGCACGGCTGGGATGGAGAATGGTTCCTTCGCGCTTACGACGACTTCGGCCGCAAAGTCGGTTCGAAAGACTGCGCGGAAGGGAAGATCTTCATCGAGACGCAGGGGTTCTGCACGCTCGCCGGCGTCGGTCTGGAAGATGGCCTCGCCGTGCGCGCGCTGAAGTCGACGCGTCAGCATCTCGCGACGAAACACGGAATCGTCCTTCAGCAGCCGGCGTACTCCCGCTACTACCTCGAACTCGGCGAGATTTCTTCGTATCCTCCGGGATACAAGGAAAACGCCGGCATCTTCTGCCATAACAATCCCTGGGTCGTGATTGGCGAAGCCCGCGTCGGCAACGGAGATGGCGCCCACGATTATTATTCGCGCATCAATCCCTCAGCGCGCGAGGAGATGAGCGATCTTCACCGCTGCGAGCCCTACGTCTATGCGCAAATGATTGCCGGCCGCGACGCTCCCACGCACGGCGAAGCGAAAAATTCCTGGCTCACGGGCACCGCCGCCTGGAACTACTATGCGATCACACAGTGGATTCTGGGAATCCGTACCGGTTACGACGGTCTGCTGATTGCACCGGTAATTCCTCAAGGATGGAACGGATTTAACGTCACGCGCAAGTTTCGCGGCGTGACCTATCGCATCGCTGTCGAGCGGGCCGGGAGCGGCAACCTGGTCTCTCTCGAAGTGAATGGCGCCTCTGTCCCCGGGAATCTTGTGCCGCTCCCGCCGCCGGGAACAGAGAGCGTGGATGTGAAAGCGACGCTACACTAAATGTTTCTCCATCGGGGATTCGCGGATAAGTCGTTATGCCTTCGCGTCCTCGCCATAAAGAGAATCCATGACCTACACGCCCGCAATTTCACGGTACGACACCATGCGATACCGCCGCTGTGGCAAAAGCGGCTTGTTACTGCCTGCGATCTCGCTTGGCCTCTGGCACAACTTCGGCGGCGTCGATTCCTTGGAAAACAGCCGCGTCATGCTGCGACGCGCGTTCGACCTCGGGATCACGCACTTCGATCTGGCGAATAATTACGGGCCGCCGCCGGGCTCAGCTGAAGAGAATTTTGGCCGCATCCTGCACGAAGATTTTCGTTTGCACCGCGACGAATTGATTATCAGCACCAAGGCCGGCTGGCAGATGTGGCCCGGTCCTTACGGGGACTGGGGCTCGCGAAAATATCTCCTCGCCAGCCTCGACCAAAGCCTGCTGCGGATGAAGCTTGATTACGTCGACATTTTCTATTCGCACCGCCCCGACCCGCAGACTCCAATCGAAGAAACAATGTCGGCGCTCGATCATGCCGTGCGCTCGGGCAAGGCCTTGTATGCGGGAATGTCCAGCTACGATGCGCAGCAGACTTCGACTGCCGCCGAAGTGCTCCGGCGCATGGGAACTCCCTGTCTGATTCACCAGCCCAAGTATTCGATGTTCGACAGGAACATCGAATCAAGTCTTCTTGATGTCCTCGGACAAGAAGGCGTCGGATGCATCGCATTTTGCCCGCTCGCCCAAGGACTTCTTACCGATCGTTACCTTGATGGCATTCCGTCAGATTCTCGCGCAGGCAAACCCGACACATTTCTGAAGAAGAACGACGTCACTGACACGGCGCTGACAAAAGTGCGAGCTCTCCGCGACATTGCGAAGTCTCGTGGCCAATCCGTAGCGCAACTCGCGCTTGCGTGGGTATTGCGTGATCCGCGGATGACCAGCGCTCTGATCGGCGCGAGCCGCGTCGATCAAATCGATCAAAACGTCACCGCCCTTGCAAACCTCAAATTTTCATCGGACGAACTCGCCCAGATCGACACGATACTTGCATCGTGAGGGCCAGAGTTGCGCTGGACGATTTGGAGCTACGCAGAACGCTCCTCCAGCCGAGCCGCCTGCGTCATCAGATAATTCTGTTCGGGAATGCTCGTGGTTCTTTCCGCCGCAATCCGGTAATGGCGAATCGCGTTTTCATAATCCCCGACCATTTCGAACAAATGTCCGCGGACCGCGTCGAGCCGGTAATGCCCGCCGAGCTGTGAGTCGAGCGTCTTGAGCAGTTCGAGCCCTTTCGCCGGACCATGCACCATGGCGGCCGCAATTGCATGATTCAGCGTGACCATTGGCCCCGGCGACACGCGCACGAGCAGTTCGTACAAGGCGAGAATCTGCGGCCAATCAGTATCTTCCGCGCGTGCTGCTTCGTCATGAACCGCCGCGATCGCGGCCTGCAACTGGTACAAGCCTACCGTTCCTTTCGTAAGTGCCGCCCTCAGCAGTTCGATGCCCTCGGAAATCTCGGCCCGATCCCACAAGCTCCGGTCTTGCTTGTCGAGCGCGATCAGTTCCTCCCCTGGCCCGGTCCGAGCCGCGCGGCGAGCATCGGTCAGCAACATCAGAGCGAGAAGTCCGGACACTTCTGCATCGTTGGGAAGCAGTGCTTTCATCGCACGGGTCAACCGGATTGCCTCTCTCGCCAGATCGAGCCTCTGCATCTGCATTCCGATGCTGCTCGCGTATCCCTCGTTGAAGATCAGGTAGAGTACGCGCAAGACTGTCGGCAGCCGCTCAGTTCGGACCTGCGGAGAAGGCATCCGGAACGGCACGCCAGAAGCCTTGATGCTCTG